>CAMFEL010000025.1 GCA_945949385.1 uncultured Clostridia bacterium | reverse complement strand
ATCCCACTGAGGTGGGATTTAATCCGTCCGTGAGGACGGATTTAGTTGAAAAGAACCCACATTTGTCTTAGACAAATGTGGGTTCTTTTCTGGTGGAGCCGGTGGGAGTCGAACCCACGTCCGAAAACCCCTCCCTGCAACTTTCTCCGGGTGCAGTCAGCCTTTTGTGCTTCCCGCTTCCGTCTCCGGCAGACGGGATACGGAAGTCGGTATCTTTTTAGTCAGTGACGGCTGCAAAAGATAACTCGCCGTTCACTTTTGCCGCTGATGTTATGCCCGTCCGAAGCCGCGGCAGCTCTTCGGGCGGACAGGCCGCCTAATGGCGGCGCAGCTTATGCAGCTGCCAGTTCGCTGTTATTGTTAGCGTTTAAATTTAAGTGGAGCTTATTTAAGTGTTTCCCCAGACACTACCCGCTTATCGCCAATCAGGATCCCCGTCGAAACCATTGCGGCCCCGCATTTTCAGCCGTCTCTGCGGCCGAGCTTTGAATATCTTTCCATTTCCCTGCCCGCCTGACGCTTGGCGTCAGCCTCGCGCTTATCGTAAAGCTTTTTACCCCGACAAAGACCGAGCTCCATCTTTACGCGGGAACCTGAAAAATACAGAGAAAGAGGTATGAGCGTACAGCCGTCACGGGACACGGCGTAAAACAGCTTGCCTATTTCCTTTTTGTGCATCAGCAGTCTGCGTACGCGAAGGGGGTCTTTATTGTAAATATTCCCCTTTTCGTACGGGCTTATATGCACGCCGAAAGCAAACAGCTCGCCGTTTATTATGCGGCAGTACGAATCCTTAAGATTAACGGTTCCGGCACGCAGACTTTTCACCTCGGTGCCGAAAAGCTCTATGCCCGCTTCAAAGGTATCGTCCACGAAATAATCGTGCCGTGCCTTCCTGTTGAGCGCTATGACCTTTCTCGCTTTTTTATCCTGCGCCACCGTACCGCCTCCCTTCTCTGTACTATATATTATCACAATATTGTGAATAAATAAAGTGTTTTCACAAAAATTACGCTTAAAACCGCTGTCCGTTTTTTCGTTATTCACGCATTATCTCCGCATTATCCGCACACCGCCGCACAATGTTGCGATTTTGACCGAAAAATCCGCTATTACGCACTAATATTTGTATATTGATATAATTGCAATATTGAGCCCGCGGTGCTATCATATTACGTGGAAAAAAGAAAGGAAGTACTACAATGCAGTATATAATCGACAGTGCGGATACCAAGGCGATTCGCAGATGTATCGAATTCTTCCCTGTTGCCGGAGTTACGACCAACCCCACCATTATTTCCCGGGAAAAGGCTGACTTCAAGGCACTTATCGCAGAGATCAGAAGCATTATCGGTCCCGACAGAATGCTTCACATCCAGACTACAAGCGACGTTGCCGAGGACATCGTTAAGGAAGCAGAGGAGCTTAAAAAAATCGCAGGCGGCGATTTTTACATCAAGATCCCCGTTTCCGCAGAGGGACTTAAAGCTATCTCCATTCTGAAGGGCAAGGGCATCAAGGTCACCGCCACCGCTATTTTCACTCAGCAGCAGGCCATGCTTGCGGCTCTCGCAGGCGCAGATTATGTGGCACCCTACATCAACAGACTTGACAATATCGTTTCCGACGGCGTTCACGTCGTTGAAGAGATCGTTGAGCTTTTCAAGAAGCACAGCATCAGCTGCAAGGTGCTTGCCGCAAGCTTCAAAAACGTAGAGCAGGTACACAAAGTGGCTATGGTAGGCTGCCCCGCAGTTACCATTAACCCCGAGCTGTTCGATCAGCTTATTTACCATCCTCTTACCCTTTACGCGGTAGACGCGTTCACCGCAGACTGGGAAATGGTTTACGGCGACAAGAAGATTTTGGATCTTCTCGGAGAATAACAGATTTATAAAAGAGCCGAGGCAAGCGCCGCGGCTCTTTCGTATTTCCGACGCCCTGTTTTTTACCGCAAAAACCTTGACATAAAGACTGCTTTTCTTTATAATAATAGTGTATATTTGCATTTTTGCAGGCATACGGAACTGTGCCCGCCGGCATACGGCACAGTAAAATTCCAGCCGGAGAAACGGAAAGATATGGCTACTTACAATAATCTTAAACCCGTTGAAGCACCCAAATTCATTGAAGACTTCCGTCAGATGCTCCGTACCAGCGCCGAGCGCTTCGGAGACAAGGCGCTGTATAACTATAAAGTAAACGGAGAGCTTTGCAGCATTTCCTATGCCGAGTTTTACGAAAATGTCCGCGCTTTTTCCACAGCTCTGACCCTGAAGGGGCTTGCGGGAAAAACTATTGCGGTAACCGGTGACACTCATCCCGCGTGGACTGCCGCTTTCTACTCCGTAATGATAACCGGAGGCATTATAGTTCCCCTCGACCATGAGCTTGACGCCGCGCAGATGGCTGAGTTCATGAAAATTTCCAAGTGCTGTGCAGTGGTTTATACCTCTGCTATGGAGCCGAAGATCGAGGAGATCCTGCCCAAGGCCGATTTTCTTGAATACTATATCTCCGCAGACTGCAAACTCGACAGCGACAAGTGTATTGAATTCGACGAAATGATAAAGCTGGGCAAGGACGCAGTTGAAAACGGCGATACCTCCTTCGAGGACGCTGTTATCGACCTTGACAAGGTGTCCGCAATTCTCTTCACCTCCGGCACCACCGGCTCCAGCAAGGGAGTAATGCTGTCGCAGGGCAACATTGTGGCTTCCGCCAACGCCTCCTGCCTTTCCACGCAGTACGGTCCCGACGATGTTTTCGTGTCAGTGCTTCCCATTCACCACACATACGAGCTGACCACGGGTCAGATAGCCGCAACAAATCTGGGCTGCACCACTTATGTGTGCGAGGGCATAAGATATGCCACCCGCTGCTTCAAGGAGTACAAGCCCACATCCCTTATACTTGTTCCGCTTTTCCTTGAGACCGTTCACAAAAAGATATGGGCTGAGATAAAGCGCAAGGGCATAGAGAAAAAGGTGCGCGCAGGTATGGCTATAAGCGATCAGCTTCTGAAGCTGGGCATTGACAACCGCGAAAAGCTGTTCGGCGAGATAACCGGCGCCTTCGGCGGAAGACTTAAGAGCATCGTAGTAGGCGGCGCTCCCATCGATCCTCAGATAATCCGCGACTTCTATTCCTTCGGAATTTCCGTTTTCCAGAGCTACGGTATTACGCAGTGCTCTCCCCTTGTTTCCGTTAACCGTACCGGCAAGGTTAAATTTGAAACCATCGGTCAGCCTGTGGACTTCTGCGAAGTAAAGATTGCTCCTATGGCTGAGTCCGAAAACGGCGAGGGCGAAATACTTGTGCGCGGCGCCAATGTTATGAAGGGCTACTACGAAAACGAAGAAGCTACCCGCGCAGCCTTTACCGATGACGGCTGGTTCGGCACGGGCGACATCGGCAAGTTGGATAAAGCGGGTTATATAACAATCACCGGCAGACTTAAAAACGTTATTATCGCCTCCAACGGCAAGAATGTGTTCCCCGAGGAGCTGGAAGAAAGACTGCACAGAATAACCGCGGTTCGCGAATGTGTTGTTATCGGACGCGACGGAGACGACGGCGAGACGGTTATTACCGCAGTTATCGTTCCCGATTACGATGTTCTCGGCGAGGGCACAAGCGATACTGCCGCAAGCCTTATTCTCAAGGAAGCAATTGCGCAGATCAACCGCACTCTCCCTGCCTACAAGCATATCAACCGCTTTGAAATCAGGCACGAGGACTTTGAAAAAACACTTACCAAGAAAATCAAACGTTTTCTTGTAAAGTAATTATTGAAAAGCAACTGTAAGGAGTAAAATATGTTTGAAAAACTGAAAGAGATCCTTGTTTCCGAGATGGACGTCAAGGAGGAAGAGATCAAACCCGAAGCACAGCTTACCTCTGATTTGGGACTCAACTCCCTGGAGCTTGCAGACCTTGTTCTTCTCTGTGAGGACAAATTCGGCGTTGCCGTCAGCGATGACGACATCCGCGGCTTTATCACCGTGGGCGATGTAGTCTCATACATGGAAAAATCCGCTCAGAACGGCTGAAAAAGAAAAGGCTGCCTCGGCAGCCTTTTCTTCACTCTTTATAACTGTATGAGAACGCTGCTGCGCAGGAGATACTGCAATCTTCACGCTGCTCGCTGCGGCGATCCCGCACATTTTTGAAAGGAATTTTTCAGGTGGAAATCGAAAAAATCAATGTGCGCGGAGTCAATATTTCAAATGTGGATATTGATGAAGCGACGGAATTTATAAAAGAAAATCTGAAGGTCGGCATACAAACCGCGGTTTACACCCCGAATGCGGAAATAGTGCAGCTGTGTATAAACGACGCGGACTTCTGCAAGCTTATTAACTCGGCGGAGCTTGTGGTGCCAGACGGAGTGGGCGTAGTTAAGGCCGCCCGTATCCTCGGTACCCCCCTTAAAGGCAAGGTCGCCGGAATTGAACTTGGCGAGCGAGTACTTGAAGCCGCGGCGGAAAGCGGCGCGGGAGTATTTCTTTTCGGCGGCAGCGACGAAAGCAGAACGCCCTCGGGAGTGTCGGTGGCAGACCAATGCAAAAAGGTATTTGAAGAAAAACACCCGGGTATAAAAATCGCCGGCACACGCCACGGCTATTTCAAAAAAGAGGGCGAGGAGAACAACGAGACCCTGCGCCTTATAAACGAGTCGGGTGCGGAGATTCTGTTTGTGTGTCTTGGTGCTCCGCTTCAGGAAAAATGGATCGCCGCAAACCGGGAAAAACTGCCAAATGTAAAAGTTTTTCTGGGGCTGGGCGGCAGTCTGGATGTGTATTCCGGAAACCTAAAGCGCGCACCCAAGCTGTTTATCAGTCTTGGACTTGAATGGTTTTACCGTCTGCTTTGCGAGCCCCGTCGAATCGGCAGAATGATGAGCCTGCCGAAATTCTATTTCGGCACATGGCGCTGCAAAATAAGCGGCAAGAAATCAAAATGATTTATATTGCTTACATGGCGACAGATACGCTTCGGGCGTCACAGCACGAAGCGGGAATCATGTGCCGCGACAGTCTGTTTCGTGCCGCGGGTATAAAGACGGAGTTTGCAAAAAAAGAGGGCGGCAGACCTTACGCGCTCTGCGGCGGTGCCGATTTTTCCGTGACTCACTCCAATCGCCTTGCGGCTTGCGCGCTTATAACAGATATAGAAATCAAGGCGTGGGGCGAAAAAGACATCAAATTGATTACGCTTCCCTTTTCGGGTACGGAAGTAGGACTTGACGCCGAGTTTATTGACTCTGACGCCGATACAGCCCGACTTTCCCGCGTGTATGAGCGTTTCTTTGCCACTGCCGTTTCCTCCGCCGAGGAGTTTTTCAGCCTTTGGACAAGGCGGGAGGCTTTCGGAAAGCTTTGCGGAGACGGTGTTCTGTGCAAGCGCTCCGACAGCGGCTGCAAATACGAAAGCTTTACCGTTGACCTTTGTTCCGGCTCATACAGGCTGTGCGTCTGCTTCAGATAATCAAAGACAAAACTCCGCTCTGCAAAATGCGAAGCGGAGTTTTTGCTTTCTTTATATTTACGCATTCAGATCCATCATCAGGCTTCTGATATACTTAATTGTATACTTTACGCCCCAGTCGCCCTTTTCGCCGTACCACGAAGCGGAATGAGGCTCAATGGAGCAGCAGCCGTCAAAGCCGTACTTGTAAAGAACACCGAAGAAGGCTCTCCAGTTGATAGAGTCAAGTCCTGCGGGAGGATTGTCGTAACTCTTGTGGCTGAAGCTTTGAGGAAGCACATCCTTAAGCTCAGGGTGCTTTTTGATCAGTTCAAAGCGATCCCAAGACTCAACTTCCTCGGAGTCGCCGTACTGGATAACGCCCTTGATATGCACATATCCGAAGCGGTCTCCCCACATCATGCCCTCTTCCATATAAGCGCCGCGGTCGCCGCCGTGAACAAAGCTGTGAGACGGGTCGTACTTGATTTTAAGTCCCGGCACCTCGTCAAGCACGATTTTCCACTGCTCGGGCGTGCGGATATAGTTATTGCCCATCATGCAGTTGACGATGGAAACGGTAATGCCGTACTTCTTTGCGTACTCAACGATCTTATTCAGTACATTTATGGAAGCGGTAAGGTTTTTGTAGTATGTCAGCTCCGGCGCGTAGTTGCAGGAAACGAGATAGTTTTCGCATCCCACGGAGGCGGCAAAGTCAATTGCCTTTTTCACCTCGTCCAGCTCATGCTCGATAATACTGCCGTCGGCAGCTATTATCTGGCTTCCCCAGCGTCCGACGCCGCCAACGGCTACGCCGGTGCGCTCCATTGCCGCTTTGATTTCACCGGTTTGCGGCAGGATGGAGTCCATATTCACGCCCCAATAGTTGGGGTGGTTAAGGTCAAACTCCACAAAGTCAAGACCCAGTTCCTTTGCCTTCTCAAAGCTGTCAGCGGAAAAAGGCATAATCATTCCGAGTTTCATAACAGTTTCCTCCGTTGTTATCTTTACTGCTCGTCCGGTCTCTTCCACAGCAGTGCGTGCTGTTCAAGGTCGGGATCGCTGAGCGATTTTATATGATGGAATTCATGGTTGTGCGTAATACCGTAGCGGCGCATATATTCAAAGCGCTTGCGGTTGTTTTCCCAAAGACTGCGGGAAAACTCCGCCTTGCCCTCCTCGTCGGGGCAAAGCTCTCTCTCTGCACGCAGGGTAAAATCAATGTAATCTATAAGCTGAATTCGGCTGCGGCGGACATTTGCAAGAGCCTCGGGAGAGTCAGCCTCCGCCTCGGCAGCGTCAAACATTTTGTTTCCGCGCTCAATAAACAGCCTCTGACCCTCAAGCCGGTTTTCAGCGTCTCTGCACCAAACATAATCTGCGGCATTGTCATAGTAAATACCGAAATGGCTGTCAAGTGAGGACTCGTTTACCATGCTCAGGTAATCAATTATGTGGCTGTATCCCGCGCCGTAAAAGTCGCGGATAAACTCCGTTATGTACTCTCTGTACTTTTCCTCGCTCATATAGGGATCCCACAGAAGTCTTGAGATTATATTGCCCTTAAGCTCGCCGAATTCACCGTTGGGAGAGGCAAAGTTGCCCTGCTCGAAAAGTCCCGTAGCGCCGTTCTGCGCAAAGTATCGCACATTGCGGCGAAGAGTGGGTAGATCGAAAAACAGTACGGAAAAGTTGGTAAAGTCGGTGGTATAATTCCACACGGTCAGGTTGGGAGCGATCTTTGACCAGTCAATAAGATCCTCGGCAAAGCTGCGTCCGCCCTCGTCATGACCGGGGGTCTCGCTGCATTCCTCAATGGGATGTCTGAAGCAGCATTCAATGGAGCAAAGCCTGATAATTACATTTTTGCGGGGTCTGATACTGCGGGGCGGCTTTCTGGTAAAGCGGTATGCAAAGGTATCGAACATTACATTGGGATATTCGTCCTCAAGCTCTTCTGCTATTCTGTTGACGAATTTCAGCATAGTGCCCATTTCGCTTTCCTCAGCCTCGTTTACGGCACGGCACTTGTCGCACTTGCAGGCGCCCTTGTCGCCGTCGTTCTGAGTGATGGAAATAAGCCTTGCATCGGGATGCGCTTCCAGCGTTTTTCTCACATTGCCCAGCACCGTTTCATAAACCTTTTCGTCCGAAAGGCAGGGCTGTACCCATGCTCTCTCGCCGTAGGGGCACTGGCCGGACAGCCAGCCGATGGTGTGCTCAAAGCCGCCCTGATAGTTCACATCTCCGCCGATTTTCGCAGGGAAACGCTCTCTGCCGTGGCAGCCGTTGATCTTCAGCTTTGCGCTGATATACGGGTCTGTTACGCTGTACCAGTAGGAGTTGCGGTAGAAAAAGGCAGGGATCTGCCTGTTTTCGGCAATAGGCGCTATTTCAAGCTTTTCGCGCTTGGGCACCTTTTCAAAATCGTTGGTGTAAAAGCGGCAGCCGCAGTATTCTTCAAGAAAAGAATACACTCCGTAAAGCGCGCCGCGCACACCGCTGCCGATTATGTAAATGCGCTCGCCCTCGCTTTTTATAATAAAGCCCTCGTCGCCAAGCGCCGCCACATCGTCGTCAGTATAGCCTCCGCGGTTTGTATAGCCCACGGCGATCTCTTTTTCTTCAAGGTGGCGGTTGTCCTCAAATTCGGCAATACAGGCTCCCGTTATGCGGAAAAGATACTTTTTCAGCTCCTGCACCGCAAATTCCAAAGACTCTGTGGGACAGGCGGGGTATATTATCTGATAGCCGCTTTCAAATTTTTCTGCAATAACCATAATGACTCCCTTAGTTTTGATTATTAAAAGTATAGCAGGAAAAGGCAATAAATTCAATAGCCGCGCCGCATTTTGAATAAAATATTATCCTCCGTATCTGCGGCTTCTCTTAAGCGCATATACCCCCATGGCGATGTTGTAAACAGCGGCGGCAATGTGTAGAATGCAAAAGAACACAAATCCCGCCATAGGCGACTGTGCAGAGGTGTTGTACGCCGTAAAGCTTGACAGATAGCTCATAAGAAAATGAACTGTACAGCATACGGTTATGCTTCGGCAGGAGCAGTACAGGGCAAGAGACAAAAGTCCGAAGGAGAAGGCAAGCGCAGTCTGCAAAAGCCATATGATTCCGCCGCCCGCACCGCTGAGAAGCAAGGGGAGCGTATACCCCACGCAAAGCATTACAATGCCGCCCCGATCGGCGCTTATCCTTATACCGCTGACCGTCTCCGCAAGGCGCACTCCAACGCCTCTGAAATACAGCTCCTCCGATACCGCTGACACAAGAACACAGAAGGCAAACCACAGATTGTCAAGTAGCGTTCGGGGCGCATTTACGGCGTAAAGGCTGCCTGCGGCGGTCAGAATCACGCTGCCCAGCCCCACCGCCAGCATTGCGGCGGCAGCGGCAGGCCTGCGTCGGTACTCACCCCTTCTGAGAAACACCAGACAGGCAGCGATGACACAGCATTTATAAGCGGTAAGTATGGGGGATCTTTCGGAAAGGCCGAAACGGCTGTCGGCAAGGGACGCCGCAACAGAGAGAACCGCAAACAAAAGGCAGCCGAAAATATATATAAATCTTCCGTGCTTTTTAACAAACATATGCAGGTTCCTTTCAAGCGACTTTCTGCGGGTTCACTATTCTCCGTGAAAACCCAAAAACGCGGTTTCATTCTCCGAGGGTGACGGTGAAGAATCTGTACTTTGCGCCGCCGTCGGAGTCAGTGGGATAGATTACGGAAATCGAATTATCGTTCACGGAGCCTCCGCGCCCGTTTGCAACTATAAGTGCCGTGGTGACTCCCGCGGTGTCCGTAAATACCCGGTTTGCTGTCAGCTCAAAGCCGTAGCCCTCCGTGTTTTGCTTCCATACCTCACAGCGGTGTCCGCCGGCAGGCATTGCAAGCATATACAGCTCCCCGTCCTTCTCAAACAGTCTGGCTGTGTACTCCGCTTCGTCCCCCGCAAAGCTTATGGGCTCGTGGTATACAAGAACGGGCTCCGAACCGGGCTCGCGCACATCGTAAACGGTATACCAGTATTCCCAGTAGACCGTGTCGTGGTGGAAGCTGCGGTGCATACGCGTAGACGACAGTACATGCAGATATCCGTCCTTTGACAGATAGGCGTCTCCGCGGGCATTGTTTGAAGTAGTGGGGAAAATATTGGCATACATCTGCGTGTAATCTGCAAAGGAAACGGTAGTCATAGTGTAATATGTGCTGTAAAGATTGGGGAAATGGAACAGATTGACCTCGTCCCACGCATAGTTTGCGCCGTACACCTTGTCTGCAATACCCAGAGTTGACAGAAGCACATCCCGTCCTGCCACAATATATACTCCGGAGGCGCCGTCGGAAAAGCCGTACAGATAGCAATGTCTGTACGTGGAAAGCTTCACGGTCATTCCCGATGTGTTCCACTTGTGGGTGGCGCAGTCGTATACGAACCAGGAGAAATACCCCTCGTTGCTTCCGCCGCAGCAGAAAATGGTAAACAGGCCGTTTGTATCGTCAAGAATAGGCTGTGTGTAGCCGTAGCCGCCGGGAGCGTCCCCGCCGGGATAACTGAGATCTGTTCTTTCCGCTGTAATATTGTAGCTGCCGTCGGCGTTTGGCGACGACGGGTCAAAATACGCCACAAAGGCGCTGAGATATGAGCCCTGCGCGTCACCGACGATTACATACACAAGACCGTCGGCGGCATAGAATATATTAGGCTTGGAGGAGTGATTTGCACACTGATAAGTGCCGATAGCCTTATAGGAGCCGTTGTCCTCGATCTTATATATGGTAAAGTCTACTTTAATGCTGCCCCAGCTTGCACCGTTATCCTCCATGGGTATGACCGCAAAGGTGCCGTAAGGTGTCTCAACAAGCCGCACCTCGTGATTTGAATGGGCGGCCATCGACGAATGGGAAACGGGGAGAGCGGAGGAATCGGAAACGCTGACTCCGCTTGCAGACCACGAGGAGGAAACATCGTAGGAGGGCTCCGTTTCGCTGCCGTCTCCGTCAAGAGGGTCGGTAAAGGACGCATCCTTTAAAATATTTGTTTTAATGTAAACTATATAGGTAGAATCCTCAAAGGTAAGCTGATAGAAAATATATGCCGAGGGCACCGCGTCGCTCCACACTTCTTTAAGTGCCGATACTCCGCGGTATACGCTGCACTCAACGCCGTAGCCGGTAGCACGGTTTATTGCTCTCTCAAGGCGGGCGCCGAGGCTCTCAGCACTGAGCGCGTCCTTCGAGGCATATCTGAAGCTAAGCTGTATGTCCTCATCCGCTCCGGTAACATATTCATAGTCATTTTCATTTGAGTGATATGTCCAGTATTCTATCCATGTCCGTGACACGTGCAGACTTCCCTCTCCGCGCCGTCTGTATACGGCGGAGTCCTTGGAAAACTCGCCCGTGCCGTTCTTCGAAAGGATGATGGAATCTATATAGCAGGTGTCTCCCTCTGAGGCGGTCTCCATATAGTCAAGGCGCAGAAGATTAAGGGATGCGCTCCAGGTTTTCAGTGCAGATACGCTGTATGTGCAGAAGTTGTAGTCGTTCTCTTTTTTAAGCTCCACCGTGGAGGTAGTGCACCCGGAGACAATACTGTAATTATCCCCGCAAGCGTAATAAAAGCCGCAAACCGCCGTTCTTCTTTTGATATTTGTGGGCAGCTTGTATACAAGCGTTATGGTGTCGTAGTCTTCGCTTACAAGTCCTTCTTTTGAAAGGTCTATAAATACTCCGGGATCTGTCACCACACGGCTTCCGGAGGCTCTGAGCTTCAAAGCATTTTCGCTTTCATCGTAGGAAAACTCCGTGCCCTTATAAAGAGAAACATACTTTTCCACCTTTTCGACGCTGTCAAAACGGATAACGGTACTGCCGTATTTATCCTGCTCTGCCAGAGGAGCGTCTCCCACAGCCACACCGTCAATAAAGGAATATCCGGCATTCTCGCTCTCGCGCTCTGCCGCCGCTGACGACGCATCCTCGGCATCGGTGCACAGTATTACCGAATCGAGAAACATTCTGTCCCCGACCTCGGCGCTTGTAAAGAAGTCAAACACGGTCTCGGCACTTAGTGTAGAGGCGGAAAGCTCTATAACGGCGCTGTGAAATCTTCCGTCACAGATAAGGGAAACTGTTTTGCGACTCTCCCCCTCACCAAGCGCCATAGAAACAGCCCTGCTGCTGTTTCCGTCGGCTCCGTACGGTGTCAGATATGTAATTACCGCATAAGAATAAGCAGATACATCATATGAAGAAAAGTCAATCAGCGCTCTGATATTCGTCTCTGTTCTGTCGCTTTCAAGCAGTGCAGCGTCCATGGTACGGTCGTACGGCGCCGCAGAGTATCCGTATTCATAGTATACGGATGCCTTAGCCGTACCGGTAACAATGCGCTTAATAATATTTACATCCGTACCGTTTATCCTGCCGTCGACAGATACGTCTCCCGTAATATAAATGTCAGGGAACAAGTCCGTATCCAAACTTCCGCACAGAAACCGTTTCAGATAGTTTGTGTCGGTTCCGTTGACCTTGCCGTTAAGATCAACATCACCCCTTGTCATACGGTTCTTTACCTCGGATACCTTAATCGCTTCGCACGCTTTCTGAGAGCCGAAGCTGACAACGGCGCGGTCCGTTTCGGCAGCAGAAATCGGCGCACCGACAAGAACGGATGTAAGAAGCATAATAAGGGCAAGAATTGCGGAACAGAACTTTCTCATGTCTGAGTTCCTTTCTGAAAGTGTGAAATCATACAATTTAATTATATATATTTGTTTTCCTTTTGTCAACGGACAGAAGCGCGGGAAAGCGAAAAGTGCATACGGCTTTTATGTCTGCGCACCGTAAAACCGTCCCTTTTTCTTGACATAAAAGGGCGTATATGATATTATTATTATGTATGTGCAAACGGGGAGGGCTTTATTTTTGGAAGCTGTAATCGGTAATACGAAAATCGAATATACGGACACGGGCTGCGGAGACGCGGTAGTTATGCTCCACGGCTGGGGCTCCTGCAAGGAGGCGTTTGCTCCCGTCATTGCAACCGTTTCCGAAAAATACCGCGTTATAGCGCCCGACCTGCCCGGCTTCGGAAAAAGCAGCGAGCCTCCGGATGTGTGGGATGTGGGCGATTTTGCAGACCTTATCAAGCGCTTCATTGTCTCTCTGGGACTTGAAAAAATAATCCTTTTAGGTCATTCCTACGGCGGCAGAGTGTCAATAAAGCTTGCCGCAAGCACTTCTCTTCCC
The DNA here is from genome assembly GCA_945949385.1 of uncultured Clostridia bacterium. GTDB lineage: Bacteria > Bacillota > Clostridia > Oscillospirales > CAG-272 > Avispirillum. Next base: position 4,445 of record CAMFEL010000025.1, on the reverse strand, counting down.
TTTGAGATCAGCAAGCTTATGCTGGTAGACAGCACGGGCATAATACGCCGCCGCGGCATAGGCTATAAAATGCGCGTATACTCCTACAAAGCGGCAAAAAGATTTATGAGCACACCGCCGCTCAGAAAGCTGTTTCCCGGCGCAGTTGAAAAAATGCAGAAGAAGCGCGGCAGCAGCGATTGGCAGAACGCCTCTCCCGTAATGCGCGGCTGTCTCGTAAAAGCGGTAAACGAGGATCTGGAGCCTCTGCTTCCCCGAATATCCGCCGAAACTCTGCTCATATGGGGCACCGAGGACGACGCTACCCCTCTTGGCGACGGAGAGCTTATGGAGAAGAAAATACCTGGCGCGGGACTTGCAAAAATACCCGGCGCGGGACATTTTTCCTGGCTTGATTCTCCCGCCGTCTTTGACGCCGTAATACGGTCATATCTCAAAATATAAGGATATTCTTATGGAGACTGTTTTATTTGCAATTTTTTCCGCTGTCTACGCGCTTTGCGCCGCCCTTGCCTTTATCAGAGGGGCGCATATGTTTCAGCTAAACTCCTACGGCGCCGCAACACATCTGAAATGGACTGCGCACAATATTTCGTCGGCAGTTCCAAACATCTTGTCCCTTATTCTCGCGGCAGTATGCTTTGCCGCCGACGCCGCCTTGGATTTTGAGGGGGCGGCATCAACCGTTCTGCATATAATAGCTATATGTGCCACGGTAATTTTTGCACTTGCAAACCTTGAAAAGAAAAATCAGAAAACGCCGCTGGTGTTCACCGCCCGTGTAAAGCGGCTGGCAGTCACCTACACCCTTTTGTTTATTGCCGCCGGAGTCTGCGCATGGCTTCTGAAAGATGCGGGCGCGGGGTATGCACTTATGCTGCTCGCCTTTGCCCTGCAGCCCTTTGTACTGCTTTTGGCAAATCTGATAAACGCCCCTGTTGAAGCGGCAGTTCGACGCCATTATCTTAATGACGCTCTGCGTATACTGCGCTCCTGCCCATCCCTTAAAGTTATCGGCATAACGGGCAGCTACGGCAAGACCTCCATGAAATATTTCCTATGCGAAATCCTGAAGCAGAAATATAATGTGCTCATGACTCCCGGCAACTACAACACCCCTATGGGAGTTGTTAAAACCGTTCGCTCGTCTCTGCGCGGCTATCACGAAATATTCCTTTGCGAAATGGGTGCAAAGCGCGTGGGAGAGATAAAAGAACTTTGCGGCATTGCCGCTCCCTCCTACGGAATAGTCACCTCCGTGGGGCCGCAGCATCTTGAGTCCTTCAAGAGTATTGACAACATAATCCGCACAAAGCTTGAGCTTGCAAACAATCTGCAGCCGGGCGGCAAAGCGTTTATAAATATTGACAACGAATATCTGAGGGAAAACCTGCCGGAGGGCGCCGTTACCTACGGCACCTCCGAAAATGCAGATTACAGCGCAAAGGTCATATCCGTATCAAGCTCCGGAACACAGTTTTCCGTAAGCTGTCCCGACGGCACGGAGCACTCTTTTTCCACTGTGCTGGTGGGCGCCCATAATGTAACAAATCTTTGCGGCGCCGTTGCCATGGCTCATTTTCTGGGAGAGGATATGGAAGAAATAGCCGAAGGCGTCAGCCGCATAACCCCCGTTCCCCACAGACTTCAGCTTATAAAAAAGCCGGGTATGACCCTTATTGACGACGCCTACAACTCCAATCCCAGCGGATGCCGCGCGGCACTTGACACGCTCTCATGCTTTGAGGGCATGAAAATACTTGTCACCCCCGGTATGGTGGAGCTTGGCAGCGAAGAGGAGCGGCTCAACCGCGAATTCGGCAGAGAAGCTGCAAAGGTATGCGATTTTGTGATTCCCGTAGGCAAAAAGCGGGCAGGCCCCATAGTGGCGGGGCTGCGCGACGGCGGGTATCCTGAGGATAAGATATTTGTGGCGGAAAATATAGGCGAGGCAATGCAGAAAGTATATTCCCTGCCCGCAGACGGCACAAAAACAGTCCTTCTGGAAAACGACCTGCCCGATAATTACTGATATTTAAGATATAAAAATACAAACCGACAGCGAAAGGCGTGAAAATTATAGTATGAAAACGAAGCTGTGTGTGCTTTTCGGCGGAAAAAGCGTGGAGCACGAAATTTCCGTCATATCCGCACTTCAGGCAATGGAAAATCTTGACGCGGAAAAATACGATATAATTCCGGTATACATATCAAAAAGCGGAGATATGTATACGGGAGATATACTGAGGGAGGCGGCTGCGTACAAGGATCTCAAAGCACTTTGCAAAAAAAGCGTCCGCGTGACCTTTGTTTCCGACGGCGGAAAGGTACTGCTTTGCCGCTTCCCCGCAAAGCGCTTCGGCTCAAGCGTTATAGCCGAAATTGATGTGGCGTTCCCCATCGTACACGGCACAAATGTTGAGGACGGCGCCCTTCAGGGCTATCTGAAAACGCTGGGCGTTCCCTTTGTTGGCTGTGATGTTCTGTCCTCTGCCGTTGGTATGGATAAGTATGTAATGAAAGCAATGCTTCGTGACGGCGGCTTCCCCGTGCTTGACTGCCTGCGTTTCAACAAATACCGCTCCCGTATTGACTCCTGCGTGTCCGAAACGGAAGAAAAAATCGGTTATCCCGTAATTGTCAAGCCCGTAGACTTAGGCTCCAGCGTAGGTATTACCGTAGCGCATGACAGCGAATCTTTGAAATCAGCGCTGAAAACCGCTTTCAGCTATGCGGAAAACGTACTGTGCGAGCGCGCCGTAACAGAGCTTCGGGAAATCAATTGCTCCGTTGTGGGCGACTCCGAAAAGGCGGAAGCCTCGGAGTGCGAGGAGCCCTTTATGCACGACGAGATACTTAGCTATGAGGACAAATATATGGGCGGCTCCAAAGGCTGTGCAAAAAGTGCAGGGGCAAAGACATCAGGCGCAGGTGCAAAATCCGCCTCAGGCGGAATGGCAAGCCTTGCCAGAAAAGTGCCTGCCGACCTTGATGCAAAAATGCGTGAAAGGATTCGAAAAATGGCGTGCGACGCCTTTGTGCATCTTGGCTGTAGCGGCGTTTCCCGTATTGATTTTATGATCGACAAAGCCACGGGCGAGCTTTATATAAACGAATTCAACACTATCCCCGGCTCCCTTGCCTTTTATCTGTGGCAGCCTGTGGGTGTTTCCTACGGCGAGCTGCTTGACCGACTTATTTCCCTTGCGTTGAAGCGCGCCCGCAGAGAAAGCGACATAATATATTCCTTTGACACCAATATATTCGCTATGGGCGCCCCCGCCTCAACAGGTACAAAGGGCGCAAAAGGCGCAAAGAGATAAACTGACACAGAAAACAGCTCACCGCAGTGCGGCGAGCTGTTTTTTTATCTATATATCATAGTTCTGAGTAAAATATGAGTAGGTCTCCTGCTGCACGGACGTACGCTGCTCCGCGGCAAGACCGGTAATAAGTGTAACCGAGTCACGCACAAGTGCCGCCATTCCCTGCTCTTTGTAGAGCTTTTCAACGTCGGTTTCTGCAATAAAGCGCTTGAATCCCATAAGAAATTCGACGGTGTATTTTTTCTCCACCTGCTCGTCGAAACGGTCAAGCATAACCTCCACCAAATGAGCCTGAAAGTCAGAAACTTCGGCGGCGACTGCGCTTCTCAGCGTTCTTTGCTTCCACAGTTTTATATAAAGCGAGCCGACCTCGTCACCGTACTTTTCAAGCACCCGCTCGGTCTGACCGCGTTTGATTTTCCCAAATAAACTCATCAGCATTCCTGTTTTCCCGGCAAAATGTTTCCTTATAACTACTGCTTTGATATTATACGACATATACCAATATACATTGTTAACCCCAAATGAACAAATTATTAAATTTATAACATTTATATGGGGAGCGCCGAAAAGGCTTGCGCCGTATAATATTTTCGACCGCAGAAATACCGTAAATTTCCGTATTGAAATTACAAAAATACTTCGGAAAGGAAGCCTATGGTTATTACAAATATTTCACTTGACGTATCAGGTGCCTCGGCCGCGCCGGTGATTCGGGCAAAAAAGGGAGATTCCTCCTCCCGCACGCTGATAATATCCCTGTACAGCGGTACCGCCCCCGTATTTCTCGACCCGTCGGACACCACTGTTACGCTTACGGGAAAACTGAAAAGTTCCTCCTGTTTTGCATACTGTACCGTCGAAAACGGCTCCGCCGTATACACTCTTGAAAACTCTTTTACTTCGGAGGCGGGCAAGGTTATGTGCGAGCTGTCCGTATATAAGTCCTCCGGCAGCGATGTCAAGGTGCTGTACAGTCCCACTTTTATTCTTGATGTGTCTGACAATCTGGATTGCACCGACGCCGTTGAGGCTGACGACAGGTATACCGGACTGTCCGCCCTTGTTACCTCCGCCTCCGCCTGCGCTCAGCGTGCGGAAAGTGCTGCGGCATTAGCT
>CAMFEL010000024.1 GCA_945949385.1 uncultured Clostridia bacterium | reverse complement strand
ATTTTTCGCCCTCCTCCACAAGATGCTTTGCGGTGGTAGTAAAGGCGTAGCAGTCCTTGCCCCAGTTTTCCATCCTGGCAAGGTGGTCAAGCATACCGGTGAAAAGGGTTTTATATACGGTATTGTTGGAGGCGCAGGGCTGCCATGTAAGGTAATCCTTAAACTCACCGGATTCATACTTGGCGGCATATCTTTCTTCAAGAGTCATGGTGCCGTCATCCGGGGGCATGATGCCCGTGCGGTACTTCCAGTAATAAGCGTAGGAATGAGCGTTGTACCCGTTGGGACCGTATTTATAGCCGTAGCGCTCCTCATCGTATCCGATAATCTGCGAGCCGTTCTGACGGGCGGGGAAGTCGTAGTTGGTGCCGCCGTAGGCAACGTTCTGCCTGGCAAATCTGAATTTCATTTTAGGCTGTACTTCAACTCTTGTGCCCTCGGGCATATCCACGGTGCGGTGCTTATACAGAAAGACATAAAAATGGTCGTAGAAGCGGAAGCCCAGATATTCTTCCAGTATTTCGTACACGGCGTACATATTGCCGCGGTAGGTGCCGTAGATATTAAGCACTCCGTCAGTGACTTCGTATATGTAGCCCTCGGCGCCCAGTCTCTCGCCAAGCTCCGAATGTCTTTCTACATCGTGAATAACGATGGCTTTTTCCGGCACGGTTCCGTCGTTGAGAATGGGAAGCTCAATACCGGTCGCTACGCTGATATAGTGCTGAAGAAGCTCTGCGGAATAATAGGCGTTTTTCTCGCCCGTGTATCCTTCGGGAACTACTATGGAATACTCGGATATATCGTTTTTCGCAACGGTGAGACGGTATATCTGTTTGCCGTTTTCAAAATCCGAAGCGTTCATCTTTCCCGCCAGCATACAGCGGAGATAGTATGCGTCGGTGGCGTTGACAGTCCCGTCTGCGTTAAAATCAGCCGCGTCAAGGCAGATGCCGTTTACGGCATACGGTTTTCCGGCAAGATAGCTTTTTATCATATAGGCGTCCTGACCGTTGACCTTGCCGTCGCTTGATGCGTCCGCGTTGCCTATGGTAAAGGTTTCGTCATTTACAAATTCCTGCGCGGCAAATGTGCCTATGCTGAGAGTCCCTGCCAGCATCAGCATGGCAAGTAAGATTGAAATAAGCCTTTTCATTTTTTCCTCCGCGGCATATGTATTTTTTCTATGTTATCATATTTATTGACGGATTTCAAGCGATTTTTGGCAATAAAATGAATAAATATCACAAAAAAATAATATCGGTCAGTATGCAGAAGCAATCAAAACCACCGGCAAAGCCGGAGGTTTTGACTGCGGCTGAAAGCTGCTGCCAGTGGCGGGGCTTAGAGCCCACCGATACTTCCGACATTTGCAAGTTTGCCCCACAGCCGCAAATGCGGCGGGGTTCTTTCGCCTCCCTTGTGCAAAGGGAGGTGGCACGGCGTATGCCGTGACGGAGGGATTGTCAAACTATTACCACCAAAACAACCCCTCAGTCGCCTTCGGCGCCAGCTCCCCTTACACAGGGGAGCCTCCGCTGCGGCGGGACTAGCCATCGGCAAAAGCCTCTTTTGAACCACCTGCTTAGCAGGTGGTTTTCAGGGTACCCCAAAAATCCCCGTGCGGTTTTTCGTGCCGCACGGGGATATTTCGGTGATTTGCAGCTTAGGGATTTTACGGGGTGACGCCGGGACGGCGGCTGCCCTGACCGTATATCTGCGTCATGGGATTTACGGTAAAGTCGATGGTTGCGGGGAGGGTGTAGGTCACGGGATTTGAGAACACTTCTATATTGCGCGCTTTCATACCGTTATACATATCCGTATATCTCTGCTCGTACAGAGCGCGGGAGGCTGCATCACCGTTAGTATACATACGGTCATAGGAGCTTGACAGACCCAGGAAGTCGAAGCAGAGAAGCATTACCGTAATGCGCTCTTTGTATTCATCTCTGTCAGCCATCTCCAAAGCGTCGCACAGAAGCTGTCTCATATACTCGTAGTGCTCATCGATGTATGCGTAAGAATACATATCTCCGGGACGGTCGAAGTTTGACACAAAGCAGGTACCGCACTCGTTTCCGGCGGTGTTTTCCATATCTATGAACTCATATATCTTCTCATAACCGTCGCCGTAGTACATATAAAGGTATTCCTTCATATATGCTATGAACTGCTCATAGGACATATCGGGCTCCCACTCCATTTTGGTGGACATATACGCCTTGAGAGTCTCATAGTTGTAGGTGCGTCCGCCGCCCTCGTAGTAAATGCCCCTGACGTTACATTCCTCGTAAAGGAATTTGTAATCGTAATAGATATTGAACACACTGGGCATACTGACAAGATAGTAGTGGTAGGTAACGCCGTAGTACCAGAACCACATTTCGGCGCCGGTCTCGCGGCACATTTCTCCCCATGCCTTAAGGCTTGCGGCGGTAGCCCTGTTGTCGCCCTTGTGAAGCTGACCGTCGTTTATGCACTCGTCGCTGTTAATGTAGTGATTATTGCACGCCTGTCCGCAGAAGAACACTATGAGGTTTTTGTCGGGTCTTACGGTTGAGGGGATCTCATGGTTGTACAGAATAGTATGTACTCTCATTCCGGGGTAATACTGCTGAATATCTCTTGCGGCACGGTTTGCCAAGTCAAGATACAGTCCGGAAAAGCCCTCGGGAGGAGTGATCCATTCTCCGGTTTTGCTGTTCAGCTTGCCGTTGGCTTTAAGATTGCAGAAACGGCAGGTGCAGTATTCTTCGTTATCGTTGATGGAGAAGGAAACGGACTTTTCGCCCTCTTCTACCAGATGCTTTGCGGTAGTGGTAAATGCATAGCAGGCGCTGCCCCAGTTTTCTATTCTTATAAGGTTGATAAGCAGTCCCTCAAACAGGGTGTTGTACTGATCTTCACTTGAAGCGCAGGGCTGCCATGTAAGCTCGTTTTTCTTTTCACCCGAATTGTATTTTGCAACAATGCGCTCCTCCAGGGTCATTGTGCCGTCGTCCGGAGGCATAATACCCGTTGCGTACTGCCAGTAATACGCATAGGAGTGAGCGTTTACGTTCTGAGGGCCGTACTGGAGACCGTAGCGCTCCTCGCTGTAAGCGTAGATCTGAGTACCGTTCTGGTGTGAAGGCAGATAGTAATCGTAGGCGTTCTGTTTAACATTCTGACCGCAGTATCTGAACTTCATCTTGGGCTGTACGCTTTCGCAGGTACCCTCGGGAATATCCGCGGTGCGGTGCTTGTAGGAAAAGGTGTAGTTGTTGTCGTAGAAACGGTAGCCCAGATACTTTTCCACAATATCGTATGCGGCGTACATATTGCCGCGGTAGGTGCCGTAGAGATTAAGTACGCCGTCTGTGACATCGTACTTATAGCCCTCGCTGCCCAGCTCCTCTCCAAGCTCAGAGTGTCTGTCAACATCGTGGATCACAATGGCTTTTTCGGGCACGGTGCCGTCGTTCAGAATTTCGGGCTCAAACTGATAATTGGTAGAGATCCATATGTAGCGCTGAAGAATCTCTGCCGCATAGTAAGCGTTTTTCTCGCGGGTGTATCCCTCGGGCACGACGATTGAGTATTCTTTGATGTCATTTTTGGCAATAGTGAGACGGTAAATCTGACTTCCGTTTTCAAAATCGGAAATGTTCATTTTGCCTGCCAGCAGACATTTGAGATAGTATGCGTCGGTGGCATTGACCGTGCCGTCGGCGTTCATATCCGCCGCGTCAAGGCAGATATTGTCAAGGGCGTAGGTCTTTCCCGCCAGATAGCTTTTGATCATATAGGCGTCCTGACCGTTTGTCTTGCCGTCGTCCGACGCGTCCGCGTTGCCGATTGTAAAGGTTTCGTCCTTTACAATGGTTGCAGCACTGATACCAACGCTCAGTGTTCCCGCAAGCATCAGCAGGGCAAGAATAAATGAAACAAGCTTTTTCATAGTGCCTCCTTGAAGCTCTGTTTATAAAAGGGGGGCGTACCCTCCGGTATGCCCCTTTTTGAGTTTTTAATGAGAATTACGCTTTGCCCACGGAGCCGAACAGCTCCATCTTTTCGCGCACGGTGGCCTTGATAGCCTCGGTACCGGGTGCAAGCACCTTTCTGGGGTCAAAGCCCTTGCCTGTCAGATCCTTGCCTGCCTCGATGTACTCGCGGACTGCAGCGGTGAATGCGATCTGACACTCGGTGTTTACATTGATCTTTGCAACTCCCAGGGAGATAGCCTTCTTTATCATATCTGCGGGGATGCCTGTGCCGCCGTGAAGCACCAGAGGCATTTCTCCGGTCTTCTGCTGGATAGCGTCAAGAGTCTCAAAGGAGAGTCCTGCCCAGTTTTCGGGGTACTTGCCGTGGATATTTCCGATACCTGCGGCCAGCATGGTAACGCCCAGGTCTGCGATCATTTTGCACTCGTTGGGGTCTGCGCACTCGCCCATGCCGATAACTCCGTCTTCCTCGCCGCCGATAGCGCCTACCTCAGCCTCCAGAGACAGGTTTTTCTCTGCGCATACTGCGATAAGCTCTTTGGTCTTTGCGATGTTCTCCTCGATGGGGTAATGGGAGCCGTCGAACATGATGGAGGAAAAGCCGGCTTCGATGCACTTGTAGCAGTCCTCGTAGGTACCGTGATCAAGGTGCAGAACTACGGGTACGGTGATGCCCAGGGACTCAACCATAGCATCTACCATAGCGGCAACGGTTTTGAAGCCGCACATATACTTGCCGGCTCCTGCGGAAACGCCAAGGATAACGGGGCTCTTCAGTTCCTCTGCGGTCTGAAGAACTGCCTTGGTCCACTCCAGGTTGTTGATGTTGAACTGACCTACGGCATACTTGCCTGCTTTAGCTTTTGTCAGCATTTCTTTTGCGTTTACTAACATTTTTATTCTCCTTTGAGATGAAGATTTTCATTCCAATCTATTATAAACCAATGTATACGGAAAAATCAAGTGTTTTGGCATATTATTTTAACCTGTAAAGCCTTTGTCATATTTCAGTCAAATCTTTGCTTTTTTTATCCCTCCTGTTGACTGGCGTAAAATTTCGGTATATAATGTATAAAGCGAAAATTTGGCAAAAGGACAATTCGGACTATGAGAAGAACAAAAATCGTATGCACAATGGGACCTGCAAGCAGCAGCGAGGAAATGATTGAGAAAATGCTTCGCGCCGGTATGAATGTGGCGCGGCTCAACTTTTCCCACGGCACGCACGAGGAGCACAAAAAGACCATAGAGATGTTTCGCGCCGTGCGGGACAGGCTGGGCGTTTCCGCCGCTGTCATGCTTGATACAAAGGGACCCGAGGTAAGAATCGGGACATTCAAAAATTCAAGCGTTGAGCTGCACGCGGGAGATACCTTTACTTTCACGGCGGACAGCGTTGAGGGCGACGAAAGCCGTGTATCTGTATCCTATCCGCCTCTTGTCCGTCAGCTTACCCCCGGAGTGCGGCTTCTTCTGGACGACGGCAGGCTGGCTTTCAGAGTCCTTGAGACTACCGAAACTGACATCGTCTGCCGGGTAGAGATCGGCGGAGTGCTGAAAAACAGGAAATCCATAAATATTCCGAATTTCCCCATAAAAATGCCTTATATGAGCGAGGCGGACAAGTCCGATCTGCTTTTCGGCATTGAAAACGACGTGGACTTTGTAGCCGCTTCCTTTGTGCGCAGCCGCGACGATGTGGTGGCGCTGAGAAAATTCCTTGATTACAACGGCGGTCATAAGATCAAGATAATATCCAAAATCGAAAATATGCAGGGCGTTGAGAGCTTTGACGATATTCTTGCCGTTTCCGACGGAATAATGGTGGCAAGGGGAGATATGGGCGTTGAGGTGGCATTTGAAAAGCTGCCCGGAATTCAGAAGCGCTTTATACGCCGCTGCTATCAGGCGGGCAAGATCGTCATTACAGCCACACAGATGCTGGAATCCATGATAAACAGCCTGACTCCCACCCGTGCGGAAATATCCGATGTGGCAAACGCCGTTTTCGACGGCACCAGCGCGGTCATGCTTTCGGGTGAGACTGCTATGGGTATCGACCCCGCCAATGTGGTTTCCGTCATGGCGCGCATTGCGGAGCAGGCGGAAAACGATGCTATGGAAATGAACGCTTACTGCAATATCAAATACGAAGTGGACAGCAACGACACTACAAACGCAATTTGCGACGCCGCCTGCACCACAGCACGGGATCTGGGGGCGAAAGCCATTATTGCGGTTACTACCTCCGGTTACACGGCGCGGCTTGTTTCAAAATTCAGACCGAAGCAGGATATTGTGGCGGCGACTCCGGAGCTGAAAACATTTCATCAGCTTTCCATGTCGTGGGGCGTGCTTCCCGTGCTTGCTCTTGACCAGAGCGACACGGATAAGCTGTTTCGCCATGCCATTGACTGCGCAAAGCAGATAGACGCGGTATGCGCAGGCGATACGGTGGTTATTACGGGCGGCGTGCCCCTGCGCACCAACGGCACCACCAACACTCTTAAGGTGGAGACCATAGGCAAATAATCTGACATTCGGGAGGACGGTCGGGATATGAGCGAAAAAGAACGGATAAATCGGAAACTGTTTGACTTTATAAAAAAGAGCCCTACGGCGTGTCACGCGGCGCAGAATGCGGCGCTTCGTCTTGAGGACGAGGGCTATACTGAGCTTTTCGAGGGTGACAGATGGGAAATTCGGGGCGGAAATAAATATTTCGTGCGCCGCGGTTTTTCCTCGCTTATAGCATTTAAGGTGCCGGAGGATGAATTTTCTTCGTTTATGATAAGCGCCTCCCATTCCGACAGTCCTGCTTTCAAAATTAAAGAAAATGCGGAGCTTCCCGAGAGGGGAGGCGCCGTGAGACTTTCGGCGGAGCGTTACGGCGGTATGCTTGCACAGACTTGGATGGACAGACCTCTGTCCGCGGCAGGCCGCGCCGTTGTACGCAGCGCAGAGGGCGCCGAAGTGCGCTTGTTTGATCTCGGAATCAATCAGGCGATTATCCCCTCCGTTGCCGTACATCTGAACAGAGGCTCCGGCGACGGCGCAAAGCTTGATACCGCAACCGATTTGTTGCCCCTTTACCGCACGGAGGAGGGGGCTCCCTCATTTGCGTCTGCCGTGGCAGCAGCCGTGGGAGCAGACGAGGGGGACGTGCTCGGCTCCGATGTGTTTTTGTATGTGACGGAGGAGGGGTATCAGTGGAACGGGTTTATTTCCGCACCCCGCCTTGACGACTTGCAGTGCGCTTTCGCTTCCCTTGAGGCTTTTCTCATATCAAAGGGCGGCAAGGGCTGCCCCGTATACTGTCTGTTCGACAACGAGGAGGTTGGCAGCGAGACAAAACAGGGAGCGGCCTCCACATTTCTTTTTGACACCCTGTCCCGCCTGTGCCGTGCTGTCGGCAGGGGAGAGGACTTTGAAAGGCTGATTTCTTCAAGCTTTATGGCGTCCTGCGACAACGCACACGCCGTACATCCCAATCATCCCGAGCTTTGCGATGCAAACCACAGCGTGAAAATGAACGGCGGCGTGGTGATCAAATACAACGCAAATCAGAGATATGCCACGGACGCGGTGTCCTCGGCGCTTTTCAGACTTATATGCGAGGCGGCGGACGTGCCCGTACAGCTTTACGCCAACCGTGCCGATATGCCCGGCGGTTCCACTCTCGGCAGTATAGCCGATACAAAGGTTTCTCTATGCACCGTGGATATAGGTCTTGCCCAGCTTGCCATGCATTCTGCTTTTGAGACGGCGGGCGCCGACGATACGGAGCATATGATAAGGGCTCTGAAAGCTTTCTTCTCCGCGTCGCTTTCCTGCCGCGGAGGGGAATTCAGACTTATAAAGGACGAAGACTGAATACATAAAAAATTACGAAAGGAAATCACCTTATGTCAAGATACGAAGAGGCAAGAAAAATGTACGCCGCCCTCGGAGCGGACACAGAGGCGGCGCTTGATACGCTTAAGGATGTGAGCGTGTCGGTAAACTGCTGGCAGGGCGACGATTTGCAGGGCTTTGATTCTCCCGACAAGCTGTCCGGCGGCATTCAGGCTACGGGCAACTATCCCGGCGCCGCACGCACTCCCGAGGAGCTGGCGGCAGATCACGATTTTGCTTTTTCCCTTATGCCGGGGAAAAAGAAGCTGAACCTTCATTCAAGCTACGCCGTGTACGAAAAGGGCGAGGTGCCCGACCGCTCCGACATCCGACCCCGTCACTTCAAGTGGTGGGTGGACTATGCCAAGGAGCGGGGATTGGGTATTGACTTCAATCCCACGTTTTTCTCTCACCCCATGGTGAAAAATAATCTCACTCTGTCATCTCCCGACGAGGAGGTCAGAAACTACTGGATCCGCCACGGCAAATGCTGCATAAGGCTTGCTCAGTATTTTGCCGAGGAAACGGGAATGCCCAGTGTAGTCAACATATGGATCCCCGACGGCTACAAGGACTATCCCGCCGACCGCATCGGCCCCCGCGCCCGCTTCAAGGCTTCTCTTGACGAGATACTTGCGGAGCCCAGAGACCCCGAAAAGGTGTTTGTGACCCTTGAATCCAAGGTGTTCGGCATCGGACTTGAGGCGTACACCGTAGGCAGCGCCGAGTTCTGTCTGGCGTATGCGCAGGAAAAGGGAATCACGCCCCTTATGGACAACGGTCACTATCATCCCACGGAGACCGTGTCTGACAAAATCTCCTCTCTGCTTCTGTTCCACCGCGAGATCGGTCTGCACCTGACGCGCCCCATGCGTTGGGATTCCGACCATGTTGTGCTTTTTGAGGATGAGATCAGAGAGATCGCCAAGGAGATCGTTCGCTGCAAGGCTCTTGACCGCGTGTTTATCGCCACAGATTTCTTTGACGGCGCCATTAACCGCATATCCGCATGGGTGACGGGTGTGCGCAGCGTACAGAAGGCTTTGCTTTACGCTTTGCTTCAGCCCTCGGAGAAACTGACCGCGCTTCAGAACAGCGCCGACTTCACCTCTCTTATGGTGGCTCAGGAGGAGCTGAAAACCGCTCCCTTCGGTGACGTTTGGGACGAGTACCTGTCCCGCTGCGGCGTAGTAAAGGACTACCTGCCCCTTGTTAAAAAATATGAAAGCGATGTGCTGTCCAAGCGATAAGGGCACACGCGACACAAAAAACCGATGACCGGAGGTCATCGGTTTTTTGTGTCGGAGTATAAGCTCCGCCGGGGCTCCGCCGGGGCTCTGCCCCTCGCCCCCGCTCGGGACCTTTTTTGAGAAAAAGGTCCCGAGACCCCCAAAAAACTTTTGGGAAGGGGTAATATTTTGAATTTACAAAAATTGCAGAATACTTCGTTTAGCTATTTATATAGTTCAGCTAAACTATGATTTGTGCAGGATTTATGAACAATATTTTTTTCCTATTTTATAGAAGTTTTTGAGGATTGTTAAGGGACTTTTTGAAAAAAGTCCCTTGACCGGGGCTCGGGGCAGCGCCCCGACATACTTCACCGGGGCATGGGGCAGCGCCCCGAAAAACCTGTTGCTCGGGCAGCGCCCCGTATCTGCTTCCGTGGCGGCACACCGACATACTTCGCCTGCATTGCAAATATTTGTTCAACCGTCGGGGAAGCAAAAAAAGTTGCATTTTGTCGGCAAATCATTATAATATAAATAGATAAATGCCGAAAGGAAAACCGATTACATAATGCAAAGCTATGCAGTTTTTGAAAATTGCGTGTTTCGGGGAAGGCTTGAGCGACGCTTCTATCTGTATGCGCTGCTTCGTCAGCCCTCTCTTATAATATACGCTCCGCTGTATATTCTGGCGGATTTTTTGTCCTATTTTCATTTGCTGACGCAGAAAAAATATCTTGAAATACATTATTCCTTTCTAAGACGGGTGCGCGGACTTGAGGAGCGCCTTAAGGTCTTTCGCTCAAAGAATGAAAAGCGTATCGTACTGCCGGAGCGTGGCGTTACCGTTTTGTCGGCACATCCGCGCTGTGTGGTAGAGGCTCTCTCGGATTGCCCGGTTTCGGCGGGGGAGTACAGCCTCAGCCTTCGGCGTTTTACCCCGTGGAAGCCGGCGGTACAAATGCTCAGCGAGGCGTCGCAGGGCGCGGAATACCGCGCTTTCGGCACTCTTTCGTGCCCGATTATGAAAGACGCCGCAGAAAAAGTATATGTTTACGGCAAGAACCGCTATGCCTCGAAATTTGCCTGCATTGCCTCCTGCGTGCGCCGCTTTGCCGCCGCCGCTTTTGCCATGCTGCTTCTGAGCTGCGCGTGGGGTATTATGAGCCTTTATCTGACTGCACAGACAAGTCCGCAGCCGGGTGCTTTGTTCGGCGCATATTTTTGTGACGCAAGGCTTTTGTTTTATAACATTCTGCCGGTCTTTCTTTTTTGCCTGCTTATCTATGCGCTTTTCGGCAGTACCGCTTTCGCCTGCGGCCTTTCCGGAATTGTCACTTTGATCCTGTCGCTGATAAACTACTTCAAGATTACTTTCAGAGACGACCCGCTCATTTTTGAGGATATATTCTCTCTGCGTGAGGGTGCTGCCATGACGGCACAGTATAACATCAGCCTTACGCCGAGGAAAATTCTTCTGTTTGCGGTGATAGTAGCCGCCGCCGTAATCGTTCGCCTTTTCTTTGATGCGAAAATCAGAATCAGATATATCCGTCCCGCCTTGCTTGCGGGTGTAATCGTTCTTTCTTCATTTGTATTAAAGACGGCATACTGCGATATGGATCTGTGCCTTTCACTCAGAAGCGACACCTTTGCAAAGATAAACGAGAGTGTTTATTACGGCGTCAGCGATATGACAAGATATACGGCAAGCGGATTTCTGCATCCTCTGATTTACAGCTATCATTCTTATGAGGTCTCCCAGGCAAAGCCGCCGGAGGGATACGACAAAAAAGCGACGGAAGAGCTTCTTTCCTCCTACACCTACGAGGATATTCCCGAGGACAGACGGGTAAATGTAATCGCAGTTATGCTTGAATCGTACTGCGACCTGTCCCGCTTCGACACCGTGGAGATAGACGACGGAGTGTATGAATATCTTAACCGTCTGCGCGCTGAAAGCTACAGCGGAAATATTCTGACGGACATATACGGCGGCAACACCATTAAAACGGAGCGCAGCTTTGTAAGCGGTCTGAATTATTACTATCTGCCTACATACAGATATAACGCCAACTCCTTTGCCTGGTATATGAGAGAGCAGGGCTACCGCGTTGAGGGCGGTCATCCCGGTCAGCGCTGGTTCTACGGGCGGCAGAGCATAAACGCCCATATGGGCTTTGAAAACTATTTCTTTGACGAGGACACCTACCGCGATCTGAACGGCGGTGCAAACAACGCATATAACGATGTACTGTTTTCGCAGATCCTGTCAAGACTTGACGACGCGACGGACTCCGGAGAGCCTCTGTTCTCGTTCAACGTGTCCTATGAGGGACACGGCCCGTATTCGGGTACCGAGGCGCTGTATTCAAAAGAATATGTTTCAAACGAGGGGCTGAGCGAGGAGCAGTACAACATTGTAAACAACTATGTTGAGCTTATCAATGATACCAACATACAGCTTGAGAAATTTGTGGATGAGCTGCGGGATAGAGATGAGCCTGTGGTGCTGGTGCTGTTCGGCGATCACCTGCCGGGACTGGGAGACGGAGCTTCGGTTTACCGTGCGCTGGGAATCAATATTGACACTGCCACTGCACAGGGCTTTGAAAACTTCTATGAAACCCCGTATATCATATGGGCAAACGACGCGGCAAAGGAGATATGTAAAAACGGTTTTTCGGGAGACGGAGATACCGTGGGCTCTTACTTTCTTATGAACGAGCTTTTCCGCCTGTGCGGCTGGAAGGGCAATGAGTATATGCAGTATCTCAGCGATTTCAGAGAGTCAAGCGGCATTTCGGCTTTGAACCTTTACGGAAAGTTTATAAAGAACGGCGAGGTCATTATAACGGAGCCGGAGGGCGCGGACGCGGCGGCCCTGAATGAATACAAAAGCGTGCAGTATTATGTAAAGAACAATTTTGCAAAAAAGAAATAAATAAGGCAAAATCAAAACCCCCTCTTTGCGCATTTCGCGTAAAGAGGGGGTTTTGCTTCGGTATTCATTTCAGCATTTCCGCGTTCAGCTCAAAGCCGTTCCACGGAGAGGGCGGAAGGCTTGAAAAAGTCATCTGCTCCTTTGTATAGGGGTGTTCAAAGGAAAGCAGGGCGCAGTACAGGGCAAGGGGGCATTTGACCCGAGAGCCGTATTTGCCGTCTCCCAGCAGAGGCATACCCCTTGAGGCAAACTGCACTCTTATCTGATGCGTTCTGCCTGTTATAAGCCGAACCTTTACAAGGGAAGTGCCGCCGTCATAAGCCAGCAGGGAATATTCAAGGGCGGCTTCCTTTACTCCGGCGCGCTTTGTGTCAGTAACAAAGCTTTTGTTAATTCTCCTGTCGTGCAGCAGCAGATCCCGCATTTCGCCCTGCCGGGCGGCTTCTCCCGTCACGGCTGCAATATAGGTTTTCTGCCATGCTTCCATAGACGCGGAAAGCCTTGCTGCCGACTCCTTTGTCAGGGCGTACACCATGACTCCCTCGGTGGCGGTATCAAGCCTGTGGACGCAGTATGCCTGCGTGCCGAGCGACTCTGTCAGCAGAGTGACCATGTCGCATCTCCCGGTTGGGTCTTTCTGTGACGCCACGCCTCTCGGCTTTACGGCGACCGCAAGATACTTGTCGCTGTACAGTATTTCCATTACTTTTTATTTGTCCTCGGATATTTTGTCGCCGATGATCTTGAAATAGTCAAGCTTTACCGTATTGTAGCTTGCGTTCAAACGGTGGCTTATTTCCTCGGCGCGCTCCTTGGAAAGCTCCGTTGCCTCGGACGCGGCGCCTGCATTGAAGTAAGTCTCGCCGTCATACCACGAGCCGTCCGCGAACATAATATATCCTCCTCTGTCGGAAAAGGCATCGTCGCCTACATAGTATTCCGCTCTCGTCTCCAGCCCGAACAGGTTTGCCACGGTGGGCAGCACATCGTAAGAAGCCACGGGTTTTTCCACCGTCATAGGCTCCGTGTCCTTGCTGTAAATGAAGAAAGGAATATTGCACATAAGGTTTGCGTCAGAGGTACCCTTATATTTTGTAAGGATATTTGAATCTGAAACATAGTGGTTGTAGTGATCCGTATAGAACACCACTACCGTATCGTGAAGGTTACCGTCGGCGTCCAGCCTTCCGAAAAGCTCGCCGATGAAAGCAGCCGTCTCATAGGCGTGACACAGAGCATATACATACTCGTCCTCCGCGTCCTCGGGAAGCTGAGGCTTCAGCATTTCGTAGTACAGCTTCGATTCCTTGGTGTCCGCATTAAAGGGGCCGTGACCGGAAAATGTTATGATAAAGCTCATAAACTTACCCTCATCGGGCACTATCATATCGTATGCACCCATAAGGGAAGTGTCAAGGTCAAAGTCTTCAAACCCCATATCGTAGCCGCTGTTATACTTGGCGTAGCCCCAGTTTGTGTGGGAGTCGGCTCTGTTGTACAGGCTTCCGTTGGAACGGTGAAAGCTTTCGGCGCGGTATCCCGCATTTGTAAACAGATGCGCCATGGAATAGGGATAGCTGTTTTCGGTGAAAACGGAGACTCTTGAAGTGTTTGAGGGCGCCACAAAACCGGTGTTTACCACATATTCCGTATTAAAAGTGGCTCCGTACAGGTACTTGGGAGCGTAAAACTCTGTGAAGTTTATGCTTTCCGACTGTATTTTCGACAGGTTGGGCATTGCCACCTCGTTCAGCATCCATGTGTCGATGGCTTCAAGCTGAATAAGGATAAGGTTTTTGTCCTTGAATACCCCCGTCATTTCGTTTTCGCCGTTGTCCTTGCGGCTTTCGGCAAGCTCTTCTATCTCATTTATCGCATCGGCGCCGGTTCTTTTCAGCACAACGGTTTCAAGACCGGAGGAAATATAAATGTCACGGGCGCTGTATTGGTAAAGACCCACCATATGCATACAGTTATAGGTGTCCGTAAAGCTGTCGTAGGTCTCGCGAAGCGAAACGGTGCTGTCCCAGGCTATTCCGTTTTCTTGCTCTGCATAGAAATGATTTTTCGCAAGATTTATTCCGGTGATACCTACGGCGATCACAGCGACTGCTGCGATTATGCGCCATACCCTGAAGCGACGCTTGGGCAGTATCAGTACGGCGAGAACCGTGGCGCACAGGCTGATAAGCACCGCAAGGATCAGCTTTTTCGGTATATCAAAATACGACCAGTCGAAAAATCCGGCTCCGTCACCTGCGAACATAACGGAGGACAGGGACATATATTTGCCGAAAAAGCTGTGGAACACCGCATGACACAGCACGAAAAAGCAGCTGACGGCGGTTGCGAGAATCATAAATATCCGTCTGATGAGCCGTGGCAGAACATACGCTGCACCTGTAAGAATGACGCACCAGCAAAGGGTGAACAGAGCAGGGATATACCATGCGGTACCGTAGGTGTTATCGGCTCTGTAAATATATCTGAAGGACAGGTCAAGAAAAGCAAGAGAAGAGAAAAACAGCAGGGAGGAAAGAGCGCTGCGCAGTGCGGGCTTTCCGCCTCCGAACAGCAGGTTTTTGATCCGTTTCATTTTATGTTCCTTTCTCTTATGGGGTTTGGGGCAGCAGCATTATTCACCGTCTGAGACGCGGCGGAAATAACTCGGAAAAGCAGAGCCGCCGGAATACTGCGAGGCATCCCGACGGCAAACGTCGCATTTAGCGGCGCCTTATTTTTTAAGTACTCTGATAACTCCGTCAATAGCGGCGATGTCTGATATATGACTGTCACACACGTCGGTGGTGCAGTCGAGCAGGGCGCAGGCGTAGCTGCCCTTGGAGCGGCTTGCCATGTTATCTATGTTAATGCCGTCGCCGGAAAGCACCGCGGTAATGCGGGAAAGCATATCGGGCTGGTTCTTGTGCAGTACAACAAGGCGGCAGGCGCCGCTGCGGGGCATGGAAACGGCAGGGAAGTTCACGCTGTTGGTGATATTGCCGTTTTCCAGATAGTCGATAAGCTCATGAGCCGCCATAACGGCGCAGTTGTCCTCGGACTCCTCGGTGGAGGCGCCCAGATGGGGGATAGTGATGATGCCGGGCTGATTTACCGTTTCCTCGGTGGGGAAGTCGGTAACATACTTCGCCACCTTGCCGGAGGCAACAGCCGCCTTAAGGTCAGCGGCGCATACAAGGTCGGCGCGGGCAAGGTTGATTATTCTGACGCCGTCCTTCATCATTGCAAGGGTGTCGGCACAGATCATATTCTTTGTTTCGGGGGTTACGGGAACATGGAGAGTGATATAGTCTGCGTTTCTGTATATCTCCTCGTAGCTTGCGGCGCTTCTGACTCCGCGGCTCAGCTTCCATGCGGCGTTGACCGTCATATAGGGGTCACAGCCGATAACATTCATACCAAGCTCTCTTGCGGCGTTAGCCACAAGACCGCCGATGGCTCCCAGACCGATAACGCCCAGGGTCTTGCCCTTTATTTCGCAGCCGGCAAATTTGGATTTGCCCTTTTCAACGGATTTTGCAACATCCTCCGTAAGGGTGCCCGCCCAGTTGATGCCGTCCACGATGTCACGGGAGGACAAAAGAAGCGCGGCAATTGCCAGCTCCTTTACGCCGTTGGCGTTGGCGCCGGGGGTGTTGAATACAACAATGCCCTCCTCCGCACAGCGGTCGCAGGGAATGTTGTTGACGCCCGCTCCCGCTCTTGCGATAGCCTGAAGCTCTGCGCCGAACTGCATATCGTGCATGGCGGCGCTTCTTACCATTATGGCTTCGGCGGCGGCGATGTCCTCGCCTACCTCATAGGCGCTGCGGTCGAACTCGTCGGTGCCGCAGGAGGATATTTTATTGAGAAGCTTTATCTTTGTCATAGTATTATCTCCCTGTACCTGTTGTTTATGCCTTGGGGTTTTCTGCGGCAAACTTCTTCATAAATGCCACCAGAGCTTCCACGCCCTCATAGGGCATTGCGTTATAAATGGAGGCTCTCATACCGCCTACGGAGCGGTGACCCTTCAGGTTCTTGAGTCCTGCGGCTGCGGCCTCTGCGGCAAACTTTTTATCAAGATCCGCGTCTCCGGTCACAAAGGTCACGTTCATCATTGAGCGCCATTCGGGGACAACGGGAGCGATGTAATAATCCTGGCTGTCAAGATAGTCGTAAAGCAGCTTTGCTTTCTTTACGTTTCTTGCTTTCATTTCCTCAAGTCCGCCGATGGAAGCTATCCACTCATACACAAGCTTTGCTATATAGATGGAGTAGCAGGGAGGAGTGTTGTACATAGAGCCGTTGTCGGCCATAAGCTGCCAGTTGAGCATAGCGGGAGTGGTGGGACGGGCGCTTCCCAGAAGATCCTCGCGCACGATGACAACGGTAACGCCAGCGGGCGCCATATTCTTTTGCGCGCCTGCGTAGATAACGCCGAATTTGGAAACATCCACAGGCTCGGAGATTATGCAGCTTGACATATCGGCAACCAGGGGAATATCTCCGGTGTCGGGGATATAGTTGTACTTGGTGCCGTATATGGTGTTATTGAAGCAGATATGTACATAATCGGCGTCGGGGCGAATATCCTCACGCGTGATAACGGGAATACGGGAGAAGTTGTCGTCCTTTGAGGAAGCGATTGCAACCGCGTCTCCGTACTTCTGAGCCTCCTTGAAGGCTTTTGTGGAGAACTGACCGGAGAGGACATAGTCGGCCTTGCCGGTTTTCATAAGGTTAAGGGGGACGCAGGCAAACTGAGTGGAAGCACCGCCCTGCATAAACAGCACCTTATAGTTGTCGGGAATATTCATAAGGTCGCGCAGACCCTTTTCTGCGGCAGCTATAATTTCTTCAAAAGCAGGGGAACGGTGACTCATCTCCATAACTGACATTCCTGCGTCGCCGTAGCAAACAAGCTCGGATGCTGCTTTTTCAAGTACGGGCAGGGGCAGCATAGAGGGTCCTGCCGAGAAATTGTAGACTCTGTTCATAATATTGTCCTTTCATTTCCGCACCGGCGGAAGAATAATTTATATTTATATATCATTATATACCATATCGATTTGTAAGTCAAGAATTTTTATGTATGAAAACGGATTTTTTGGCTTAGAAAATGTAATAATATACAGTATATTCAAAAAATATTTATTGTGTGAAAATTGGATTATTTGGAATTCAGATTTGATTATTAGCTTACAGAAGTGAAGAGAGGAATATTCGAAGGGACTGCTGTCCCGGCAGCAGTCCCACAGGGCTCTCCCTTACCGGATATGAGAGGAATTAAGCACCGCTTCGGAGCGTTCGACGGCAGAGTTGAAGTTACCCACAGAAATCAAGTTATATGAAATTTACAGTATATTTGGGAATTCAGATTTGATTGTTAGCCGACAGAGGTGAAGAGAGGATTTTTCGAAGGGACTGCTGTCCCGTCAGCAGCCCCTCCGAGCCTCCCCG
>CAMFEL010000023.1 GCA_945949385.1 uncultured Clostridia bacterium | reverse complement strand
ATTAAAAGTTTTTTGGAGTCCTTAGAACCTTTTTTTCAAAAAAGGTTCTAAGCGGGGTACGGGGCGGAGCCCCGTATATATCCCGCGGAGCGCGAGGCGGAGCCCCGTATATACTCACCGGTGTATGGATCAGAGCCCCATATATGCCGCGGATCATTTCAGTTCAAGCTCAAGAATATATCCCTTTTCGTATTCCGAACTATGCCTCCAGGGAGTCTATCACATCATTGTCAACGGTTACGGGGTACTTCTCGCTGAACTTTTCGTAGTCCTCAAGATATTTTTTTTCGCTGAGTCCCTGTTTTGCAAGGAATTTCCACTGCACCTCATCCTCGCCTATGTAGTAAAGCGCCATATAGCAGGCGTCACCCTTAACAACAGTCGTATCCCCGGGCTCTGTGTCCTCCGCAAACAGCCAGTCGATAGCCGTTTGGGGAAGGGAGGTATCGGATTTCGCCGCGTTCAGGTACAGCCCTCCGCCCAGCTCATCGTCCGTAAGCTTGTTATGTTCGTCCGCAAGTGCGGCAAAGCTTTCTTCACTTGCCTCGCCGGTTTTCCACTCCTCAAGCAGACCGTTTACATAGTTCATGGTCTCCTGGAAGCTGTCGTGACCGCTGACATATTCCTTTATAAATCTGAAATCTCTGGTTTTATATTCCTGAAGCGAGGGTGCGGAGGTAAGCAGATAAACGGTGTATGTGCCCTCCAGCTCGTTTGCGGCGGTGTAAGTCTCTCCCGCCTCTGCACCGTCAAACGCCCATACACTGAATTCGCTGTACTCGTTTCTCGCAGCATATCGCACTATGCAATCTTCTATATTCAGCACCGTGTCCGTTTTAATATCAGAAGCGTAATCCTCTATGTGCTTTTTGAATTCCTCCGTGTCGCTGATTGAAGCAAGAGCCGCCGCGCTTTCCTTGGCATTGCTGTCAAAGTCCTCGTCAAAGGTGTAGCTTATATAGTCAATGCTGTAAAACTTGTAGGGATTTTCCTCAACAAAGGCGCTCAGCTCATCATCCGTATGCTCGTAGCTGTCGATAAGCTTATAGTAATACTTATGCGCAAGGGCGTCCTTTTCAAGATAGGCGCGAAGCACTTTGGGCGTAACGTCGGAATTGAAGGTCTTTGTAAACAGCTCCTGCACATCGTAATCGTATTTATCGGCGTAGTCGTAGTAGGACCGGACAGCCTCGTCAATAGAAGCTTTGTCTTCCTCGTCAAGCTCCAGACCGTCGGCGAGAGCCGCCTCGCAGAACACAAGAACATATTTCATGTAGTCCAGAGTGGCGTCCGCAAAATATCTGAACCAGCTAATGCCGTCATGATATTCCTGCCCTTTCAGCGAACTGTTTGTGTCTATGTTGTACATATCCACGCTGTCGGGCTGGGTATTTACGAACTCGTTATAGTTCTGGTAAAAAATATAGGATACCTCGGCTCTTGTAATGGTAAAGTTTTCGCTTTTCAGAGCAATATCGTCAGGCTTGTATGAGGATGAATTGTCTTTGTCCCCGCCGTCAGCCGTTTTTGCGCAGGCGGAAAGAGTCAGCATCGTCGCCAGAGCAAGTATTACCGATAAAAATTTTTTCATTCCGTCTCTACCTTTCTCTTCCTTTCACTGCTTTCGCAGTTTTTTCAGCCTTTGTTTTCGTAAATTATCCCGTACAATTCATCGAAAATGCGGATACTCAGCACGGTCAGCACTATTGCAAGCAGACCGTTAATAAGCCAATACTCGGGGAAATATTTAAGCAGTACGGTAAGGGCTGCTCCGGAAAGAGCCATTACCTCCCACAGCACCTGAAGGACGGTCAGAGAGCGCAGGATGCCGCCCTTATTGCGCTTTTTACGCATAAACATATTGACATCTGCTCCGAAAAGCGCCGCGTGTGTCTTCAGCGTCCGTCTAAGCACGCAGAACAGGAAAACTGCGGACAATGCAAACATCAGCGCTTCCGCTATGGCAGTTATTTCGATACGCATATACAGCACAGGCGCGTCACCTATAAAATACGCCGCCGATTTCGGCTTGTAATTTTCTGCTCTGTAAAGATACTGAAGCACTTCACCCGCCCCTGACAGCACTATGCGCAAAGCGGAAAACACTATTCCCGCCACGGCAAGCTTTTTGCTGTTTTTAAGCATAAGGGCAAGAGACGCAATAATAAGCGCCGACACAAGAAGTCCGGGAAAGATATTCAGCCCGTCCACATACATATCGAAGTTGAGAGCCGCCGCCGCGCAAAGCATTATAAGTGCTACCTTCATTCTCGCCGCAGTTCTGCCGCGGACGTCGGCCAGCACTTCGGATTCGTAGCGGGTGTAAAGGGAAGAAAAAACCTCTCCTCCGCCGGAAATAACGCCTTTTACATATGATACAAAACGGATAACCCACGGCACGGAAACGGCAAGTCCCGCTATCCACGCCAGGACATAAAGCGGCGGGGTCAGCAGCGTCCAGTCCGTGCTGTACGCACCGGGGAAATATGTGACTCCCGTCATGGTGACGGCAGGCAGTACGGGGATAACCGAGCCTGCCTCGCGCACAATGAATGCGGCAAAGGTAAGTCGTCGCACGGAGGAAAGAGCAACGGTTTTTCCGTTTCTCTTTTTAATTCCCGCCGCCGCAGGTAAACCGTATCTGGTTCCAAGCCAGTCAAAGCCTTCAAACAGACCTGTTATGGCGGGGAAGAAAGCGATACCCTGCAATACCGCAAAGACAAAGGTCATAAGCAGCAGGTAGGAATCGGATAAAAAGGGCGTGCCCAAAGCGCTGAGAAGCTGTGCCGCGCTTATTACTGCAAGGAATATAAAATTCCGCATGGCTTTTTTCATGCCTTCATGAAGAGTCGCTATGCGCACAAGAGCCACAGCCATGGGAATATCTCCCGCCCTATCCGGCAAAATATCTACCGTGTTTATCAGCGGATTTACGAGAAACAGGGCGCCTATCCACAACAGGCTGAGTCCAAAGGGATCGGTTTTTTTCCGTTTTGCTGTCATTTTTTTCATCTCAGTCATTATTGTTTGACTCGGTGTTTGCACCGCAGCATTTTTTGTATTTTTTGCCGCTGCCGCAGGGGCAGGGGTCGTTTCTGCCTACTTTTTCGGAGGCTTTCTTTACTACGGGTTTTTTCTTCAGCGTTCCGTCGCCGCTTCCCGCAAAGCCCTCGCTTACGGGTTTTGCGATCTGCTCGCGGCGAATTGCCTGGGGACGGGGAATTACGGACAGCAGCATTCTTACGGTATCGTCGCGGATCATGGTGATCATTTCGTCGAACAGATCGCTGCCGGCTATGCGATATTCGCTGATGGGGTTACGCTGTGCGTAAGCCTGAAGCCCTATGGTCTCCATAAGTGAGTCCATTGCCTCCAGGTGATCCATCCATTTCTGGTCAACATTGCGAAGCAGTACGCTTCTCTCTACCTCGCGGAACACCTCTTCTCCGAACACCTTCTGCTCCTTTTCCGTATAAAGAGCCATAGCGCGCTCAATAAGCTGCTCGCGAATCTCCTCGCGCTTCTGAGAAGCAGAGCCCGTATATTCGGAAAGATCCTTGAAATCGTCTGCCTTTGTTATAAGTCCCTGGTATTTCTGTCTCAGTCCTACGGTGTCCCAAAGGGAGATGTCCTCCTCGTGCAGGAACTGGTCTACGGAATCGGATACCGTGGAGCGAATCATGGAGATCATCTTGTCTCTCAGGTTCTCGCCCTCCAGCACCTCCTGGCGCTGTTTGTAAATGACCGTACGCTGCTGGTTCATTACATCATCGTAAGAGAGCACATTTTTACGCCGCTCAAAGTTCTGATCCTCAAGATGCTTCTGGGCGCTTTCTATGGAGTTTGACAGGATTTTTGCGTCTATGGGGTCGTTTTCCGAAATGCCCATGCGGCTGACGAGATTAAGAATACGCTCGCTGCCGAACAGTCTCATAAGGTCGTCTTCAAGGGACAGATAAAATCTGGACTCACCGGGGTCTCCCTGACGTCCGCTTCGTCCGCGGAGCTGGTTATCAATACGGCGGGCGTCGTGACGCTCGGTACCGATGACGAACAGTCCTCCCGCCTCGCACACCTTCTTTGCCTCAGGCTTGATTATCTCCTGATAGGAATTGTAAAGCTCTCTGAAGTGGGCTCTTGCCGCAAATACCTCCTCGGAGACGGACTGGGAGGAGCCGGTTGCCAGCATTATGGTCTCTTCCTCGTAGCCCTCTTTTCTCATCTGCACCTTGGCAAGGAATTCGGCATTGCCGCCCAGCAGAATGTCTGTGCCTCGTCCCGCCATATTGGTGGATATGGTCACGGCGCCCGGTTTTCCCGCCTGAGCTACTATTTCCGCTTCCTTTTCGTGGTATTTGGCATTCAGTACATTATGGGGAATTCCCGCCGCTTTCAGCTTTTTGGACAGAATTTCCGACTTTTCTACGGAAACCGTACCAACAAGCACGGGCTGTCCCTTTTCGTGGCATTCTTTTATCTGCTCGATTATCGCCCTTTCCTTGCCTGCCACGGTAGTAAATACCACATCGCTGTGGTCTACTCTGATCATAGGCTTATTGGTGGGCACCTCTACGCAGTCAAGGTTATATATTTCGCGGAACTCGTCCTGCTCGGAAAGCGCCGTACCGGTCATACCGGACAGCTTTGAGTACATTCTGAAATAATTCTGGAAGGTGATGGTGGCGATGGTGCGGTTTTCCCTCTGTATCTCCACACCCTCTTTTGCCTCGATAGCCTGATGAAGTCCGTCGGAGTAGCGGCGTCCGGGCATAATGCGTCCCGTAAAGGTATCGACTATCATAACTTCGCCGTTCTTTATGACATAGTCGGTGTCCAGCTTCATTATGCCGTGGGCGCGCATTGCCTGGTATACATGGTGGGAAATGTCGGCATTTTCCGGGTCGGAGAGGTTTTCGATGCCGAAAAATTCCTCGGTCTTTTTTATACCGTTGGCGGTAAGAGTACAGCTTCTGGCCTTCTCGTCCACGATATAGTCCTGGGTAATATCGTCGTGCTCCTCCTTGGAGTCAAGCTCCTTTATGACGAAGCGGGACATTTTTCTTACAAGCTGATCGGCTCTGCCGTACAGATCGTCTACCTTTGCGCCGTGTCCCGAAATTATAAGCGGCGTTCTCGCCTCGTCTATAAGTATGGAGTCTACCTCGTCCACTATGGCGAAGTTATGGCCTCTCTGTACCATATCCTCTTTATAGGTGACCATATTGTCCCTGAGGTAGTCGAAGCCGAATTCGTTATTTGTACCGTAGGTTATGTCGCAGGCGTATGCGGCGCGCTTTTCTTCTTTAGTCTGGTCATGGATTACAAGTCCGGTGGAAAGTCCCAGAAACTCGTGGACTCTTCCCATCTCCTCCTGACCCATTTTTGCAAGGTATTCGTTTACCGTTACCACATGGACGCCTTTGCCTTCAAGGGCGTTAAGGTATGAGGGAAGCACTGCAACCAGGGTTTTTCCCTCACCTGTTTTCATTTCGGCAATTCTTCCCTGGTGGAGAAGTATGCCGCACATAAGCTGGACTCTGAAGGGCCTCTTGCCCAGCACTCTGTCCGCCGCCTCTCTTACAAGGGCGTATGCCTCGGGAAGAATATCCTCAAGCTCCTCGCCATCTTTAAGCCGTGCGCGGAACTTGTCCGTCATTTCTCTCATTTCGCCGTCGCTCATTGCCTTATATTTGTCGGCAAGAGCTTCTATTTTATTTACCGTGGGAATTATTTTTTTTATCTGATGGTCGCTGTAAGTTCCGAATATCTTCGTAATTACGCTCATTGTGTCCGTCCTCCTCAGATTATATTTTTCTAATTTATTATTGTAGCACAAATACGGTGTAAATCAAATAGTTTCTGTTAATTTTTCTGCAAATACGGTGGACAACGGGTATTTTCAGTGATATACTTTTCTAAAATGCAGAAAAATGCGGGGCGGGAGTATTTATGAACAGTCTGAATATTGTATTGGTGGAGCCGGAAATACCGCAGAACACCGGTAATATTGCCCGCACCTGCGCCGTTACCGGCGCCGCTCTGCATCTTGTGAGACCTTTGGGCTTTGAAATCGACAGCGCCAAACTGCACCGTGCCGGTCTTGACTACTGGGACAGTCTTGATATTTTTTATTATGATTCTCTTTCCGATTTCTTTCGGAAAAATCCGGGCTGCGACTTTTTCTGTTTTTCTTCCAAGGCGAAAAAATGCTATACGGAAGTCGATTACCCTTCTCCCGTATTTCTCATGTTCGGCAAGGAAACAAAAGGACTTCCGGAAAGCTTTATTTCGGAAAATCTTGACAGAAGCGTCAGAATCCCCATGAAGCCGGGGCAGCGCTGTCTTAATCTTTCCAATGCCGCGGCAGTCGCCGTTTACGAGGTACTGCGCCGGCGCAATTTCGAAGATATGCTTCTCTCCGGCTCGCTGTCCGAGGGTAAGAAGTAAAAAAATTGGGGCTTCGCCCCAAACCCCATTCGGGGGTATTTTTGAAAAAATACCCCCGAACCCCCCAAAAACTTTCGGAAAAGGGAGTATATTTGTTACCGGGGAATTGCAGAAAACTTTGTTTAGCTGTTTATAAAGTTCAGCCAAACTATGTTTTGTGCAGACATTTAAGTATACACCAATACCTCTTTTTCAAAGTTTTTTGGGGTTCTTAGTACCTTTTTTCTAAAAAAGGTACTAAGCGGGGTACGGGGCAGCGCCCCGTATATATAATAATTTTTTCACGGAGGATTTGATATGAGGATTTTGTTTCAGGGAGATTCTATTACGGACGCGGGACGGGACAGGAGCGATTATCACAATATGGGACCCGGGTATCCGAAATACGCGTCGGAGGCGATTGCGGGGCGACATCCGCAGACAGAGTTTGAGTTTATAAATCTGGGTATCGGCGGACATCAGACGGCGGATCTTTGCGCGCGCTGGAAAGAGGACTGCACCGATCTTATGCCCGATGTGGTTTCCGTTCTTATAGGCATAAACGATGTGTGGCACCGCTCGGAAACCAAGGAGTGGCTGGACAACGGTATTTTTGAGAAAAACTATCGCTTCCTGCTTGATGAAATAAAAGAAAAAACCAAAGCAAAAATTATAATGCTTGAGCCTTTTTTGCTTTATTGCGAGGACAAGGCGCCTTTCAGAGAGGATCTTGATTTCAAGATCGACACAGTCCGCGCCCTTGCAAGAGAATACGCCGATGTTTATGTTCCGCTGGACGGCATTTTTGCCGCCGCAAGCGTCGGTGATGCACCGACTTTCTGGGCAGAGGACGGCGTTCATCCCACAAGCGCAGGCGCAAAGCTTATTGCAAAGCACTACGCCGACGCTTTCGACAGAATATTTGAGTCTATTGTTAGATGAAACAGAGCGGGGCGCTGCCCCGCACCCCGGTCAAGGGACTTTTTAGAAAAAGTCCCTTAACAATCCTCAAAAATTTTGGGAAAAGGGGATTGAATTGATACTAAAAAGTCTGCACAGATCAAAGTTTAGCCGAATTTTATAAACAGCTAAACAAAGTTTTTTGCAATTTTATCATTTCAAAATATTACCCCTTTCCCAAAAGTTTTTTGGGGTTCTTAGTACCTTTTTTTCAAAAAAGGTACTAAGCGGAGCGCGAGGCAGAGCCTCGCATATACTTGCAGGGTATGGGGCGGAGCCCCATTTATTCTTCTTCCCGTCCGAACCGAAAAACGCGGTTTCGGCGGGTTTTTTATTTTTAAGCCGTTTTTTTGCGTATAAGATTAAAAAGTTCAAAAACACCCATAGGCGTAAAACTCACAAAAAACCGCCCGAAAAACAAAAAAATATAAAAAGTGTATTTCAAAGCTATTGAAAAATAATAAATTCTGTGGTATAATTTATTGAGGTATATAATATATATTGTATAATTTTCTGTTATAAAGGAGGAATTATGCTGATGAACGGGATTTCAAACGAAGAACTGAATATGTTCTGGAAATCCATATACGAAACACTTAAAGATAAAGCTGTCGGCGTTATGTCCTCTCACGCCTTTGATACATGGTTTTCAGATTTGCACCTGGCTTATCTTGACGAAAACAAGGCGGTGCTTGCCACACCCAAGGCACTTGCCCGCAGCGTAATTATGAAGCGCTATGAAAAACTTGTGACGGACAGCGTCAGGGAAGCTCTTGACAGCGATTGCACCGTTGAGCTTATCTGCGACGGCCCTTCTCAGGAAGCGCCTGCACACGAATCTGTTGCTTATAAAGAGTTAAAAGACACAAAACATGACGCTTTTGAAGATCGTTTTTCCTCTGACAGCGGAGAAGATTTTTCCGGTGACGGCTTTTCGGAGGACAGCGCAAACAGCGTTGACTATTCTCTTTATTCCGACATTGCAATGCCAAAAAGTTCAGGAATAAATCCCGCATATACCTTTGATACCTTTGTGGTAGGCTCTTCAAACCAAATGGCATATTCCTGCTGTAAGGCGGTAGCCGACGATCCTCACGGTTCACGAACTTTTAATCCTCTTTTTATATACGGTCCGTCGGGACTGGGAAAAACACACCTTATGTACGCCATTGCAAACGAGGTGCTGAAAAAACATCCCGATTTGACGGTCATATGTACCAAAAGCGAGGATTTTCTGAATGAGCTGCTTGACTGTATGTCAAAAAAGAAAATGGCGGAATTTAAGGCAAAATATCGCAGAGTGGATATGCTGATGATAGACGATATTCAGTTTATTTCCGGCAAACCCTCAACCCAGCTTGAATTTTTTCACACCTTTGACGCACTGATAGAAGCCAACAAACAGATCGTGGTAACCAGCGACCGTCCCCCAAAGGAAATGTATACTCTTGAGGAAAGAATTAAAACACGGTTTACACAGGGTATGATCATAGACGTTCAGCCTCCGGAATACGAGCTGAGGCTGGCAATACTCCGCAAAAAGGCGGAAAAGGGAAATATCAGTATTCCTACCGATGTAATTACTTTTCTGGCTGAGCGGCTTAATTCAAATGTCCGTGAGATTGAGGGAGCCATCAAAAAAATCGGCGCCGTTTCATTTCTCTCCGGTAAGCCTATTACCCTTGAAATGGTGAAATCCTCGATTCCCGAATATTTCAGGGAAAATAAGCCGGTGGCGGAGACCGTGGATACAATTCTTGAAGTAACCGCCCGTAAATACGATGTAACCGTGGAAGAAATTCTGGGCAAAAGCCGGGTTAAAAACATAAAGACTGCCAGAAATATGGCAATGTATGTAATAAAAACCGTTCTCGGTCTTTCTCTTCCCGCTATCGGCAGAATGATGAACAGAGATTATTCCACCGTTCATTCCAATATCGCCTCCATTGAAAAGGAAATCAGCATAGACGACAAGCTGAGCAGCGAAATACAGGAGATAATAGCAGAAGTCAAAAACTCCTGAAATTCAGTTTTGAAAGATTTTTCAAAATATTTCAAAACCTTTTCGATAAACCTTTTGAAAAGTTTTAAAAGCTGCGTTTTTTTTGCGTTTTATCCTTTTCTGATTTTTGAAACAGTTTTTTATAAACTGTTGAAAACTTCGATTGTTTGATTTTTGCAGCAGTTTTCACCGTCGGGTTTTCAAAATTGAAAACTTTTAAGTCATCAAAGATTTATTCTGACAGCTAAAACTGATGATTTTAAAAAAATTTATATTCGGTTTCAATACGGTTTCAAAAGAAACGAAAGGAAAAACAGGTTGGTTTTTCCTTAGATAACAAAGAAAAAACTGAGTTTTGAGACTTTTCGTCGCCTCTACTGCTACTACTTTCTTTTTTATTATATTATTTATTATATTATCTAAAAAACACACGAAAGGAATTTGTTATGAAAGTAATTTTTGACAGAGATATACTGCTTGCGGCTCTTTCTCCCGCAGCTTCCATTGCACCTTCAAGAAACACAGTTGCTTCAATTGAAGGAATACTTTTTGAATGTCCCGGTGATGAGGCAGGCGATTGCCGTATTACAGCTTACGATATGGAAAAGGGTCTCCGTACCTCCGTTCCCGCAAAAATAATGAGTGAGGGCAGCTTTGTTATTAACGGACAGAAAATTCTGCAGATCGTCAGAAGCATGCCTCAGGGTGAAATAACTATTGATATTGATGAGAGAAACAGAGCAAAAATTACCTGCGGAGCAAGCTTTTTTGAAATTAGCTCCGTTGGAGGGGAAAATTTTCCCGCGCTTCCTCTGCTCAGCGGAGACAGAAACTATACTCTTTGTCAGTATGTTTTCAGAAGTCTTATTTCAAAATCCGCTTTTTCTATAGCTCAGAACGCGCAGAAAGCTATATTTAACGGCGTGTTCTTCAATATTGAAAGCGGAAAAATGAAGTGCATCGGCTGTGACGGAAACCGTTTTGCTTTTTCCGAATATGAGCTTGAAGATTCATCCGCTCCCGACGCGCAGTTTATAGTTCCCGGAAAAATTCTCAGCGAAATTATGAAAATAGTTCATGACAGCGAGGATGAAATTACCGTTTCTCTTGCCAGAAAGCATGTAATTTTCAAAATCGGTGAGTTTACCTATTTTTCAAGGCTTATAGACAGCGAGTATATGAACTATAAGCGTGTCATTCCCGAGCAGTTTGAAAAAACGGCTTATGTAAATACCGCTGCATTTACGGCTGCCGCCGAGAGAGCTTCCATAGTAACGGAGGATAAACTGGGCGGAAGTACTTCAAAAACCTATATTAAACTTGAATTTGAAGAAGATATACTGAAAATATCTTCTGTTTCCGCAGGCGGAAGCGTTTATGAAGAAATCCCCTGCTCCATGACGGGAGAGCCTTTGGTCATTGCCTTTAACTGTCGTTATCTTTTGGACGCGCTTAAAGCTGCAGAGAGTGACGAAACGGTAAAAATCAGTATGAACGGCCCTCTTATGGGTATTTGCATAGAAGCCTCCGAAAAAGAAAAAGAGGAAAAGGATGAGGGAGAAAGAAAAGATCCCGTACATTATAATTTCTTTATCATGCCCACAAGAATGAACGGCAGATAATGCCGCATTATGCGGCATAATAACCGTTTTTACACTCCGAAAGCATTATGCTTTCGGAAGAAAAATAAAGGATACAGACCGCCGACCGTAACGGTCGGCGGAAAATTGAAAAAATGTTTTTTCACATCGGTAAAGATGTTACTGTACGTACGCGGGATGTTATTGCAATACTTGATATTGATACCAACAGCCCCACAGCCTGTACTAAGGACTTTTTGAAAAAAAGCGAAAAAAACGGAAAGGTTATTCTTGCCGGAGAGGATCTGCCCAAGTCGGTGGTAGTCTGTGACGACGGCGAGGGAGGAGCCTGGACCGTTTATTCCCATATATCTTCAAAAGGACTCAGCGGCAGAGCAAGCGCCGGGTACAGAGATAACGCTTTGTTTATTTATGAAAAGGATCGGTAGAAAAAATGGCGGAAGAAAAAATCACGCAGGTATATGATGAAAATCAGATACAGGTGCTGGAGGGGCTTGAAGCTGTAAGAAAACGCCCCGGAATGTATATCGGTACCACTTCTCTCGGAGGACTTCATCATCTTGTATACGAGATAGTTGATAACTCCATTGACGAGGCAATGGCAGGCTACTGCGACAAGATCGAAGTTACGATCATGAAGGACGGCTCCGTTGCGGTACAGGATAACGGACGAGGCGTGCCCAGCCAGATACATCACAAAATGGGGATACCCACCCTTGAAGTGGTATTTACGATCCTTCATGCCGGCGGTAAATTCGGCGGTCAGGGCTATAAGATATCCGGAGGTCTTCACGGTGTCGGTGCCTCCGTTGTCAACGCGCTTTCCGAGTGGATGGAAGTTGACAACTGCTACGAGGGCAAGCGCTATACCATGAGATTTGAAAAGGGCAAAACAGTGCGTCCCTTCAAATGCGAGGGAGACTGCGGAGAGAAACACGGTCTGTATGTACGTTTTATGCCCGACGCCACTATTTTTGAGGATGTTCATTTTGACTATGAAACGCTTCTGAAGCGTATGCGCGAGCAGACCTTTCTTAACGCCGGTGTGCGTATAGCAATACGTGACGAAAGAGAGGAAAGTCTTGACGAGGACGGAAACGCTCCCGAAGAAGATCTTATGTATGAGGGAGGTATCCGCTCCTTTGTACAGTATCTGAATGAAAACAAGCATTGCAATTTGATTCACCCCGATGTAATTTATATGAAGGCGCAGAAGGGCGATATTTCTGCGGAAGTTGCAATGCAGTACAACGATTCCTATAATGAGGTAATCGTAACTTTTGCAAACAATATGGCGACAATTGACGGCGGCACACATGAGGTCGGCTTCAAAACGGCGCTGACGAGAGCGGTCAACAATTACGCCAGAAAAAACAATATTCTGAAAGAAAAGGACAAGGCTCTGAGCGGCGAGGACTGCCGCGAGGGTCTTTGCGCCGTTGTTTCCGTAAAGCTGCCGGATGCACAGTTTGAATCTCAGACCAAGGCAAAGCTGGGCAACTCCGAGGTGCGCGGCATTGTGGACAATATAGTGTCCAAAAAGCTGGAGGAATATTTTGAGGAAAATCCCGCTGTCGCAAAGCTTATTATTGAAAAAGCCCTTGCGGCAAACCGCGCAAGGGAAGCTGCGAGAAAAGCAAGGGAATCTACCCGTAAAAACGTGCTTGAGGTCAGCACCCTGCCCGGAAAGCTTGCGGACTGCAACGACAAGAGAGTTGAATTTACCGAAATCTATCTTGTAGAGGGAGACTCCGCAGGAGGAAGCGCAAAAAGCGGACGCGACAGCCGTTTTCAGGCTATTCTGCCTTTGAGAGGTAAGGTTCTTAATGTAGAAAAATCCCGTCTTGACAAGGTATATTCAAACCCTTCCATTACTCCCATTATTCAGGCTCTGGGCTGCGGTATCGGTGAGGCTTTTGATATTTCAAAGCTGAGATACGGAAAAATAATTATAATGGCCGATGCCGATGTGGACGGCTCTCACATCAGAGTACTGCTTCTCACTTTCTTCTTCCGTCATATGAGACAGCTTATTGAGGAAGGGCATGTATATCTTGCACAGCCGCCGCTTTACAAGGTTTACAACGGCAAACATGAGGAATACGCTTATTCCGACGCGCAGAGAGACGAAATAATGGCGCGTCTCGGTGAAAAAACCGTTGCGGACAGATATAAGGGTCTCGGAGAGATGGATGCAAAACAGCTTTGGGAGACCACCATGGACCCGGAGACGAGAACTCTGCTTCGGGTAGATATGAACGACGCTGTGGCATGTGACGAGGCATTTTCTCTGCTTATGGGCGACAAGGTGGAGCCCAGACGGGAGTTTATTGAGAAAAACGCAAAATTTGCCGAAAACATTGACATCTGATGAAGATAATTACCGTTACTCTCAATCCGTGCATAGATGTAAACTATGATATATATGAGCCCTTTTTGCCCGGAAAGCTGTACAGAGTAGAGGAGCCGGACGTTTCCTACAACGGAAAGGGTATAAATGTTTCCCGTACCCTGAGGGCTTTGGGCGAGGAAAGCGTCTGTCTTACTGTTTACGACGGGCAGGGCGAGCTTGAGGGAGCCTTGAGAAAAGAGGGACTTACGACATACGGAGTAAGAAGCCGCGGAAAGCTACGGCATAATATTGCCGTTCTTGACTGCGAGGGCTCTCAGACTCAGATAAACGAGCCGGGTATGCGGCTTTCCGACGAAGAAATGCGGGAATTCTGCGGGATCTTCAAATCGGAGCTTAACTGCAAAGACAAATGCGCTGCCGTTATTTGCGGAAGTCTGCCACCGGGCGCGGACTCTTCATTTTACAGAAAGCTTGTATCCGTTGCAAAGGGCGCCGGCGCTTATACGGTGCTTGACTGCGACGGCGAAGCGCTGAAGCTGGGAGTTGAAGCGACTCCCGATCTTATAAAGCCCAATCTTTCGGAGTTTTGCAAGCTTACCGGGACAAAAATCACGGGAGGCGGCGAAGAGCTGAGAATTGACGCGGTCAGAGCGGCTCTGGAATTTTACAGAAACGAGGAATGTGCCGTGCTTTGCACGCTGGGCGAGGACGGCAGCGTTTACGCAGGTCCCGAGGGCAGCTATATGTGTCAGGCGGTTTCCTGCAAGGTTAAAAATTTCAAGGGAGCCGGAGACAGCTTTCTTGCGGCCTTTATCCTTGAGCATATTGTGCGGGAAAAGGACTGCGACATTTCCATGATGCTAGCTTCAAGAGAGGCTTCCCGCCATATGAGCGGGCAAAGCTGAGTTAATTTCAGATAATTTATATATTTCCAAAGCGGGGTAAAAACTGTGGACGAAAACACGAATATTGAATTTCCCGATCAGAAAATATCGCCGGTGGATATGGATAAGGAGGTACGCAAGTCTTTTCTTGAGTACTCCATGTCTGTCATAATCAGCCGTGCGCTGCCTGATGTGCGCGACGGTATGAAGCCCGGTCAGAGGCGTATTCTTTACGCTATGTATGAAGATAATCTGACCTATGACAAGCCTTTTCGAAAATCCGCCACCACCGTCGGAGACGTGCTGGGTCGCTACCATCCTCACGGAGACTCTGCCGTTTACGGCTCTATGGTAAGAATGGCGCAGGATTTCTCTCTCCGTTATCCTCTTATAGAGGGTCACGGAAACTTCGGCTCCGTAGACGGTGACGGCGCTGCCGCTTACCGTTACACCGAGGCGAGGCTGTCGAAGATTTCCGGCGAAATGATGAGGGATATTGAAAAGGAAGTTGTGGAATTTATGCCCAACTTCGACAACAGACGGCGCGAGCCTACCGTACTGCCTTCCCGTTTTCCCAATCTTTTGGTAAACGGCTCTGTGGGTATTGCGGTGGGTATGGCTACCAACATCCCCCCTCACAACCTGTCGGAGGTCATTGACGGCACCATACACCTTATGGAGCATCCGGACGCGGGTGTCGCCGAGCTTATGCAGTACATCAAGGGTCCCGACTTTCCTACCGCCGCAACGGTTTACGGCCTCGGCGGTATCCGTCAGGCATATGAGACCGGTCGGGGACGGGTCATGGTGCGCGCAAAGGCAAATATCGAGGAAAACAAGCACCGTATTATCGTGACCGAGATTCCCTATCAGGTCAATAAGGCTATGCTGGTGGAGTCTATTGCCAATCTGGTGCGAGACAAGAGAATTGAGGGTATCACCGGTATCAGAGACGAGTCCGGCCGTCACGGTATGCGCATCGTTATCGAGTGCAGGCGGGACGCAAACCTCGAGGTTATTCTCAATCAGCTTTATAAATACAGCCAGCTTCAGGACACCTGCGCCATAAATATGCTGGCGCTGAAAAACGGCGAGCCGAAAATCCTGTCCCTGAAGGAAGTGCTTCAGTGCTACATTGAGCATCAGGAAAGCGTTATTACAAATCGCACCCGGTTCGATCTGAACAAGGCGCTGCACGAGGCGCATCTGTACGAGGGATATAAAGTCGCCATTGACAATATTGACGAGGTTATTTCCATAATCAGAAAGAGCCCCGACACACCCACTGCCAAGGCAAACCTGATGGAGCGCTTCAAGGGCGACGGAAACAGAGATGCAGACATCGGTACCCGTGAAGGTCTTGTTGCTTTTGCCTCCGCATACAATGCGGGACTATCCGAGGAGCAGGCTCAGGCTATCGTTACCATGCCTCTGGGACGTCTTTCCGGTCTTGAAAGGCAGAAGATAGAGGACAAGCTGGCAGAGCTGGAAGCAAAGGTAACGGAACTGCGCGCTATCCTTGCGGATGAGGAAAAAATCAAGAGCATTATAAAGGATGAGCTTCTGGAAGTCCGCCGCAAGTTCGGTGACGCAAGACGCACCGAAATAGTTGAGGCTCATGACGAAATAGAGCTTGAGGATCTTATTGAGCGTCACTCCTGTGTTATTACCATGACGGGCGCCGGATATATCAAGCGTCAGAAAGTCAGCGAGTACAATGCCCAGGGTCGCGGCGCACAGGGCAAGAGCGGTCTTTCCATGAAGGAGGAGGACGTTACCGAAAAGCTGGTGGTGTCCGACAGCCATGCTATCCTTCTTATGTTCACCAACAAGGGAAAGATATTTGCCAAAAAGGCTTACCGTATCCCCGAGGCTTCCCGTGGGGCAAAGGGCTCCAATATCGTAAATATCATTGATATTGAGGCGGGCGAAAAGGTTACTGCCATTGTGCCTGTTTCCGGCTTTGATCCCGACAAGTATCTCATAATGGTGACCCGTAACGGAGTTATTAAGAAAACACCTTTGTCGGAATACGAGTATCAGCGCAAGGGCGGAAAAATCGCACTCAGTCTTGACGAGGGCGACGAGCTTATTTTCGCCGATGTTTCCGACGGCTCCAAGGATGTGTTTATCGCAACCCATCTGGGTCGCGGCTCCCGTTACAGCGAGGACGATGTGCGCATTGTGGGCAGAACCAGCCGCGGCGTTACCGCCATCAAGTTCAAGTTTGACGGCGATTATGTCATCGGCGCCGCGCTTATTGAAAATGACGAAGAATGGCAGAAGCATAATATGCTTGTTACCATTACGGAAAACGGTCAGGGTAAACGCTGCGGCTTTGACTGCTTCAGCCGCATGAGACGGCCCAACACCGGCGTTTACTGCCACGATGTTGAAAAGGCGGGCGCGCCTCTTGCAGGTATCGTTATCGCGGACGCAGAGGACGATGTGGTGATGATCACTGCCAGCGGTATGCTGAAGCGCATACGGGTGGAGGACATCCGCGTTATCGGTGCTACCAAGTCCAAGGGCGTCAGGGTTATGAAGGTACCCGAGGACACGGCAATTGTGTCTCTCGCAGTGGCTCACCCCGAGGAAAAGGAAGTGGAGCTTGACGAGTCGATTGCTCCCGAGATCGCGGACGTGGAAATGACCGTCGATGAGGCAATGACCTATGACGACACGGAAATCGATGAAACCGCCGTTTCCGCCGAAACCGACGGCGCAGCGGAGGATATCTGAACCCAATAAAAACAACAGGGCTGCTGGCGGCAGCCCTGTTGTTTTTATTATTTCCTATAAGAGGCTCCCCCCGGTCCCTTGCATTGTTGCGGGGTTTCGTCCCGAGTCCGCCGTAATTGACATGGGGCTCCGCCCCCGGCCCCTGCTCGGGGTGCTTTTTAGAGAAAAGCACCCCGAGACCCCGAAAAACTCAAATAGGATAAGGGAAAAGGATTGCTTCAAAACGCGCTGAAAGGTGCGCTTTACTTTTGGAATTGTAGAATAGAATTCAAACTTGATTATTAGCTGATAGAAATGGAGTGAGGGATTCTTCGAAGGGACTGCTGTCCCGGCAGCAGCCCCTCCGAGCCTCCCCGACCGGCTAAAGAGAGGGGAGACGATGTATCTTCTCCCCTCTCTTTAGAATCTCTCCCCACTTCTCGACACTGAAGAACATCAGGGCGCCACGTTGCAAGGGCACAACACATTCGACTAAGTGTAGGGAGTTTGTCCCGTTAGCCTAAGTTTCAAGTCTCGCGGCAGAAATAAAGCAACGCTAATGAGCGTGTCGATAGCAGACTTGAAGCTACTCACAGAAAGATAGTTTTGCTATATTGATAGTGCTTTGGGAATTCAAACTTGATTATTAGTTGACAGAAGAGGAGAAAGGATTTTTCGAAGGGACTGCTGTCCCGTCAGCAGTCCCTCCGAGCCAC
>CAMFEL010000022.1 GCA_945949385.1 uncultured Clostridia bacterium | reverse complement strand
AGCCGGTCGGTCATGCGAAAAATCGTTTAGATATCATGGCTTTGCGTTTCAGCCTTACTCATTTTTTTATCGACAAGCAACTTCCAAAGCTTGTTGTAACTGACCGTTAAAGACATTTTTCAGCACCTCGCAAGTAGTATTTACTTTATCATATTATTATACTACATTCACATCGCAAATGCAAGAGATTTTATCTACATTTTGTTATTGTTTCGCAAAATATTACAGTTTTCTGTCATACCATAAACAAAACACAAACAGCCCTGATGAGCTTCAAATTTTTGTCTGTCACATCAGGGCTTTTTGTTTTATCGGTTTTATAAAGATATAATTCTATCGGGAAGCATATAAAAAACATCAGACTGAACAGTCCATGAATATCTGTTATGGTCTTTATTAAACCGAATATACTCCTGACATTCATATCCTTCATCGTCTTCATAATCGTTAACAAATGCAAAATCGACGCTGTGCAAAACACGAGAATTCTTTCTGTCTTTAACTTTAATGGTAAGTACCCGTGTTGAATCCTCGGCATAATCATAACCATATTTTGAAGCGATCTTATCCAATGCTTCCTTGAAAAGCAATTTAATTTCTTTAGGGGAAAGATTATTGTCTTCATCATTGGGATAGATATTGATGTCAAAATCATAACCAGCATTTGACTTGGTGTCATAGGTGATCATATTCCGAGAATAACTGCCAACAGGCTTGTGTTGAAAGGTATATTTGTTGCGTAAAATTCTATGTACTTGATTTAGAATGTCTTGCAAATTTTCGTAAGCATTCCGGACGCTTGGTGAATGTTTAGATATGAACTGATAATCGTGTTTCATTTTTTCTTCCTCTCTATACTGTTTCCCAAACCGTCCATTCAGTCCTGCAGAACTAAATCGTTAAATTATATCAGAAAAATTTAATTTGTCAATCCCATTTTAAGAAAAAATAAGCGATCGCAGTTAAAAAGTACTGAAATCGCTTAAAAATGGTCGAAGTGACAGGACTCGAACCTGCAGCATCTTGCTCCCAAAGCAAGCGCGCTACCAATTGCGCCACACCTCGACGGAATGAATTATGAATTTAAGGATAGCCGCCGGCAAAGCTATGGGCGTTTTGCGGCTCACCGACGAATATATTATACATAAAACGGGGGCGGATGTAAAGTGTTTTTTCGGATTACGTTACGGTACAAACAATTTTTTTATTTTCTCACAATAAGCTGACGCGGACGGCGGAAAAGAGCCTGCCGCCAACGCAGCGGTTCGGTACTTACGGGCGCTGCTTAACCGGTATCAGCTTGATGCCGCCCACATCGGTCAAAGGACCGCTGCCGATGGGGATAACCGGCACATTCATTTTTTTGCACAGAGCGGCAAGCTCCCGTCCCGCCTCGCAGGAATTCGGGTCGCCCACCGTCAGCACCGTATCGGTAATGTCGCCTTGAATAATGCCGGTACAGCCGCCGATAAAGCCTTTCTCATAGCCTTTCAGCAGAATACCGCCGCCGCTTATGCGCTTTGCCGCAATCCCAGGGCGCAGGGCGGTTTTTTCAACGGAGGGATCGTCAGTTACCACGGTATCGTTTATGATCTGAGCACAGCAGGCGGCATATCCTTGCCGCGTATTACGGCAAAGCGGCTTCAGAGGCTCGCAAATGCTGCTTTCTCTTGCAATGATAAAGCGCTCCTTGGGGTCGCAAAGGGCGTTGAAAGCCGTGTCAAAAGGGTAAATTCCGCTTCTTCTGCCGCCGCAGGGGCAAAGGGTAAGCCCGCACTCTTCGGCAATCTCACAAAGCGTATCTGCGGCTATGGCTGCGTAGCTTTCGTGGCAGTAGATTACTCCGCGGAAAACGCACAGAACCGTGTCGGGATGTGTCTTTATGGGTGAGTTTACCGACGGATCTGGAGGGAGGACATATACATTGGTAATACAGTCAAGCGAAAAAAGCTCCCCGTATGCGTCCCTGGGAAAATCTGCTCCGATAAGCGCTGAAAAGTGCTTGTTATTCACGGCTTTTGTCCCCCTTTTGGGCATTCCTGTAAGACTTCGGCAGTGCATATTTGCAAAACAGTTATTATGCGGCAATACTGCAAAACTCTTAGTAAATACACAAAAGCTTCCGCAAAAGCGGAAGCTGTGCTGCGATATATCAATTAAGATTTACGCGCGCTCGACCTTGCCTGAACGCAGGCAACGGGAGCAAACGTGAACAGTGGTATGAGAGCCGTTCACAACTGCTTTTACCTTTCTGATGTTAGGCTTCCAGCATCTGTTGGTCTTGCGGTTGGAGTGGGAAA
This sequence comes from uncultured Clostridia bacterium, assembly GCA_945949385.1. Taxonomy (GTDB): domain Bacteria; phylum Bacillota; class Clostridia; order Oscillospirales; family CAG-272; genus Avispirillum. The sequence goes on along the minus strand of CAMFEL010000022.1, from coordinate 16,585 downwards.
CGTTGTGACCGAACGTTACGCCTTTTCCGCAGATATCACACTTAGCCATTTTCAGCACCTCCGTTTATATTGATAATTATTAACAAAAATTCAGCAAGTAGTATTCTACCATAGATGAACGAAAAAAGCAATACTTTTTTTGAATTTTTTTGTTTTGCGGGTATTTGCGTCTGTAAAAAGCCGCAGACACTTATTTACTGTCTGCTTTTCAGCTTTTCCATTATTCTGTCCAGGGAAAGACCGTACTTTTCCGCAATGTCGCGGGCATAGCTCTTGCCGTCCGGCGTTTTGCGGACGATCTTAAAGCTGCGTTTGCCCTCTGTCACCTCGGCAACCATGTTGTCAATGGGAACGCCGCCGCCCTTTCGGCACTCCGCATTTATTCTTTCAACGGAGGCTGCAAGGTCGTGCAGGTGGGTGGAGAAAATACAGCGCAGACGCGCCATACTGAAGCCCTCCAGCACCTCGGAGGCTATATATGCGCCCTCAAATGAGCCTGTGGAGGACAGGGATTCGTCCAGAAGCACAAGGCTTTTTGATGTAACCTCGTCAAAAATTCTGCACAGCCTGTCGCATTCCTCTCCCAGCCTTCCTTTTTCCACCGTGTCCTCGCTGCCGGTGGGGAAGTGGGTAAGTATTTTGTCACAGCAGCAAAGTCCCATGCTTTCAGCCGTCACGGGCAGACCCATCTGTGCCATGGCAAAGGCCTGTCCCACGGCGCAGGTCAGCACGCTTTTTCCGCCGCGGTTCGGGCCGGTTATCACATGTATCATGGCATCTCGGTCAAAGCATATGTCATTGGGTACAAGCTCGCCCTCTGTTTTCAGGGCGATAACGGGATTTATAAGTCCGCGGGCGAAAAAGCTGTTGTCATCGCTCTCAAGAATTTCGGGCGTGCAAAGGGGACATCCACGTGCTTTAAGCTTTTCAATAAGCTCGGTGCCCTTGGCGGCAAACTCAATTTCCGGTATCATACGGATAAGAAAATCCGTGTTTTCTATTACGTAGCTGCCGACGGTCTTTTTCCATGAACGCAGAGAGGTTTTGAAAATATCGGAAATCGCGTTGTTCAAAGCGTTGGAGAGCGCAAGACGGCGGTTTTCCGGCTGTTCCTTTGTGTAGGGGATAAGCTCCGCCATAAAGGTCATATCGTCTTTTTTGAAATCCAGTCGGCGCACCCTGTCGAAAAACTCTCCGCTTTTGAAGCGCTCGCTGTTGACCGAAACCACGCCGGCAGATTCCGGAGTCATACGCCTGTCAAGGTTTACGCCTACCGTTATGCTTCTGATGTCCCGCACGCGGCTTGCAAGGGAATTGAGGGAGTCCGTAAGCTCCTTGAAATATTCACCCTCTGTAAGCTCTGAAATCTTTGCGCACAGCTTTATAAGCGCGGGGGAACTGACCTTGTCCGAAAAGGGCAGAAGCTCGTCGTGCAGATATTGCATAAGAGAGGTATAGATCTCGATTTCCGAGATGGCGTAAAGGTACCCGTCGCCTACTCCCGCCTCCGATGCACTCATACGCCGAAGCTCGGTTATGTCGTCGAGAAAGGGAAGCATACGGCTGAGAACGCGGGCAATTTCGGGATGCTCCGACAGATCGGCAAAAGTCTCTTGACGGTAGCGAATGGCGGCGGCGTCGCAGGTGAAAAAGGCGCCGAGCTTTTCGGAATGCAAATCAATCAGACTGTACAGCTCAAGCTGCTGCGCCGTCTCCTCGCTCAAAGCGTCGGAGTCACCGAACCCGTCGGGAATACCGTCCGGGGACAAAAGGCTTATGCTGTTATTATCGCTGCTGTTCATTTGCCGACCTTTCCGAGACTCCGATGCAGTGCAGCATTGCGGAGCCCGCGCATAATATACTATTGTAAATATATCACATATTTGTGACAAAATGAAGCATTACGCGGCAATGTTCATAAAAAGTATACATTTTTCAGTCTTAAAAGGACTCCGCGGTTGTTGCAAAGCAACCATTGTAATGCTATAATAATTATAAACGGTATGCAGTATAACGAAAACTGTGTACATTACCGCAATATCTTTTAACCAATGTTTGAACGAGGGTTCAAACTGGGCAACGGCCCGGAAAGGAGTACGGTTATGAAACGTTTCATGATCGCACTGACAGCGCTTATTTTCATGTGTCTTTTGTGCGTTTCCTGCACAAACTCCGCCTATCCCCCCGAGGATACCACGGAGGAGAAACAAAACGACACTACCGAAGAGGTAACGACAGAAGAAGAGACTACCGACGAAACCACGGCTTCCGAAACCACCGCAGAAACAACGGCGGCGCAGACGGAGACAAAGGCTGAGACAAAGGCGGAGACAACACCCCAGACTGCTCAGACCGAGCAGCAGGGAGGCAACGGCGGAGGCGGCATAACCATCGGCGGAGGCGGAAGTATCGGAGGCGGAGGCTCCTCCTCGTCCGGCGGATATGTTACTCCCTACAATGCTTCCTGTAAGGATGCGTATCCTTCGCGTATAACCACGGCTGCCGGAAAGACTCTGGTGCATACATACTCCGACCGCGCTGTCGGTCAGGAGGATAATTCCACAACGCTTTCCTATATGCCTATGAAGAGCACTACGGTATTGACCAACCCCAATGAGTCCTATAACAGTCCCAAGGCTATCCTGAATGACATAAAGCCCGGTCTTTCCAGCGACGGAGTTCTTGTCGGCTACGACGGATATATGTTCTATAAGGATACGCTGAACGACTTTGTGGGAGACGGCTTCCTGCACGATCAGGTCTACAACCGCGCCGTAGACATGCTCAAAGAGCGCAACAATTTTGCAAAAGCAAACGGCATGAAGTTCTATTTCGTGATCGCTCCCAATAAAAACACCGTATATCCCAACTATATGCCCGAGGGCTATACCATGGCGCAGTACAGACGCTATGACCAGTTTATCTCTATTTTGAAGAGCGCAGGCATAACAGCAGTCGATCTGAGGGGTGCCATGAGCTCGGCGGTTGCGGCGTGCCCCGAACGAAATCTTTACTATAAGTTTGACACTCACTGGAACAATCATGCAGGCTATATTGCTTATGAGACCCTGATGAATGTCATCAAAAAGGATTATCCCAATGTTGTTGTCCACTCCAAGAGCGAGTACCAGATCAACTACTGCGAGACATATATGAAGGACCAGGCTTGGTATCTGGGCTACTACGACTATTTCAAAGATTACGGCCCCGTATATACTCTGAAGAGCCAGCGCACTGCTGCCCTTACAAACTATCAGAAAAAGGATGCATGGGGTCAGTTCAAGTTTGCATATGAAGCTGCCTCCGGACCCAATAAGGGTTACAGCGACAAGCTGTACTGGTTCCGCTATGTCAACAGCTATAACACCTCCGCTCCCAACATTTATGTAATGAGAGACTCTTACAGCATCGCAATGAATACTTTCCTGAAGGACAGCTTCTATGAAAGCACCTACAACTGGACCTTTGCATTCAACAAGCAGGAGATACTTGACGCCGACGCGGATATTATTCTTGTCATTGTTTCGGAAAGAAACCTGAGAAGCTATGTGGACAATAAGGCGGTTGTCGATTGACTTTTGTGATTAGTGTGAAAGGAATATAATTATGAAAAAAATATGTTTGCTGCTTGCCGCAGTAATGCTGTTTGGCTGTTTTGCAATGACAGCCTGCGCCAAGGATAATGAGGGAGGAGACGCTGCCGCACGTTCTCTTGACGAAGTGGATATGCACGATATAGTAAAGGCTGTGGACGGTGCTCTGCCTTACGAGGGACTTGTAGGCGGCTTTGTATACAAAGAGGACGATACCGACGAGCTTGCTTATACCCTGTACTATCTGTGGGACACCTCCTGCTACGAAAAGGTGACCGACTACGTTTTTACCGATCCTACCGACTATAATCAGACCTTTGCGGCGTTCAGATTTGACGATACCGTAACCGATGAGGATATTGAGGAAGTAAAAAGCGTTATTACGGAAAACTATATACACGGCAGAGCGTCTGCACTTCAGATGTATATGCCGGAGCAGTACGAGATGGTACAGTGGCAGTATGAGCATCCCGAGGCTATCTGGAGACTGTACGATAAAACCCTTGTGCTTATTATGTATAACGACAGCGAGGCCACTGCCGGCTGGGAAGCTATTGACGCTTTGCTAAAGTAACTGTATTATATATGGACAAAAAAGTCTCTGCGGAGACTTTTTTGTTTTATATTACTATTTACATACTGTGGTTTTTTGTGGTAATATATATAAAGATGAAGTATAGAGCGGCGATGTCCGAAAGGGACGCGGCGCAAATACCGGGAAAGGGGCGTGCCCTATGAAAAAATTCACTACGGCGGTAATACTTGCCGCAGGCAGCGGAAACCGTTTCGGCGGAGCGGTAAAAAAGCAGTATGCCGAGCTTTGCGGCGTTCCGTGTATAGTTCGAACACTGAGAGCTTTTGAGATCGCACAGAGTATAGATGAGGTCATTCTTGTGGGAGATGTTGAGGCACTTCACGATACTGTTGACGGCGAGGGCTTCAAAAAGCTTGCTAAAATAGTCGAGGGCGGTGAGACAAGACAGCGCTCAGCCCTGCACGGCTTTGATGCCGTTTCCCCTAAAAGCAAATATGTGGCTTTTCATGACGGAGCAAGATGTTTGGTGACCCCGGACATTATCGACAGGACCGTCGAAGCCGCTTACAAATACAGAGCGGCGACGGCGGCGCACGCCTGTACTGACACGGTGAAGTCCTCGGATCCGAAGGACTTTGTAAAGCGTACCCTTGACAGAAATGAAATATGGCTGTCGCAGTCTCCGCAGGTTTTTGAAACGGATCTGTACCGCGTATCCGCATACATGGCTATCCGCGACGGGGCAACTGCCACAGATGACTGTATGCTTGCGGAACGGCTCGGCTTTGATGTAAAGCTTGTGGAATGCGGAAGTATGAATCTGAAGCTGACCTTGCCTGAGGACAAAGATATTTTTGAGGCTATTATCCGTTCAAGAGAGCAGTCTTGCGGAGGGCAGAGCTGATGAGAATAGGCCACGGCTACGACGCTCACCGCTTTGAGGCGGGGAGACGGCTTGTCCTGGGCGGTGCCGAAATAGAATACGAATACGGTCTGGCGGCACATTCCGACGGAGACGTGCTGTGCCACGCAGTTATGGATGCGCTGCTGGGCGCCGCCGGACTGGGGGATATAGGCTCCCTGTTTCCCGACAGCGACGGCGCGTATAAGGACATATACAGCATGCTGCTGCTTGAAAAGGTGTGCGCCGCAGTAAGGTGCGCAGGCTATGAGATAGATTATATCGACTCCACCGTCATAGCGCAGAAGCCAAAGCTTTCGCCTTATATAGGTGAGATGCGGCGTATTACTGCAAGTTATGCGGGAATAGATGTGTCCCGCTTCAATGTAAAGGCAACTACCGAGGAGCATATGGGCTTTACGGGACGCCTTGAGGGTATCGCCGCTCACGCCGTCTGTCTGCTGAAATAAGAAAACGACCTGCCCTTTGGGGCAGGTCTATATAAACCGACGGCAAGGCGGAGCAGATCCTACATCCTTGATTTTTAACATCCCGCGCCGTGCCGCCGGCAATACTGTTTTAGACAGCTTTCGCTGTCAGTACCATAATATGGCACGCAAAGGGGCGGTGATACCGCGGCATTTCTCCGGCAGGCGCGTGTTTTGAACGCTTTTTGTCCGACGGTGACAAAACACCGTCCGTGGGCTGACTATTTCAGCCGAAATAACAATAATAAATTTTTCCGGCGTAAAGCAGTTCGGACAGTACAGGCTGTTTCTGCTTGCGCAAAATAAATGAATAAGGTTTGAGATAAAGCGGATAAGAACCGTACATGAGCTGTATCAAACCTCATTTGTGTCTTGCTGACACAGATCAACGAAAGGAATGACCGAAACAATGAATATCCTTACCTCTCCCAGCCTGTTTGCCGCAGACCTTACGAAGATAGAAGCCGAGGTGCGGCGTACCGAGGCGGCGGGAGCCGATCTTATCCACTACGATGTTATGGACGGTGTGTACGTGCCCAATATCAGCATAGGCTTTGAAATGCTGAAGGCGGTGCGCGCACTTACTCAGCTTCCCCTTGATGTGCATATGATGACCGTGCGCCCTCAGGACTACATAGAGCGTCTGTCCGAGTGCGGCGCCGATATTGTCACCGTGCATAACGATATTGCGGACGAGGATACCGTCAGAAGCATTCTTGACGATATTCATTCCTTCGGAATGATGGCGGGACTGGCGCTGAGACCCGATGTGAGCGCCGACGCCGTATTGCCGTTTCTGGACTGTGCCGATATTATTCTTGTTATGACCGTAAATCCCGGCTTCAGCGGTCAGAAGTTTATGGATATGTCTCAAAAGATACGCACCTTGCGCGATTATATCGGACTTGATACGGTAAGCATAGAGGTAGACGGCGGAATAAACCCGTCTACCGCACGCATATGCGCCGCCGCCGGTGCAAATATATTTGTGGCGGGCAGCAGCGCCTACGGCGCCCCCTCCATGAAGGACGCCCTTGACGCAATTAAAGGCGCGGCAATTGCCGCTTGTCCCGATTGATACCTTTGCCGACAGCAGCTCGCTTGCTGCTCGCTTACGGCTGAAAGAAAGGAGTGTTTGCGATGATAGCAGAAGTAAGAAGGCTGCTTGACGAAAAAAAGTACCCTGAGCTGAGAGAGCTTCTGTGCGCGGAGGAACCTGCGGATATTGCAAAACTTTTCGAGCAGTTTCCCGAGGACGAGCTGCCCCTGATGTTCAGACTTTTGCACAAAGACTTTGCAACTGATGTCTTTGTTGAAATGGACTCTGACCTTCAGCAGGCGCTTATAGAATCCTTCACCGACAGACAGCTTGAATACATCGTGGACGACCTTTTCCTTGACGATACGGTGGATATAATCGAGGAAATGCCCGCCAACGTGGTAAAACGCATACTGTCCACGCCGACGCGGAGAAGAGGCGTCAGATAAACCAGATACTCCATTATCCCGAGGACTCCGCGGGAACAATAATGACCACGGAGTATGTGGAACTGAAAGCTTCCTTTACGGCAGAGGACGCCTTTAAGACTATCAGGCGTACCGGCCTTGAAAAGGAGACCATATATACCTGCTATGTTACCGACGCAAAGCGCGTGCTTGTCGGCGTTGTAACCGTAAAGGATATGCTTCTCGCCGGAGAGGAAGCCGTTATCGGCGAAATAATGGATCAAAAGCCGGTTTTCGTTTACACGGATGACGATAAGGAAGACGTGATGAAGGCAATGACCAAGTACGACTTTCTTGCAATGCCTGTGGTGGACAAGGAAAACAGGCTTGTGGGTATAGTCACCATCGACGACGCAATGGATGTCCTGCAGGACGAGGATACGGAGGATATCGAGCTGATGGCGGCTATTACGCCTTCAGACAAGCCATATCTGAAGACCGGCGTGTTTGAAACTTGGCGCAGCCGTATTCTGTGGCTCATGCTGCTGATGGTTTCCGCCACCTTTACCAGCCGTATTCTGACCCATTTTGAAGACGCACTTTCCTCGCTGCCCATTCTTGTGGCATTTGTACCGCAGCTTATGGACACGGGCGGAAACGCGGGCGGACAGGCATCCGTTTCGGTCATCCGCGCCCTGTCTCTGGGAGATGTCCGTCTGGGAGATTTTTTGAGGGTGCTGTGGAAGGAACTGAGAGTGGCACTTCTCTGCGGTCTGACACTGGGATGCGTAAACTTTATAAAAATGCTTATTTTCAACGATGTAAGCCGCTCCGTTTACGGCGTTGGCACATCCCTGATAATAAGCGCCGTGGTCTGCGTTACTATCGCGCTTGCGGTAGTGATTGCAAAAATAGTCGGCAGTATGCTTCCCATACTTGCAAAGCGTATCGGCTTTGACCCGGCGGTCATGGCAAGTCCCCTTATAACCACTATCGTCGACATTCTGTCTCTGCTTGTGTACTTCGGCATATCTACAAAAGTGCTTTCCCTTGTGGGAATTCAGATGTAGTCATTATATAATGAAAGAAGGCTTTGCCCTCGGGCAAAGCCTTTTTCATTTTATGCGTTTTGATACCCGGTCAGTCTTCGTCGCCGTCTGCGACTTCTTCGTCACCGTCATAGCCGAAGTCATCAGCGTCGTCGAGAACCTCGTCCTCATTTTCGTAGGAGTCCGCATCGTCCTCGTCGTCGAAATCGTCCTCGTCGCTGTACATTTCGCTGGAGGTTACAATATCGTCGTCCGCGTAGTCGGAAGCGCCGTTTATGGCTGCATATTGCTCATCGCGTCTGTCGATTGCGACAGTGCCGTACTTGGCGTAGAACTCATCGTCCTCGGCGGTATTGATCTTCTCCACCTCAACATCGTTGTAGCAGGGCATACCCGTACCGGCGGGGATAAGCTTACCGATAAGCACGTTTTCCTTAAGTCCCATCAGATGGTCAACCTTACCCTTGATAGCAGCCTCTGTAAGAACCTTGGTGGTTTCCTGGAAGGATGCTGCGGAAAGGAAGGATTCGGTCTGGAGGGAAGCCTTTGTAATACCGAGAAGCACGGGCTCAGCCTTGGCAAGCATCAAATCGCGCTCTCCTGCGTCGATACGTTGCTGAATCTCATCGTTTGCGTCAAGGTATTCAAGCTTTTCAACGTTTACACCGGGAAGCATATCGGTGCTTCCGGGATCGGTAATGCGCATCTTTCTGGTCATCTGACGGGTGATAACCTCGATGTGCTTGTCGTTAATGCCGATAGACTGGCTGGAGTAGACCTTCTGAACCTCAAGGATGATATAGTCGTATACGGCGTCAATACCGTTGATACGGAGAATATCAGCGGGGTTCTTATAGCCCTGAGTCAGCTCCTGACCGGCAACAACGGTGTCGCCGGTGTTTACGATAATGGTGGTACCGAAGGGAATGGGATATTCCTTTTCCTCTCCGTTTTCGGGATTGGTGATAACAATATTATGCAGCTTCTTTACATCGCGAATTTCGACGGTGCCGCCGAATTCCGCAACGACTGCAGTCTTCTTCGGCTTTCTTGCCTCGAACAGCTCCTCGACTCGGGGAAGACCCTGGGTAATATCGCTTCCCGCCACACCGCCGGTATGGAAGGTTCTCATGGTAAGCTGTGTACCGGGCTCACCGATGGACTGAGCGGCTATGATACCCACAGCCTCGCCGATGTTGACGGGCTTGGAGTTGGCAAGGTCGGCGCCGTAGCAGTGAGAGCATACGCCGTGGCGTGCCTTACACTGGAGGACGGTGCGAATGTGGACTTCCTTGATGCCTGCGGCTTCAACGGCTTTCGCCTGAGCCTCGCTGACCATGGTGTTGTCCTCAACAATGACCTCACCGGTGGCGGGATCAACCACATCGCCGATAACATATCTGCCGAAGATACGGTCTGACAGCTTTTCGATAGTCTCGTTGCCGTCCTTGATTTCGGAAACAACGATACCGTGAGTTGAGCCGCAGTCTGTCTCGCGGATAATAACATCCTGAGAGACGTCGACCAGACGGCGGGTAAGGTAACCGGAGTCTGCGGTCTTAAGCGCTGTGTCGGAAAGGGACTTACGCGCACCGCGGGCAGCGATGAAGTACTCCAGGATATTCAGACCTTCACGGAAGTTGGACTTGATCGGTATCTCCATAGTCTTACCGGAGGTAGCAAACATAAGTCCGCGCATACCGGCAAGCTGTCTCATCTGAGTGATGTTACCGCGGGCGCCGGAGTCAGACATCATCTTAATGGGGTTATAGCGGTCGAAGTTGGACTGAAGTGCGGCAACCACATCGTCGGTAGTCTGCGTCCATGTAGCAACGACGCTCTGATAGCGCTCGTTGTCGGACAGCTTACCGCGCATATACTCCTTGTGGATCTGATCCACCTTTTTCTCAGCCTCTGCAACCAGGGTGTACTTCTCGGGCGGTATAGCCATATCGGCAACGGATATGGAGATAGACGCCTTTGTGGAGTACTTGTAGCCCATTTCCTTAATGTTGTCCAGCATCTCGGCGGTCACTTCGAAGCCGTGGTATTTGATACAGCGGTCAATGATCTGGCTGAGCTGCTTGGAGCCGCACTGGAAGGTTATTTCAAGGTCAAAGAACTTGTCGGGATCGCTTCTGTCAACATAGCCCAGATCCTGAGGAATGGGCTTGTTGAAGATAAGCAGACCCATAGTTGCGTCAATTATCTTGGACTCAGTCTTTCCGTCGCGCTCTTTGGATACGCGAACCTTAATGGGAGCGTGCAGACCGATGATCCCGTTCTGATAAGCCATCATAGCTTCGTCAAAGTCACGGAACACCTTGCCCTCGCCGGGCTCGCATGCGCGGTCCAGCGTCAGATAGAAGGAGACCAGCACCATGTCCTGAGAAGGAACGGTAATGGCGCGTCCGTCCACAGGCTTCAAAAGGTTGTTGGCAGACAGCATAAGGAAGCGCGCCTCTGCCTGAGCCTCTGCGGAAAGGGGAACGTGTATAGGCATCTGGTCACCGTCGAAGTCAGCGTTGAACGCCTTACATACCAGAGGATGGAGCTTTATTGCGCGTCCTTCCACAAGTACGGGTTCAAAGGCCTGAATGGACAGACGGTGCAGGGTAGGAGCACGGTTGAGCAGCACGGGATGCTCTTTGATAACATTCTCCAGTGCGTCCCATACCTCCGGGCTTGCCTTTTCCACTTTCTTCTTTGCATCCTTGATGTTAGCAGCCTTCTGAGTCTCGTGCAGTCTTTTCATAACGAAGGGCTTGAACAGCTCAAGAGCCATTTCCTTAGGCAGACCGCACTGATAGATTTTCAGACTGGGGCCTACCACGATAACGGAACGGCCGGAGTAGTCAACACGCTTACCCAGCAGGTTCTGACGGAAGCGTCCCTGCTTACCGCGAAGCATTTCGGAAAGTGATTTAAGGGGACGGTTATTGGGGCCTGTCACGGGCTTACCGCGGCGGCCGTTGTCGATAAGTGCGTCCACAGCCTCCTGAAGCATACGCTTTTCGTTGCGCACGATGATTTCGGGAGCGCGGTAATCAATAAGTCTTTTCAGACGGTTGTTGCGGTTAATAACTCTGCGGTACAGATCGTTCAGATCGCTGGTTGCAAAGCGTCCGCCGTCAAGCTGTACCATGGGGCGGATGTCCGGAGGAATGACGGGAATAACGTCAAGGATCATCCACTCGGGTTTGTTGCCGGACTTTCTGAACGCTTCCACCACTTCAAGGCGCTTGATAATGCGAACCTTTTTCTGACCGGTTGCGCGGGACAGCTCGTCTTTCAGCTCTGCAGACAGCTTTTCGATGTCAAGCTCCGCAAGAAGCTCCTTGATAGCCTCGGCACCCATACCTACGCGGAAATCGTTCTCATAGCGCTCCAGGTTTTCTCTGTACTCCTTTTCGGAAAGGAGCTGATACTTGGAAAGGGGAGTCAAACCGGGGTCGATAACGATATATGCGGCGAAGTACAGCACCTTTTCAAGGTGACGGGGGGAGATGTCCAGCAGAAGTCCCATTCTTGAGGGGATAGCTCTGAAATACCAGATATGGGAAACGGGAGCCGCCAGCTCAATATGTCCCATACGCTCACGGCGCACCTTTTTCTGAGTGACCTCCACGCCGCACTTTTCGCATATCTTGTTCTTGTGGCGTATGCGCTTATATTTACCGCACAGGCATTCCCAGTCCTTGGTGGGTCCGAAGATGCGCTCGCAGAACAGACCGTCGCGCTCTGCTTTGAGCGTACGGTAGTTTATGGTTTCGGGCTTTTTGACTTCGCCGTAGGACCATGAGCGTATCATCTCAGGGGATGCCAATCCGATTTTAATAGAATCAAATGTATTGTGTTCCATCGGCAAATTACCTTCTTCAGTAAATTTTGTTGGGTACGTCTCTCATGTCAGAATTCGCCGTCGCCGTCGTCGTCGGCATCTGCGTAGAATATGCCGTCGGCGTCAGCCTGACCGCCGAAGTCCTCAGCGGAGTAAGCGTCGTATACCTCGTTCTCGTCGGTAACGGTCTCGCCCACATCCTCGTCGCGTACGCGGTCAATAAAGCGGTCGGGGCGCATATTGGAGCTTTCCTCGTCGTCGCCCAGCTTAGACAGCTCGATTTCGCTGCCGTTCTCGTCCAGCACCTTGATGTCAAGCGCCAGAGCCTGCAATTCCTTGACCAGCACCTTGAAGGATTCGGGTACACCCGGAGTGGGAATATTCTGTCCTTTGACGATAGCCTCGTAGGTCTTGACGCGTCCGGTGACATCGTCACTCTTGACCGTCAGTATCTCCTGCAGAGTATATGCTGCGCCGTATGCCTCCAGAGCCCATACCTCCATCTCACCGAAACGCTGACCGCCGAACTGAGCTTTACCGCCCAGAGGCTGCTGAGTGATAAGGGAGTAAGGTCCGGTGGAACGGGCGTGGATCTTATCGTCAACCAGATGGTGCAGCTTGAGGTAGTACATTATACCGACGGTTACGGGGTTGTCGAAGGCTTCGCCGGTGCGGCCGTCGTAAAGAATAGTCTTGCCGTCCACGATATACAGTCTGTTTTCACGGCGCAGGGCGTCGATATAAGCCTGTCTGTCTTCCATATCGTCGGCGATTTTTTCATAGCTTACGGTGCCGTCGGAGGCGGTTACCTGCTCAAGCAGATATTTGCCGTCAACATTCTCGTTGGGGAGCACTATTCTCTGAAGTCCCGCCATACGCAGGCATTCCGTAATATCCTGCTCCTTGGCGCCGTCAAATACGGGGGTCATTATTTTCCAGCCCAGCTTCTTGGCGGCGATACCCAGATGCACCTCAAGCACCTGACCGATGTTCATACGCGAAGGCACGCCCAGAGGGTTCAGCACGATATCCAGAGGAGTACCGTCTGCAAGGAAGGGCATATCCTCGGGAGGAAGTATGCGGGAAACGACACCCTTGTTACCGTGACGGCCCGCCATCTTGTCTCCCACGGAGATCTTACGCTTCTGCGCAATATACACTCTGATGACCTTGTTTACTCCGGGGGACAGCTCGTCGCCGTTCTCCCTTGTGAACACCTTAACATCAATGATGATACCGGATTCGCCGTGGGGAACTCTGAGAGAGGTGTCGCGGACTTCGCGGCTCTTCTCGCCGAAGATTGCGCGAAGCAGTCTTTCCTCTGCCGTAAGCTCGGTCTCTCCCTTGGGAGTAACCTTACCTACAAGAATATCGCCCGAGCGCACCTCGGTGCCGATCTTGATAATACCTTCGGCGTCCAGATCCTTCAGAGCATCCTCGCCCACATTGGGTATCTCGCGGGTGATTTCCTCAGGTCCCAGCTTTGTGTCTCTTGCCTCGTGGGAGTACTCCTCGATATGAATGGAGGTGTAAACATCGTCGCGGACAAGACGCTCGTTAAGCAGTACCGCGTCCTCGTAGTTGTAGCCCTCCCAGGTCATGAAGCCGATAAGAGCGTTCTTACCCAGAGAAATCTCTCCCTCTGCGGTAGCGGGACCGTCGGCAAGCACCTGACCGGGCTCAACTCTGTCGCCCACATTTACCAGAGGAATCTGGTTTACGCAGGTGGACTGGTTGCTGCGCTTGAATTTTATAAGATGATAGGTTTTCTTTTCACCGTTGTCAGCCTGTACCGTTATGCCGGAAGCATCAACTGCGGTAACATAGCCGGATACATCGGACACCACGCATACGCCGGAGTCCACAGCCGCCTTGTACTCCATACCTGTTGCCACGATAGGAGACTCTGTGACCATAAGCGGCACAGCCTGCTTCTGCATGTTGGAGCCCATGAGTGCGCGGGAGTTGTCGTCGTTCTCAAGGAAGGGAATGCACGCGGTAGCAACGGATACCACCATCTTAGGCGATACATCCATGAAATCTACCTTGGAGGCGTCGATTTCGATTATCTCTGAACGGTCTCTCGCGGTGACCTTGCGGTTCATGAAGTGTCTGTTCTCGTCCAGAGGCTCGTTTGCCTGGGCGATAATGTATTCGTCTTCAACATCCGCGGTCATATATACCACATCGGTAGTGACCGTACCGGTCTCCTTGTCCACGCGCAGATAGGGGGCTTCGATAAATCCGTACTTGGAGATCTTTGCGTAGGTGGAAAGGTAGGAAATAAGTCCGATGTTAGGACCTTCGGGAGTCTCGATGGGGCACATACGTCCGTAATGGGTGTAGTGTACGTCTCGGACATCAAAGGAAGCTCTGTCTCTGGAAAGACCTCCGGGGCCGAGAGCGGAAATACGGCGCTTGTGCGTAAGCTCTGCCAGCGGGTTGTTCTGATCCATGAACTGGGACAGGGGAGAGGAACCGAAGAACTCACGGATAGCCGTTACAATGGGACGGATATTGATAAGGTTCTGGGGCGTCAGGCTCTCGTTGTCCTGAATATTCATTCTTTCCTTTACGATCTTGTCCATTCTGGAAAGACCGATGCGGAGCTGGTTCTGAAGAAGCTCGCCCACGCAGCGCAGACGGCGGTTGCCCAGATGGTCGATGTCGTCCGTGGTGCCGATGTCGTGGGACAGGCAGGTCAGATAGTTAATGGAAGAAAGAATGTCCGCAGGTGTTATATGAGTGGGGCAAAGCTCGTGGATACGGCGCTTTGCGAGATTCTTAATCTCGTCAATGTCGCCGCCTGCCTCCTCCACTATCTCACGCAGCACGCTGTACTGTACCTTTTCGGAGGCGCCGATGTCGGACAGATCCTCGCCGATAACATCTGCGGCGTAAACTGCGCCGTTGGTGAACACCTTTACTTCACCCGTGTCCTCAAGGCGCAGATATACGGTGTCAACGCAGGCGTGTTCAACAGCCATAGCGTCCTCGCGGGTCAGGTGGTGACCTTCCTCAAACAGTATCTCTCCGGTGCGTGCGTCAGCCACGGGGCGCGCAAGATCAAAGCCTGCAATGCGTGCGCCCAGAGACAGCTTCTTGTCGTACTTATATCTGCCCACGGGATACAGGTCGTATCTCTTGGGGTCAAACAAAAGGTTGTTGAGAAGGATCTCTGCGCTTTCAACGATAGCGGGCTCACCGGGACGGAGCTTTTTGTATATTTCCTTCAGCGCTTCGTCGCGTATGGAGGAATTGGACTCTATTGCAAGTCTTTCGCACTCGTCCTTTTCAAGAGTAGCGGCAAGCTTGGGCTCGTCTCCGAAATATTCCTTTATCTGGGCGGGAGTCTCGATACCCAGTGCTCTTATAAGCACGGTAACGGGCAGCTTGCGGTTTTTGTCTATGCGGACATAGAACACATCGTTTGCGTCCGTCTCGTATTCAAGCCACGCGCCGCGGTAGGGAATAACTGTGGAGCTGAAAAGCTTTTTGCCGGATTTGTCGATGGAACTGTCGTAGTAGATTCCGGGGGAACGTACGATCTGAGACACGATAACGCGCTCCGCACCGTTGATAACGAAGGTACCGTTGTCCGTCATAATGGGGAAATCGCCCATAAAAATGTCGGACTGCTTTACCTCACCGGTAAGACGGTTGGTAAGTCTGACGGCGACCTTCAGGGGAGCCGCGTAGTTGGCGTCTCTCTCCTTGCACTCCTCCACGGGGTATTTGGGCTGCTGATCGAAGGAGTAGTCTACGAATTCAATAAAGAGATTTCCGGTGTAGTCGGTGATGGGGGAAACATCGCGCAGTACCTCCATCAGACCCTCTTCCATAAACCACTTGAAGGAATCCTTCTGTACTTCAAGCAGATTGGGAAGGTCAATCGCCTCATTGATCTTCGAGAAGCTCATTCTCGTTTTGCTGCCCACAGTCTGGGGTTTGACCATCGGGTTATCACTCCAATCTATTGAACGGTAAGACGGTCATGGCTCTGGAAAAGCCTCCGTGAAAGCCTCCGTGAAAGCCTCCGCAAAAGCCTCCGT
This sequence comes from uncultured Clostridia bacterium, assembly GCA_945949385.1. Classification (GTDB taxonomy): domain Bacteria; phylum Bacillota; class Clostridia; order Oscillospirales; family CAG-272; genus Avispirillum. The sequence continues at coordinate 680 of CAMFEL010000022.1, read as the reverse complement.
AAAAGTCTCCGCGAAAGTCTCCGTGAAAGCATCCGAAAAGATTCGGAAAGGCCTTGCCAAGTCTTTCGGCAAACAGCGTGTCCGCCGCGAGCGCACCGGTCTTTTGTCCGTTCTGATAATAATTACTTGCACAAAATGCAAATTAAGGCAATATACTATTATAATGAAATTTGCGATAATGTCAAGCGCGGCGGTGCATCTTTTTGCTTTTTAGTCATAATTCAGCGAATTGTTTTCAAAATAAATACAAAATATTTACATAAAATTAAAATGTAAATAATATGTAAATTATACATCTTCAGGCTTGAAAATTAACTAACAGAAACGGAGAGAGGAAAAATTCGAAGGGACTGCTGTCCCGTCAGCAGTCCCGCAGGGCTCTCCCTGCAAGGCAGAATCTCTCCCCTCTTCTCGACACGGAAGAACATCAAATCGTTGCGTTGCAAGAGCACTACACATTCGACTAAGTGTAGGGAGCTTGCCCCCTTAGCCTAAACTTCAAGTCTCGCGACAGAAATAACGCAACGCTCGGGAGCGTGTCGACAGCAGACTTGCAGTTACTCACAGAAAGCAAGAATAGCAAACTAAACATTAACCGCAGGGGCGGACGGTGAAGCCGTCCGTAAAGCGATGAAGAAACGCAGGAGAAAGTTTACTTTCTCCTGCGTTTCTTCAGATGC
>CAMFEL010000021.1 GCA_945949385.1 uncultured Clostridia bacterium | reverse complement strand
ACGCACCTTTTCTTCGTTTTTACCCATGTTTACGCACCTTATTGCTCGCCTTTCGGAAAAAATCCCTCAGATTATCGTCTGAGGGATTTTTACTTATTACTTCTTCACTTTTCACTCTTCACTCTCTCATTGCCCGTATATTCGGAAAGTTGTATAGTAAAAGTAGACACAAGGAAGAGTGAATGGCAAAATACATTCAGAGAGGTGTTTCTCTTATTTCAATGATATCTGCTTCGCAGATGATTTACGCTTCGCGTATAAAGGAACGGATATCATATCATACTTGCAAAGCAAGTATATCATTCGGCGTCAGCCGTATATCATATTGCGTAAGCAATATATAGTTTAAAAGCATATCGAAAAAACGGCATTTCTGCCGGTTTTTTCAGTCTGCCGTGTGCGGAATGCAGTTATTTCTTTTCGTTTACCGCTATCCATATTTCGCAGGTATAGTCGGGATTCTGCACATCGGCGGAGGGGTAGACCTCCAGCTCTATGCCGCTGCCGTATTCGTATTTGCTGCTTTGCGGAAAGAACTCCGTACAGATCTTTTTGTAGGTTTCCCTGAAAGCGTCGGGCATCTTTCCCCTGCACTGAAACACGGCGTAGGTGTATGCGGGGATGTCCACAATGTCAAAATCCGTGTCGGTAACAGGCTGACCGTTCCACTCAGCACCGATTCCGTAGGGGAAGCCGCAGTTCTCAAGCTCTCCCGAAAAGCATATGCCCAGTATGCCGTGAAGCTTGTCAAAGCTTGCGTATCTGCACAGCCTTTCCACGGTACCGTCCGCGCCGCACTGATTCCAGAAAGCGGAAATATCTGCGGTCGCAGTATCACCCTGGGGCTTGTTCACCTGCTTTTTGCGGCAAATCACTTTGAAGGAGTCCTTCTTTTCAATTCTGTAATCCATAAGATTACCTCCGTCTAAAATAAGTTTTACGGAAAGACGGGAAAAGGATTTCACATTACCTCCGCGGCGTGCCTCTGAGGGCGTGACGCCGTGAAAACGGGTAAATGCTCGGGAAAAGCTCTCCGGGGTATCGTAACCCCAATTCAGAGCAATGTCAATGATTTTATGATCTGTACATATCAACTCATCGGCGGCAAGCGACAGACGGCGCATACGGATATAATCGCCCAAAGTGCAGCCTGTAAGCATACTGAACATACGCTGAAAATGAAACGGCGACGAGGCGGCCTCCCTTGCCGCGGCTTCATAGTCGACTTCCTCCGCAAGATGCGCTTCCGTATAATCAATGGCTCGCTGTATTCCCGTTATCCAGTCCATAAGCTTTCCCCCTTCCGTATGACAAGTATACCTTATGAATGATATGTTTTCCTGACATTTTGTGCGAAGCGGTGTTATGCCCCAATGTGCAGTAATGCGGAACGATTCTCCCTGCGCTGCGCGGCACATCGGCAAAAAAGGAGTCAGACGGCACTGACTCCTTTTTGATTTTTCCGAAAATATTCAGATGAATTATTCCTCGGTTTCAGCTTCAGCTTCCGTCTCAGCTTCGGTCTCAGCCTCAGCCGCTGCGGGAGCGTCGGTGGAATAAACCAGTTCCTCGTCGGCAGCCTCCTCGGAGTCTCCTTCTTCCTCAGCAGCCTTAGCCTCCTCAAGAAGAGCTCTGATGGACAGGCTGATCTTGCGGTTTTCGTTGTCGATAGCGGTGATCTTTGCATCAACCACATCGCCTACCTTGAGAACATCTGCGGGAGCGGCGATCTTGTGATCTGCGATCTGGCTTATGTGGATAAGTCCGTCAGCACCGGGAACCACCTCGGCAAAAGCGCCGAAAGGCATAAGAGATACGATCTTCACGCTGGCGGTATCGCCTACGGAATACTTCTCGCAGAAGATGTGCCAGGGATCGGTATCCTCGGTCTTGTAGCCGAGAGAAATTCTGCCCTTTTCGCGGTCAAGCGCCTTGACGTAAACCTTGATAACATCGCCCACACTTACAACCTCGGAAGGATGACGGATGCGTCTCCAGGAAAGCTCGCTGGTATGTACCATACCGTCAACACCGCCCAGATCCACGAAAGCGCCGTAATTGGTAAGGCTCTTAACGGGGCCCTCGTATATCTGACCGACCTCAACCTGTGCCCAGAACGCCTCTTCCTTCGCCTTGCGCTCCTCAGCCAGTACGGCGCGGATGGAAGCAAACGCTCTCTTGCGCTCTTCCTTGATCTCGATGATCTTTACCTTCTGAACGGTGCCCACAAGAGCCTGAAGCGCGTCTGCGCCTGCGCTCTTTGCAACGCCGGAAAGGGAAGCGGGGATGAATACGCGAACGGAGTTTATTGAAATGATAAGTCCGCCCTTAACGCACTCAATGATCTTGCCCTCAACGGTCTCACCGGACTCGTATTTAGCAACGATGTCGTTCCAGTTTGCGTCTGCGTCAACACGCAGCTTGTCAAGTACCGCGATACCCTCGATATCGCTGACTCTTACGACCTTAGCCTTTACCTCGTCGCCCACCTTGAAAAGCTGATCCAGTTTGGCCTGAGGATCGTCGCAAAGCTTGTCATGCGGGATGACGCCGGTAGTCTTGGCGCCGAGGTCAAGGGTGATCTCATTCTGGGAAACGGATGTAACAACACCGACGACGATATCTCCTGGATTTATAGTTTTCATGGTCTGCTCGAGCAGTTCAGCAAAGTTTTCTGTTTCTGTGCTCATTCTTTCTTTTACCTCCTGTATTACACTGAACGGCGTAGATGCGCCGGCAGTAATGGATAAAGTGTTACATTCGGGAATGACCAAGTCCCTGAGAGAATCTGCGTCTTCACAAAGGAATGTGCTGTTGCACTTACTTTTACAGATTTCGTAAAGCTTGACCGTGTTGGAGCTGCCGCGGCTTCCGATGACTATAACTGCATCGCTTTCATCGGCCAGCGCCTCCGCTTCGGTCTGCCTTTCTTCAGTAACATTACATATTGTATCAAAAACTTCGGCATTTGTATATAGTTTTTTGAGAATTTTCAAACATTTTTTCCATTCCGACAGTTTTTGAGTAGTCTGAGCGGCAATACTAATGCGCACCGAGCCGGGTGCGGGAGCGTTTTCGGAGTGCATCCAACGCTCAAGCTCCAAAGCACTGCCGAACACTTTTCCCTCGCCCCTGCAGCAGCTCATAATGCCCCTGACCTCGGGATGCTCGGCGGAGCCTATAAGAATAAACAGCCGTCCCTCTCCCGAATTTTCCGAAGCAATGCGGCGCACCTTGTTGACATAAGGGCAGGTGCAGTCAAGGAGCGTAAAGCACCTGTTTTCGGCACTGCAGCGCTGAAGCTTTTCGAGATCTTCCTTTATTTCCCCGTGGGCGCGTATCACCACGGTAATTTTTTCGCCGCCCCTCGCCCTCTCGCAGACGGAGTCTATATCGTCTGAGCTTATTTCCTCAACGCCCCTCTCTTTCAGGGACTGAATGTATCCGTCATTGTGTATGAGCCTGCCCAGCGTATATATCCTGCCGCCGCCGGACAGCGCAGCCTCTGCCGCCTCCGTGGCGCGGCGGACACCGAAGCAAAAGCCCGCGTGACTCGCAACTCTTATTTCCATAGCGAAAATCCGCCCTCCGTTTTCACGCCGCAAAAGAGCGTCTCAGTTTTCCTTTTCATCTCCCAGAGAGCAAATACGGTCAAACACCTTCCCGGCGGCGGCGTTGTATTCCTTCATTCCGCCCTCCGTAAAGCCCAGCTCGCCGTATTCAATGGGACTGCCTATATAAAGATCCGTCCTTTTGAAGAAGCGGACATGATGATTTTTCGTTTTGATATACATGGGAATAACTCCCGCCTTGGCGCGGTAAGCTATCATGCCCACACCGTGCTTTAAGGGAGTGGTGCGCGGGTCGACTCCCGGACGGCGCGTGCCCTGCGGAAAAATGCCCACAAGCTCCCCATTATCCAGAAATGCAATGGACTTTTTGATGGAAGTCACATCGCCCATGCCGCGGTTTACGGGATAGGCGCCCAGAGAAGCCAGCATCTTGCCGATAACCGGTATGCGGAAAAGCTCCGCCTTTGCCATATACATGACCTGACGACGAACCGCCACCGAAACTATCACCACATCAAAAACGCTGGTATGGTTGGCGCACACCAGATATCCTCCGTCTGCGGGAAGATTTTCCTCTCCGTGGATGTGTATTCTGAACAGCGCCCTGAAAGGGCGGGCAAATACTTTATAAACCGTGCTGTATGACATTACTGCCTCCCTGCGTCAATGCTCCGTCTCAGATAGAACGGCTGAGCCTGTCGTTTATGATTTTCAGCGCTGCCGCCAGAGTCTCCTCCGGCTCCATGCGGGAATTGTCGAGAAATATTGCGTCGTCGGCAGGCGTCAGGGGCGAAATATCGCGCTCGGAATCGTTTTTGTCCCTTTTCGCCATGTCCCTGAGAACCTCTTCCCTTGTGCTTTCAATGCCCTTCTGGCTCATTTCCTCGTAGCGCCGCTGAGCGCGGGTCTGCATATCCGTGTCCATAAACAGCTTTACATCGGCGTCGGGCATAATAACCGTGCCGATGTCGCGTCCGTCCATGACCACCCCGCCCTCGCTTGCCATTTTTTTCTGTACCTCCAAAAGGTACTTCCTGACAGCGGGCACCTTAGACACGGCGGAAGCGTACATGGATATTTCCGGCGTTCTTATAAGCTCCGTAACATCCTCGTCTCCCAAATATACTCTCTGCGTCCCGTCGGAATATCTCAGCGATACGCGGGCGCCGTCCAGCAGTGCCGCCACCTTCGCGGCGTCGTCAATTGCAATACCGCAGCGGCTTGCGTACAGTCCCACCGTCCTGTACAAAGCTCCCGTATCCACATATACAAGTCCCAGCGCTTTTGCTATGTTTTTCGCCAGCGTGCTTTTGCCGCTTCCGCTGGGACCGTCGATTGCGATTTTCAGTTTCATAATGAATATGCTCCTTTTTATATGGGTCATCACGGCTATCCCGAAAGACCCGCCTGCGTCACTTTGCCCGTGTCAGCTTCCCGAAACGGACTTTGCCGCCGCCTTTCCGGCAGCCGCCCCGGTTGACCATGCTATCTGCAGATTATATCCGCCGGTGTAGGCGTCCACGTCAATAATCTCCCCGGCGAAAAACAGATTTTTCACCTTGCGCGACATCATGGTAGCGGGATAGATTTCATCGGTGCGAATACCCCCGCGGGTTATAATTGCTTCGTCAAACGAGCGAAACGCCGTGGGAGTCAGCGTATAGTGCTTCAGCACGGACAGCAGCTTATGCCGCTCGCTGCGGCTGACCTCTCCGGACTTTTTGCGCCCGTCTATACCGCTTCTTGCCACCACGTCGGCGCACAGCTTCTGCGGCAAAAGATCATACAGCGAATTGATAAAATCCCGCGCCCTGTATTTCGTAAGGTCGGACACAAGCCTTGCGTCAAGCGTTGCCTCGTCCAAAGCGGGCTTCAGATCGATTTCCAGACCGTAGTCTCCCACGCTGCCTTTTTGCATATGGGCGGAAGCCGACAGAACCAAAGGACCGCTTACACCGAAATGAGTAAACAGCATTTCTCCCTGCTCGCTCCAAATACACTTTCCGCCGTATATAACGGAAAGACGGACATTTTTCAGAGAAAGCCCCATAAGCGCCGAGGTGTTCTCCCTGCAAACCACCGGGACAAGAGAGGGCGACAGATCCGAGATCCCGATACCCGCGTCCCGCGCCATTTTGTACCCGTCCCCCGTGGAGCCGGTGCCCGGGTAAGATAGTCCGCCGGTGGCAAGTATCACAGCGCCGTGAGTATGCTCGCCGGAAGCGTCACGCACACCGACGCATACCCCGTCGCGCACGCAAAGTCCTTCTATCCTCGTTCTGACCGTCCGCGCTCCCCGCACCTTTTCGATAAGTGCTTCGGCAATATCCGCGGCTCTGTCGCTGACGGGGAAAACGCGCCGTCCGCGCTCTGTTTTAAGGGGTACTCCCGCACCCTCAAAAAACGCCATAACGTCGGCAGGAGTAAAGCCGTATACCGCGCTGTAAAGAAATTTGGAATTTCTCGCTGCATTTTTCAGTATCTCGTCGGGAGTGCAGTCGTTAGTCACATTGCACCTGCCCTTGCCGGTTATTCTGAGCTTTTTCCCCCATACGGGATTTTTCTCATACAAAACCACCCGGGCTCCTGCGTCAAGCGCCGCCGCAGCAGCCATAAGACCCGCGGCGCCGCCGCCCACCACCGCCACCGTTTTTTCGGCTTCGGTCATGTTCACGGCGCTCACCCCCTTTGCCGTCCTGCGACAGCATAAAAATGAAGATTTTTTATTTGCTCTTTTTGTCGTATACGTTATATTCGTCCCAAACGGACTCAAGATGGGCAAGAGTCGCGGCGATCTCATCCCTTTTCTTCATACCGATTGCGGCAAGAAGTGCATTGATTATGGAAAGAGGCGCCACAAGGGAATCCGCAAAGGACGCCATATCGCTCTTTGCGTACAAAGCCGCCACCGCGCCCCTTGCAATGGGCGACGACTCACCGTCCGTAATAGCCACCACCTTGGCGCCGCAGGAATTGGCAAAATCCACGGCGTTGATTATGCGGTTGGAATAGCGGGGAAAGCTAATGGCAATAACAGTATCTCCCTCGCGTATTGTCATAAGATGCTCGAATATCTCACCGCCCCCCGCGTTGCGCACCAGCGAAACATTGGGGAAAATAAGGCTCAGGTTGTAGTCAAGAAACTCCGCCAGGGAGAAAGAAGACCTCATTCCCATAACGTAGATCTTGTTTGCATTCATAATGGCGTCAACTGCCTTGCGAAATTCCTCCTTGTCCGTAAGAGAAACGGTAGCCGCAATTCTCTGGGCGTCGGCACTCAGTACCTCCTCCAGCACATTGTCCTCCGTGTAGCGGTCGTTCGCCACCTTGAGCCGCTGTACGCCGGTAAGCCTCTTGCGCAGGGTCTCCTGCATGGCGCTGTGAAGCTCCGGGTAGCCGTCAAAGCCAAGCTCAATGGCAAAGCGCACCACGGTTGACTCCGATACCCCCGCCTGCTCGCCGAGACGGGAGGCGGTCATATACGCCGCCTTTTCGCAATGCTCCGTAATATATGCGGCAATACGCTTCTGCCCTTTTGACATAGTGGGCAGCGCATTTTCTATGGACTCAATAAGATCCGAACTCATTCCGATTAAAGCCGTCCTTTCAGAAACGCTCTTTTTATGCTGCGCCGTCACGGCGCTCCTTACCTAATTTATCATTATACAGTCTTTTTGCCTTATTGTCAAGAAACAGAACTCACGTAAGACATATATATTGTAATCTGCGCTGAAATCACAAACAATCAAAAAATAATCATTGATTTGCGCAGAGATATGCTGTATAATTATATCATTAGTAATAATTGAAAGGACTTTGTCATGGTAAACTCCGTCATTGAACTTCTGAAAAACTACGACCCCGAGGTAGGGGACGCCGTTGCCGCCGAGTACGCACGCGAAAAGCGCGGACTTGAGCTTATCGCCAGCGAGAATCTTGTTTCCGAGCCCGTTATGCTGGCTATGGGCACCCCTCTTACCAACAAATACGCCGAGGGTTATCCCGCACACCGCTACTACGGCGGCTGTGAGTGCGTTGATGTGGTGGAGAACATCGCCATTGAGCGCGCCTGCCGTCTGTTCGGCGCAGAGCACGCCAATGTTCAGCCCCATTCCGGCGCGCAGGCAAATATTGCAGCATATCACGCGCTTCTGGAGCACGGCGACACCGTTATGGGCATGAATCTCGCTCACGGCGGACATCTTACCCACGGCAGTCCCGTAAACTTTTCCGGAAAGAACTACAACTTCGTGCCTTACGGTATAAATGGTGACGGATATATTGATTACGACGAGGTGGAGCGCATTGCAAAGGAGTGCAGGCCGAAGCTTATAGTCGCAGGCGCTTCCGCTTATCCCCGTATTATAGACTTTGAGCGTTTTGCGGCTATTGCAAAGAGCGTAGGCGCTCTGTTCATGGTAGATATGGCGCACATCGCGGGACTTGTGGCGGCAGGACTTCATCCCTCCCCCGTGCCCTACGCCGATGTTGTTACCACCACCACTCACAAGACCCTGCGTGGTCCCCGCGGCGGTATGATCCTTTGCCGCGAGGAATATGCAAAGGCAATTGACAAGGCTATATTCCCCGGTATGCAGGGCGGCCCTCTGGAGCACGTTATCGCCGCAAAGGCAGTTTGCCTCGGAGAGGCTCTGAAGCCTTCCTTCAAGGTTTATCAGCAGGGAGTATTGGACAACTGCCGCGAGCTTGCAAAGGGACTTCTGGAGAGCGGCTTCAATCTGGTGTCCGGCGGCACGGACAACCATCTCATACTGGTAGACCTGCGCCCCTTCGGCATTACCGGCAAGGAAATGGAAAAGCGGCTTGACGAGGTGTATATCACCGTAAACAAGAACGCTATTCCCAACGACCCCGAAAAGCCCTTTGTCACAAGCGGAATCCGCGTGGGAACCGCGGCGGTCACCTCCCGCGGGCTGGGTCTTGAGGATATGAAAACTCTCGCCCGTCTGATCACTCTGGCGGCTACCGATTTCGAAGCAAACGCAGACGCTATCCGCGCAGAAGTTACCGAGATCTGCCGCAGATACCCCATCTACGAATAACCGAAACGGCGCACGGCAGCCGGACAGGCATCCGGCGGCATTGACCCGGATTTTCCGCATACAATCTTTCGGGCGCTGTGCGCACCTGAAAACTTCGGAGGAAATTCACCTATGAAAAAAATCGCATTTATATTGGCAGCGGCTGTCGCGGCAGCGGCTCTGCTTGCGGGCTGCGGCAAACAGGAGGGAGACGCTCCCAAGGGGATGAAGCTTGCTTCCTCCGACAGCGTCGACTATGTTATGTATGTGCCCGAGGACTGGCGCGTGGATCAGTCGGAGCTTTACACCTCCGCCTTTTACTCCTCCGCAGACGCCACCAGCATTTCCGCCTCCGCTTACGGCGCTGCCGTGGATGAAACCGTTGACACATGGTGGGACGGCTTTTATAAGAGCTTCTGCTCGCTGTATACCGATTGCAGCGAGCCTGTACGGGAAGATGCAAAGCTGGGCGGCGTTGACGGCGCAAGATTTGAGTTTTCAGGCGTTCTGAACGGGCAGGAGTACAACTATATTATGGTCGCCTGCGTGCGCGGAGGTTATGTTTACTACATCACCTATACCTCCACCCCCGATTTCTACGAGTCTCACCTTGATACACTGGGCGAGGTTATTGATAATTTCAGCTTCAGATAAGGTCGGAAAAAATGATCTATCTTGACAACAGCGCAACTACAAAACCTTCCGACGCCTCTCTCAATGCCATGAGAGAGGCGTTGTCGGAGTGCTGGGGAAATCCCGGCTCCGTACACCGTGCGGGAGACGCCGCAAACGCCCTGCTTCAAAAGGCGCGCCGCTCGGCGGAAGCCGCATTCTGTATACGCCGTCCCGCCGACGGCAGTATTATTTTCACCTCGGGCGGCAGCGAAGCCAATAATCTGGCAATGCTCGGCTCCGTCAGGGCAAAAAACCGTCCCGAGCGCTCAGGCAGCCGCGGCACGGTTATGATAGGCGACGGGGAGCACGCCTCGGTAGAGGAACCCGCCGCACAGCTCAGCCGCGAGGGCTTTACCGTTTTGCACGTGCCCACAAGGGGCGGGCGCCTTGACCTTGACTTTATCAGAGAGCACGCCGACGCCTCCCTTATCCTTTGTGCTTTCATGCTTGTAAACAACGAGACGGGAGCCGTATATGACATAAAAGGCGCGGCGGATATTGTCCGCGCCGCCTCGCCCAAAGCATTTATTCACTGCGACGCGGTTCAGGCATTTATGAAAATGTCCCTTATACCAAAAGCGCTGGGAGCAGACTCGATTTCGGTAAGCTCCCATAAAATATACGCCCCCAAGGGAGCGGGCGCTTTGTATGTCACCGCCGAGGTGCTGCGGGCAAAGCGGCTTGTCCCCGTAATATACGGCGGCGGGCAGGAAGCGGGACTTCGCAGCGGCACGGAAAATGTGCCGGCTATTGCGGCATTCGGCGCGGCTTGCGACGAGGGCATGAGAGAGCTTTCCGCCCGCGCAGAGGCTGTGAAAAAAGTAAGCTCATATCTTGCAAAAAAGCTGCCGGAAGAAGTCAGAATAAACGAGCCGGCCGATCGTCTTGCGGGTATTGTAAATATTACTCTGCCCGATATAAGAAGCGAAACCGTGCTGAACTACCTGTCCGGACGGGACATCTGTGTCAGCGCGGGCAGCGCCTGCTCCGCTCATTCCGGCGGGGTCAGCCGCGCACTTACTGCTTTCGGTCTGCCTGAAAACGAGGCCGATTGCTCTCTGCGCATAAGTCTTTCCCACGAAAACACAAAAGCGGAGATCGATGAGTTCTGCGCCGCTCTCAAAGAGGGTATCAATAAGCTTTGCCGCAAATCCAAATAAGAAGCGCGGCAGCCTTTAAGATAAGCAAAAACAAAAAACGCCGCAAACCTGCGGCACGGCATATAAAACAAAAGGAGGGGATATTTTGGACGAACGCGAAACCGGAAGAAATCAGAATAAATATCCCCAAAACGACGTCCAAAGACTGCGGCAGATGCGCGCTCAGGCATTCGGCTCACCGAGAGACAGCCGCAGTGCTTCAAGCAACGACACCGGGCAAAGGCAACGCAACGAAGCGAATACAGTGCAGCGCCGCCCGCAGCAAATTCCCCTGCAATCGGAGCAAAACAGACACCATATGCGGGATGCGCGACGGCAGCCCGCGGTCGCAGGCTCCGCAAGCACGGACGGCAGACAGCGGTATCCGCAAAGCCGTCAGGGTGCGCAGGTCGCGCAGGGCACACAGAACGGGAGCCGCGCCGCAAGAGAGAAAAACGCATACGCTCAGAAAGCGCAAAGCGCCCGAAATACCGCAGGCGGGGCGGCGCCACATGCGAAAAATTCAGACATTATGTCGGCAAACTCCGGCTTAGTCCTTGGCCCCAACACAAAGCGCAATCTGTTCCTTTTTTCCCTGCTTGCGCTGCTTGTCACAGTTTGCGTTATAGTTTTCGGCATCCAGTCCTGCTCGAAAAAAGAGACGGATTCAAACAGCCCGGCAGTCAAGGATAAAGTGCAGCTCAGTACCCCCGACAAGGGCAAAACGGACGCTCCCACGAAAAACAACTCCCTTTTTGCGGAGTATACGGACTCCACGAAAACGCTGCAGATCGACAGCGGCTACGGCATACTTATTGATCTCAGCACCAACAAGGTCATAGCCGAAAAGGGCGCGGGCGACAGAATATACCCCGCCTCCATGACTAAGATAATGACGCTTATCGTGGCATATGAAAATATTGATAATCTTGAGGACACATATACCTTCAAAGCCGAGATGCTTGACGAATATTACCGCCAGAACGCTTCCGTGGCGGGCTTTTCGGCAGGGGAGAGCGTGCCCCTGAAAGATCTGCTGTACGGCTGTATTCTCCCCTCGGGTGCCGACGCCACCGGAGCCCTTGCAGAATATGTGGCGGGCAGCGAGGAGGCTTTTGCCGCACTGATGAACAAAAAAGCCGCCGAAATGGGGCTCAAAGATACTCATTTCGTCACCGCCAGCGGTCTTCACGACGACGACCATTACAGCACCTGCGAGGATATGGCGGCTATTCTGCGCTATGCCATAAACAACGAGGCCACAAGGCAAGTGCTTGCAACCTATAAGTACACTACCTCTTCCACAGCCGAGCATCCCGACGGCATAGAGCTTACCGGCACACTGAAATCCCGCATGGCGGGAGACGAAGCCGAGGGCGTTTTCGTGCAGGGCGGTAAGACCGGCTACACCATAGAGGGCAAAAACTGTCTTGCCACCTTTGCAGCCAACTGCACGGAGGAAAACGCCGAATTTTGCGCGCCGCGCTACATTCTTGTAACCGCATACGCCTTCGGCGAATACACCCCCGTCTTTGACGCTATCGATGTGTATAAGAATTACTGCTCGCCGTAAAGGACTCCCTCTTTTACCGAACAAGAACAAGCTTTTCCCACCGTGCACACGCAAGAAAAGCCGCGGCATAGGCGCCCCGGTCACAGCCGTAGCGTCCGGAGTAGGAATGCTCCCACATATCAAGACACAGAATTCCGTGCATATGGGGCGGCAAAAGGCTGTTTCCCTTCGTGAAAACAAGCTTCAGAGCACGGTGCCGCCGCAGATTTTCCTCCGCTATCCACAAATACCCCTGTTCTCTGTATTTTTTGGCCGCGTCGGTAAAGGCAAAACGCAGGCCTTCAAGACTGCCGAAGCTGCTTTTGATAAGCTTTCTCGCCTCGGCGGGAACTGCGCCGCCGCTTCCTATTGAGGCAAAAAACGCCCGATGACACACATATCCCCCCGCGTCCTCGCGAATTGAATCAAGCATATTCCGCATATAGCGCGGAAACGCCGAGGGCGGAAGCCTGCAAAGCACCTGCGCGTCGCATTTGTCTTTGCCGTCCGTAAACACGGACAGCGCCGCCGCCTGCTCACCCATATATATATCGCGGTGTCGGACAAGCTCCTCTTTTGTGAGAAAATCCGCGTTTACCTGCTCTATGGGCGCGTCTTTTTTGTAGTCGAAATGCATTCTTTTCCCATCCCCTTTCAAAACCCCGAATTTGCCCGCTGCTATTATAAGATGGCGGCGGAATTTGAAAAAATTGACAGTAAATCTTTTCTTCATTCACACGCCGTTCATTTTATTGGGTTAATATATTTAATATAAATATATTCCCGACAGTTGAAAGGTATGTATAACAATGGCAAAAAATCCCTTCAGTGAAAATACACCTTATCTGCACCGACTGGCGGAAAAAAGCGCTGCCGCCAACGAAATAATGCCCGAAATGTATACGCAGTACGATGTAAAACGCGGACTGCGTGACATTAACGGGCGCGGTGTGCTTACCGGGCTTACGGAGATTTCCGAGATCGTTTCCTCAAAAACGGAAAACGGCGAGACCGTCCCCGCCCCCGGTGAGCTTTATTACCGCGGAATAAATATACGCGATATTGTAGGCGGCTTTCTGCACGACGGAAGGTACGGCTTTGAGGAGTGCGTCTACCTTTTGCTTATGGGCTCCCTGCCGGACGCCGCAGAGCTTGCGGCATTCAGGGATCAGCTGGGCGCTTACCGCAGTCTGCCCACCAACTTTGTTCGCGACATTATACTTAAAGCCCCCAGCCACGATATGATGAATACGCTGGCAAGGAGCGTTCTCACGCTGTATGCATACGATGAAAATGCGGACGATATTTCTCCCGTAAACGTAATGCGACAGTGCTTGCAGCTCATCGCCCTGTTTCCTATGCTTTCGGTATATGCGTATCAGTCATACTCCCATTACCACGACGGCAACAGCCTTTATATCCACCCGCCCCGTCCGGAGCTTTCCGCGGCGGAAAACCTTCTGCATATACTGCGTCCCGACGGCTCCTACACGGAGACGGAGGCACGCACGCTTGACCTTGCCCTTGTTCTGCACGCAGAGCACGGCGGCGGCAACAACTCCACCTTCACCACCCACGTGGTGACCTCCTCCGGCACGGACACCTACTCTGCGGTAGCCGCCTCTCTGGGCTCTCTCAAGGGTCCCCGTCACGGCGGCGCCAATATAAAAGTCGTCCATATGTTCGACGATATGAAGGCAAACATTCCCGACCGCAGCGACGGCTCAGTCAGGGATTATCTATCCAAGGTGCTTGCAAAAGAGGCCTTTGACCGCAGCGGGCTTATATACGGCATGGGTCACGCCATATACTCCCTGTCCGACCCGCGTGCCGAGATACTTAAGGTGTTTGCAAAGCGGCTTTCCGTGGAGAAAGGGCTTCAGGAGGAGTACGATCTTTATAAGAGAACGGCAAAATGCGCCTCCGAGCTTATTGCAGAAAAGCGCAGGATTTATAAGGGCGTCAGCCCCAACGTAGACTTTTACAGCGGCATGATATACCGTATGCTTGACTTGCCAGAGCAGCTTTACACCCCTATTTTCGCCGTTGCCAGAATAGCGGGCTGGAGCGCGCACCGTCTGGAGGAGCTCCAGAACGCGGGAAAAATCATCCGTCCCGCATATAAGTGCGTCAGAGAGCGCGCAAAGTATGTGCCCATGTCGCAGAGAAATGCGGAGGAGAGTGCGGAATAACCGGGCGCTTCTGCCGCCATAATAAGCATAATAAGCACAGCGGCAAAAGCCGGCTGTAACAACCTATTTCGGAAAGGTGTGGTTTTTCAATGCTTCTCAACCAGAAGGAGACCACCGTATCTTATCGCTGCCCCGCTTGCGGAAGCTGGGTCACGGGCATTGCCGGACTTTTCACCCTGTCGGCGGATATGCTTCGGCTCAGATGTCCCTGCGGCTGCGAGGAGGAGCTTACGCTGGTTTATACAAAGGATAAAAAGCTGCGCTTTACCGTTCCCTGCTTTATCTGCCCCAAGCCCCACAATTTTTCCGTTTCGTCGCAAGTGTTTTTCGATAAAGAGCTGTTTTCCCTGCCTTGTCCCTATTCGGGGGTTGATATATGCCTGTTAGGCAAAAAGGACTCCGTTGAAGCGGCGCAAAAAGAAGCGGACGACGAGCTTCGGGAGCTTATGGGAGAGGCCGATTACGAAGGCTTTTCCAAGGCACGCGGCGAGGACAGCGCCATACTGAGCGACCCGCAGATATTGGAAATCGTCAATTTTGTCATACGCGACCTTGACGAATCAGGTGCCATAAGCTGCCGCTGTCCCGAAGACGAGGGCGTTTACACCGTAGAAGTCACGGCGGACGGGGTGGAGGTGAAGTGCGAGCGCTGCGGAGCAAAAACGCTTATCCCCGTAACCAGTACCATCAGCGCCCAGGCCTTTCTGAACTGCGAGCATCTGGAGCTTGAATAAATTCTCGGAGCAAACATACAAAAAGGCTTCCCAAAGCCATGACTTTGGGAAGCCTTTCATTATTTTTTAGTCCATGTAGAGGGTACAAACATAAGAATTACCGGGAAGATCTCAAGTCGTCCCAAAAGCATTGCCAGAGACAGCACTATTTTCGACAGCGGCGAGTATGCGGCATAGCTTGCCGCAGGTCCTACCGCGCCGAAGCCGGGACCGATATTGTTAAAGCACGCAGCCACGGCGCTGAAATCCGTTTCAATATCAAAGCGGTCAAGGCTTACCGCCAGAAACAGTGAGAAAAACGCCAGCATATAGAGAATAAAGTAGTTTGCCACATTATGGAGAGTAGCGGCATCAAGCTGTTTTCCCTCCAGCTTTACGGTAGTAACGCTTCTGGGATGGATCAGGTGGCGAAGTTCATTTCGCCCCATTTTCACCAGTATCATGAGTCTCGACCCCTTAAGCCCGCCGCCCGTTGAGCCTGCGCAGGCTCCTATAAACATAAGTACCAGCAGCACCGATTTTGAAAAGCCCGGCCATAGGTTGAAATCACAGGTGGAGTATCCGGTGGTCGTTATAATGGACGCCACCTGGAAGGCCGAAAGCCTCACGGTCTCCGCAATAGTCGCATACATATGCCGTATATTTACGGCAATAGCCGCCACGGACACGCCCACGATGGCAAGATATGTCCACACTTCCGTGCTTTTTGCCGCCGCTCTGAAGCGCCGCGCCAGAAGGAGGTAAAACACATTGAAGTTTATGCCGAAAAGCAGCATAAACACGGTTATAACCCATTGCAGATATGGAGAATAGGAGGCAATGGAATCCCCCTTAATGCCGAAGCCGCCCGTACCTGCGGTACCGAAGGTATGAACAATGCTGTCATACAAAGGCATTTTGCCCGCCACCAGCAATATGATTTCCAAAACCGTAAGCCCAATATATATAAGGTACAGTATTTTTGCGGTATCCTTGACCCGGGGCACTAACTTTCCTACGATAGGCCCCGGCATTTCAGCCCGTATTATGTGTATGGAGCGCTCGCTGACATTGGGCACTATGGCCATAATGAACACGAGAACACCCATGCCGCCTACCCAGTGAGTAAAGCTGCGCCAGAACAGCAGCCCGCGGCTCATTTTCTCCAGATTTGTAAGTATTGACGCTCCCGTTGTGGTAAAGCCGCTGACAGTTTCAAAAAAGGCATCTATATAATTTGGTATCTCTCCGCTTATGAAAAAGGGCAAAGCGCCCAGTGCCGACAGGCTTATCCACGCAAGAGAAACAATGAGAAAGCCCTCTTTGGCGTAAATAACGCGGTTTTTCGTCCTCCCCGCCAGCATAAGCAGCGCGCCTGCAAGAACACAGCCGCCGGCGGTCAGTGCCAGCGCTTTTATGCACGCCTCGCCGTACAGCGCCGACACCAGTATGGGAAGCAGCAGCAGCACCGCCTCCAGCAGCACCATCTGACCCAGGGTGAATATGACCATTCTGCGATTCATTATACCACCCTTACCTTACCATATCGGACAGATCCGACATTCTGGAGCGTGCCGTCAGCACCACGACCCTGTCACCTGCCGTTATAACATCCTCGCCTGTGGGGATTATGCTCTTTCTGCCGCGGATAATGCCCGCAATCAGCATATTTGGTCGCAGCATAATATCCTTGAGAGGCACATGAAGATACTTGAAATCGGACTGAGCTATAAATTCCAACGCCTCCGCTCTGCCGTCCATAAGCTTGTAAAGCGTTTCGATCTTGCTGCCTATGGAGCTGCGCAGAGCTCTCGCATAGCGGACGAATATATCGGAAATCACCTTTTTGGGAGAGACAACACATTCCAGCCCCAGCTTATCCGCCATAAGGGCAAACTCGCTTCTGTTCACCTTTGAAATGACCTTGGGCACCCCTGCCTCCTGAGCGTAATAGGACAAAAGAATGTTCTCCTCATCCATACCCGTCAGCGCCACAAAGCCGTCCATGCGGGTAAGTCCCTCCTCCATGAGCAGCTCCTGACGGGCACCGTCGCCGTTTATTATAACCGCTCCTTCGAGAGACTCGCTGAAGGTGCGGCATCTTTCCTTGTCTTTTTCAATAATTTTTACGTTAGCGCCCCCCGCAAGCATCATTTTCGCAAGATAGAAAGCGGTACGGCTGGCGCCTATTATCATTACGCTTTTCGCCTGCTTCTGTGTTATGCCCATAAGACGGATCAGTTTCATCATTTCGGCGGCATCGGCGGTAAGACCTATACGGTCTCCGTCCCGAAGGGTAAAGCTGCCGTCGGGGATATATACATTTTCTCCGCGCTGAACCACACCCACGAGAAAATTAGCCTTGTATCTGCGCCGCATATCCGCAAGAGTCATGCCGCTGAGAGGAGAATCGGCTCTCAGCTTGAATTCGGCCATTTCAAAGCTGCGGCGTGAAAAAGTCTCCATATTGACAGCGCCCGGAAGTCTCAGTATATGAAACAGCTCCTGCGCCGACAGAGCCTCCGGATTTACCGTCATGGATATGTCAAGCTGCTGACGCATATAACCGATGGACTGTTCGCTGTATCCGGTGTTTCTCACTCTTGCAATTGTATGACGGGCGCCCATACGCTTGGCAATAAAGCACGCCAGCATATTGACCTCGTCGTTGCCGGTAAGGGAAGCAAACAGCTCGGCATGAGCGGCATCCGCCTCCCGCAGGGTTTCGCAGTCGGCACCGGAACCGCAGACGCCGATGACGTCGTATATATTCGTTATTTCATTTACCACATTGCGATCCCAATCCACTGCCACCACATCATGGTCCTCGGACACCAGACTTTGTATAACGGTAGTACCTATTTTCCCGCATCCGACGATGATTATTTTCAAGACAGAAAACCGCCTTTCTTTCCGGCACGCCGAGTTTTGCACTTATACGGCCGCACGCAAATCTTAATATAATCTTTATACCGTAAAGTATATCACAGGCAAACGGCGTTTTCAATAGTTTTATTAAACAGGTTTGATTTATGGCAAACCGCAAGCCGAATGCGCATATATTCCGGCATAAAAGCAAAAAATAAAGCTATCGGTCATATGAATATGAGCATAAGGAGTGAGAAACACGGTATTTCTTGACATGGCGGCTGCCTTTGCCATCGGTATATTATCGGGAATGGGTATAGGAGGCGGCGGACTGCTGGTAATTTATCTGACGCTTCTGCGGAGTGTGGGACAGCTTGAAGCTCAGGGCTTAAATCTGTACTTTTTCATATTTGCGTCTGCGGCGGCGCTGTTTGTTCACTCGGCGAAGCGGCGGATGAACTGGGGACTGGTTTTGCTTGTAGGTGCGGTGGGAATGTTTTGTGCGTATGCAGGCTCAACGCTTGCATCCGTCACAGAGCCCCATCTTGTCAGAAAACTGTTCGGCGCCATGCTGGTGCTGAGCGGCGGCGTGTCGCTTGTGAAAACGGTTTCGAAAAAGCGAAAAAACGCAAATAGCACCGGTAATTAAGTGACCGGAACAGAATTCAGATTTGATTATTAGCCGACAGAAGTGAAGAAGGGAGTTTTCGAAGGGACGACGCGCCGTCAGCCTAAGTTGCAGGTTTCGCGGTGGATATAAAGCAGTGCTTTGGAATGTGTCGACAGCAGACTTGGGGTTACCCACAGAAAGAAAGTATTGCTATACTGATAGTGCTTTAGGATTTCAGACTTGATTATCAGCCGTCAGAGGTGAAGAGAGAATTTTTCGAAGGGACTGCTGTCCCGGCAGCAGCCCCTCCGAGCCTCCCCGACCGGCTAAAGAGAGGGGAGACGATGTATCTTCTCCCCTCTCTTTAGAATCTCTCCCCTCTTCTCGACACGGTAGAACATCAAAGCGTTGCGTTGCAAGGGCATAACAAATTCGACTAAGTGCAGAGAGCTTGTCCCGTTAGCCTAAGTTTCAAGTATCGCGGTAAAAATATAGCTACGCTAATGAGCGTGTCGATAGCAGACTTGAAGTTACTCACAGAAAGCAAGAAAAGCAGACTGAACATTAACCGCAGGGGCGGACGGTTTCACCGTCCGTAAAGCGATAGAAAAAGCACAGAAGAGAGTTTACTTTCTTCTGTGCTTTTTCTCGCTTGCCGCT
>CAMFEL010000020.1 GCA_945949385.1 uncultured Clostridia bacterium | reverse complement strand
CGACGGCAAGGACAACGCCATACCCGACCGCTGCGAGGCAACGGTGCTTTCCGGAGCGGATGAAATCAAAAAGGCTTTTTCGGATAGATCGGAAGCATGGAAAAAAGCTGAGCCCGGCATAACGCTTACAATAGAAGAAGCGGACAATTGCGGCGCTCCTTTGAGCCGTGACAGCGCGAATAAGGTATTGAATTTTCTCCGTGCAATTCCCTACGGAGTTCAGAAGATGTGCGCCGAGCCCGCAGGGCTTGTTCACACCTCCGACAATATCGGCATACTGCTGACAAAAGACTCAAGTGTTACGGGTACAATATCCGTCAGAAGCGTGTCTGAAGCCGACAGAGACGCGCTCTGCGGCTGTATTTCCGACCTTTGCAAAGAGGCGGAAGGAAGCACCCGTATCCACGGTCGGTATCCCGGCTGGGAGTACAAAAAAGACTCAAAGCTTCGGGAGGTTATGTGCAGTACATGGAAGGAAATGTTCGGCAGGGCCCCCACCGTCGATGTTATTCACGCGGGACTGGAATGCGGCGTTCTCCTTTCAAAGAAGCCTGATCTTGACATAGTATCTATCGGCCCTCAGCTCAACGGCATACACACTCCCGCAGAGACCATGAGCATATCAAGCCTTAAAAAATGCACCGATTTTATTGTGCGCGTGCTGGAGGTGCTGAAATGAAAAAGCTTTTCGGGCGCCTTATGGAGGGAGAGGTTTATTCCGTAACCCTTGAAAACGGCGCGGGTATGAGCTGCACGGTTATTACCCTCGGCTGTATTCTGCAAAGCCTTTATGTCCCCGACAAATGCGGCAAGTCGGAAAATGTGGTGCTTGGGTACAACAGCGCCGAGGATTACAGGCGCTCCTGCGGTCACTTCGGCGAGGTGGTGGGGCGCTGCTGTAACCGTATAGGCAACAGCACCTTTACCCTTGACGGCGTAAAATACACACTGCCCGCAAACGACGGAAAAAACCATCTGCACGGCGGACCCGACGGCTTCGGCGAGCGTATTTGGGAAATTGAGAGCTTTTGCGAGCACTCGGTAACGCTTTCCCTTATAAGCGAGGACGGAGATATGGGATACCCCGGAAGGCTCTGTGCAAGGTGTACCTACACGCTTTCTGAAGATTCAAAGCTTATTATAAGCTATGAAGCGACAACCGACAAGGCGACGCCCGTATGCCTTACAAATCACTCCTATTTCGACCTGTGCGGAGCAGGCAGCGGCCGCACCCTTAATATGCTGCTCAGGCTTGATTGCGACAGAATATGCAATACAAGTGAAAAGCTTATTCCCGACGGTACTTTTTCCGATGTAGCCGGCACTCCCTACGATTTTTGCACGGAGAAAGCGATCGGACGCGATATAGGCGCGGATTTCGGGCTTCTTCGCCACTGCAACGGCTACGATACCAACTATTTTATAAAAGATTTTGACGGTAAGCTCAAAAGTGCGGGGCGGCTGTCCGACCCCGTAAGCGGCAGAAGCATGGAAATACTTACCGATCTGCCCTGCATTCAGCTTTATACGGGGAATATGATAGGGTCTGACAATCCCCCTTTTTACGGAACAATAAAGCCCGGCGGACATATGGGCGTATGCCTTGAAACTCAGGTAATGCCCGACGCAGTTAATCATCCGGGAATTACGGACACAATTCTCCGTCCCGGAGAAAAATACTCAAAAAACACTGTTTTTGACTTCGGAGCGTAAATTTGGATTTTTTTGACGTACTTAGCGAGAAAAAACTGTTTATTTATGACCTTGACGGTACTGCCACCGACACGGAGCCCTTTCACTACGAGGCGTACAGGCAGACCGTCGAGGAGCTTTGTCCGGGGCACACCGTGACAAAAGAAGAATTTCTGCAAAACTATGTGGGACATCCGGAAACGGAGATCTACTCCCTTTTGAAGAAAAACAAGAATGTCGCCTTTGACGACGGAGAATTTTTCCGCACAAGAACGGAAAATCTCTTTGCCCGTGTAAAGAAGCTGGGACTGCGGACTGCGCCCTTCTACCGTCAGCTTGAAATTTTGTACCCCAATGCAGAGTTTATCGCCCTAACCAGTCAAAGGGAGTCCGTGCTTGAGCGCTTTCGCACTCTTGTCGATTACGGAAAAATGAAGCACTTTATTTCCGTTGCGGATAAGCCGTACAATAAATCCGATGTGCTGAAAGACTCAAAAGAGCTGCTTGGCTGCGGGGCGCGTGAATGTGTTATTTTTGAAGATTTCGCCCCTACCCTGCGCGCAGCAATGGCGTGCGGCATATACGCGGTAGGCGTCATGCACGAATTCAATAAACTGTCCTCCGATGACTGCAACGCTCTTGTAGACATACATACTCCCATAGGCGAGGGGCGGTTTTTCCCCACTGACGATCTGTGCGACGGAGAAATAAGACTTAGGCTTATACAGACAAAGCAGGGCGATCCCGCCCGGCTTTATGTGCCCGCTTATAAATTCAACATCTGCAAGGCGGAGGACGACACTCCCATGGGAGTATGCGACCTGAGAGTCGGTCACAACGATAATACATATTACGGCGGAAACATAGGCTACACGGTGTTTGAAGAATACCGTGGGCATCACTACGCCGCAAAAGCGTGCAGGCTTTTGTTCCATCTTGCAAAAAAGCACGGTATGGAGCATCTTACGATCACCTGCGACCCGGATAATGCGCCCTCCTACAAGACCTGCGAGGCTCTGGGCGGCAAACTGCTTGAGGTCGCCGCGCTTCCCACCTACAACGAAATGTACGCCTTGGGCAAACGCCAGGTGCGCGTTTATTCCTTTGATTTGCTTTCAGATTGAAATAATTAAGCTGTAAAAAATCCGCCTTTCGGCGGATTTTTTGGTATCCTGAAAATCACCTGCTAACGAGGTGTAAAAAAGAGGATTTTGCCGCTTGACAGTCCCGCCGCAAGCAGTGGCTTACAGTCGCAGTAGGGATCTCAGGCTTTGCCGGTTGTTTTGATTCATAGTATCGGTTTGCTATTCCTTGATTTTGCCGTAGTACCAGCCGGTTACACCGTCCTTTTTTGCAATAATGCCTCTTGATGTGACTTTCACAACGGACAGCCTGTCCCCTTTTTTTACGGGCAGTGCGTAATCCGTAAAGTCGTTGCTGTGATGCTCCTGATAAATATAATCACTACATATCCACAGCCTTTTGCCCGTACTTACATGCTCCGCATATGTGAAGCCGTCTTCGGTTTCAAGCTCCTTTATTTCGTTGTCCGTCCATTTTATATGCAGGGAATCGGCGGACGCCTCCTGGTCTTCAAGAGCAATGCAGACGGGGAGCCCGTCATAGCTGTAATGCTTTATTTCACCTACTTTGCAGTTTATATCGGGGATTTCAATAAGGTTTAACTGTCCGTCAGATTTTAATCCGCAGCCGCCGTCTATGGATATTATCTTTTTCTGCCTGTTTATGACGGGGTTTGACTGCGGGATTTTTTCGCTGTACAGCGTTATCGGCCAGTGACCTACGACTATGTACTTATCAAAGCACAGCTCGCAACTCATAAAATTATCGTACTTCAGAAAGCCGTACGGATCAAGTTCTTCGGCATTTTCAAAATTTTTCTGCGTCATTCCTCCGTGGACGAAAATATAGTTCTGAGTTTCCAAAGCCGTGGGGCGGCTGCGAAGAAAATCAAGTTCAGGCTTGAAATGTGAGCAAATCGCATCTTTTGTTCGCAGTATATCCTCGGGAGAATCAAGACTGACTCCGCACTCGGCCGCCATTTCATCGTAAAAATTCGTACCTTTCCATGCGCGCTGTGAAAGCAGATAGCCCAAGAAATCCCCGGCACTGCCCTCGCTTATTCCGTCTATCATCCACAGCCGCCACAAGTCCACATTTCCCATCGTCACCGCGACGTTTCCCTTTTCATAAAGGCTCATTACATACCGCAGGGTTTCAAGGCTGTGCGGTCCTTTTTCCACAATATCTCCGACGATAACAAGCAGATCGCTGTCGCAAAAGTGCGCCTTTTCAAGTACATTTTTCAAATGATCAATATGTCCGTGAATGTCGCTTGTAACAAGAATACGCTTTCCGGACGGTATATCCCGTTTGTCTATATTAAGTCCCACTGTGTATCTCCTTTAGTGATAAGTTTCAGAAAATCCGTCACGACCCCGTGGATTTATACCTTCTGAGTCCGAAGCGGAAAAAGCAGTAGCATGGTATCATAAACAAAAATCCCAGCAGCGGCAGAAAGATGAGCCCTATACTGTCCGACCTGCCCACAAGATACAGAAACGGATAGTACTGAAACAGAGCGATGGGCACCACATAAGTATAGAATTTCAGTATTCCCTTGCCGTATATGGACACAGGGTATTTGCCGAATTCCTTAGTGCCGTCCGTGAATATATTCATAAACTCAATTCCCTCAACAGTAAAGAAGCTTATACCGGCGTACAATACAAACAGTGATGAAAACACTGCAATGCCCCCGATTATCATAAGCACCACCGTCATAATTTTGTCAAAGCTCCAGACTATACCGCTTGCGGGAACGGCATATACAAGCATCAGCAGTGCCTGAAGCAGTCTGCCGAATCTGGTAAATTCAATATTTGAGGTCAGCACCTGAAACACTTCGTTTCGGGGGCGCAGAAGTATGCGGTCAAGATTTCCGCTTTGAATAAGCCGCGGAAATACATCAAAGCCGCGTACAAAGCACTCCGATATTGCAAACGAAGTGAGCACCACGGAAAAGCATATGAGAATTTCGGGCAGTTCAAAGCCTTTTACCGAGTGAAAACGGGAAAGCATAAAGTACACACCGAGAAACGCCGAAAATGAAATAAGAAACTGTCCTACGGCGGTCATGAAAAAGGACGCCTTATACTGCATCTGAGATTTCAGCTGTATGGCGATAAATTTCAAATATAGTTTCATCGTTTACCCCCCCTGAACAACTATTTTTCTGAGAGAGCATTTCATTAAAAGAATCCCCGCAGTCATCAAAAGCACCAGCCATATTGCCTGAAGTCCTATACTGTGCAGCGCTTCTATGCCGTTTATATAACCGGTATATATCAGAAAGGGCGTGCTTTGCACGGAAGCAAAAGGCAGGACGTACATAACCCTTTGCAACACTACCGGAAAGAACGGTATGGGTATTACAGCTCCGCATAAAAACTCCATTACCGATGTGGCCAGCATTCGTATTCCCTGTGTTGAAATGGTATAAAACGCCGAAATATATACAAGCATCGAAAGAGACACAAGCACTAAGAATCCAAGTATTACAGATATAAGAAACAAGGCGCCGGCTTCAAAGCTTTGGGGCAGACTTATACCGTAGGGATCGGGAAGAAACGCCGCCACAAGCAGAATTGGCACACAGCGAAGCACGGCTCTTGACAGGCGTACAGCCATATTTTTTACAAACCACATGGAATACAGATTGCAGGGGCGGCACAGCTCATAGGCAATTGTGCCTGATGTGATGCCCTCAAAAATTTCGTTGTCAAAATACCAGAACATAAACATGGCAAGAAGTGCCTGCTGAAGCCATATATATGTGGACAGCGCCGAAAATGTCATGGGGAAGCTGTCCGCTGAGGTTTCATAAAACGCTCGGTACATCAGTATGGTCAAAAACCCCCATGCAAACTGTGTGGCAATACCTCCCCACGCGGCGGCTCGGTACTGAAGCCCCGCGATAAACCTTATTCTGAAAAAAGAAAGATACTTTTTCATATGTTGAATTCCTTATAAAGGGAGACCACCGTTTCGTCAACGCTCTCTCCCGTGACAGATATGTCCTTTAGCTCAACGGACGCGGAAATCTGCGCCACAGCCTGTGAAACGCTGATAAGAGATGTATCTATGACGATTTCCGCGTGTCCGCCCATGTCTTTTACAACCGTCATATTCTCAGCCTCGGGCAGCTTTTCTCCGATATAATCCACCGTAAGCGTTTTATGGGTCGAATGTCTGTTTTTAAGCTGAGACAGGGTGCCGTCCAGCAGTATTCTGCCTTTGCCGATAAGAAGTATCCTTTCTGTAAGCGCCTCAATATCCTGCATATCGTGAGTTGTCAGAATAACAGTCGTCCCGTTTTCGCGATTAAGGGTTTTTATAAAGTCTCTGACCGCAATTTTTGAAACAGCGTCGAGACCTATGGTAGGCTCGTCCAGAAAAAGGATCTTGGGACTGTGCAAGAGAGATGCCGCAATCTCGCACCGCATACGCTGACCGAGGGAAAGCTGTCTTACGGGCGTTTTGATAATGTCTCCGATATTCAATTGCTCCGTCAGAGCGGACAGAGTCTTTTTGTACCCGCTTTCGTCCACCTTATATATGTCCCGCAGCAGTTCAAAGCTGTCTATAACAGGCACATCCCACCAAAGCTGTGAGCGCTGTCCGAAAACAACGCCGATGTTTTTTACATGCTCTTTTCTGCTTTTCCAGGGGGTAAGTCCGTCGATAATACATTCTCCGCTGTCCGGCGTCAGTATTCCGCTCATTACTTTTACCGTGCTGCTTTTTCCCGCGCCGTTAGGGCCTATGTAGCCTACCATTTCTCCGTCCTGCACGGTAAATGACACATCCCGAAGAGCGTTTACATATGTATACTCTTTTTTGAACAGCGCCTTGACCGCCTCCGAAAAGCCCGCGCTGCGCTGTGCCACCTTAAAGGTTTTGCTGATGTTTTTAAGCTCTATCATCTTTATGCCTCCTCACTGTCTGCCGGTTGCTTACTGTCCTGATATAACTCTTATATACCTCCTTGATTTTGCTGGCCTGATTGTAAAATCTGTGAGATGAAAGCTACTTTTCCTCCTTGTATATTACGCGAAAATCTTCAAAAACCACGGGCATAGACTCCGTAAAGGTGTAGCCGGACTCCTTTGCATCGGAAGCAAAGAATCTGCGGTGCTTTTCCTGCCATGTTTCCAGGCATTCGTCCTCGCCCTCGCGGGAGCATACATCAAAGGTCATTTTATCAAAGGGTATGATACTGACAGCCACAGTCTCTATTACGCAGTACGGCTTTCTGTGAAAATCGGTCACTACACTGTAATCCCCTACCTTCGGCAATGGCTCTCCCTCTAACTCATAGCAGGGATACGCGCTTGAGGTTGCCCGTTTTTTGCCCTCAAGCACCAACTGTAAAAGATGATTGGCAGACTGCTCTGTTATATCAAAATAAAAATCCTCATACAGTTTTGTATCAGGAGACAGTCCGGCGGCGCGCAGAAATCTCTGCCAGAACAGGCGGATCTCCCTGTCCTCGGGGCTTTCTTCGGTTTTCAGCCAGTTTACATATTTATCCCGTCCGGTTTCGGCAAAGCCACAGCGTAGGAGAACCTTGACGGATGCCGTATTATCGGGCTCCGTTTCGGCGCAGACGCCTTTTATTTCGGGTTGAGACAGCGCCCAGCGGCACGCCGCCTCCACCGCTTCGCTCATATATCCCTGTCCGCGCCACTCTTCCCCCAGTCCGTAGCCTATTTCCGTATATCCCTTTTCGTCGGGGGCTCTCTTAAAGTCAAAAGAGCCTACCACGGTACGGTCGCTTTTTCTTATTATCCAGAAAAAACCGTGCCACACCCACCCGTCGGGACAGCCAGCGTATTTTTCGCATTGGCTTTTAAGTATTTCGGCAAACCACGGCTCCATTGGCTCAGCTTTGTATACGCATTGATATTTTTCTTCCGGCTCTGCCGAGTTTTCGGCCCATGCAAGCTGCTCGTCCGGGGTGAGCAGAACAAGCTCCAGCCGCTCTGTTTCCAGTTTCACTTTTTTGTTCACTCCTTATACATATCATAAACGCAAAAGAAAAGGCATACGGCATGCTGCTCTCTGTCCGCATACCGTATGCCTTTTCGGCATATCCGTCAGATATACTGCTTCATTGTTTCCGTAACATTTTCTGCGGGAATTGAAGCGGTTATTACAAGCTTTGCATCGTTCTTTTCGGCGATGCCGTCAGCTTTTTTCAGAAATTCGTCAAAGGCTGCGGTGTCCTCCTGACAAATCTTAAGTGCGGAATCAATAAACACGTCGGTAACATCATGATTACTTGCAAGGATGCCGGCAACAAAGCCGTAAAGAGACGCGGCGTCAGCTACGCCGAAAGCCTCGGTATCAACAAGGCGGCAGCGGTAATTTACATCAAATCTCAGCTTATCGCCCTTTTCTATACAAACAACATCTCCGTTAGTGGTATTAAGCGCCTGGCTGACCAGCTCTATAAGCTGCTTGGTCTTGCCCGTGCCCTTTACTCCGACGATCAACTTAATCATATCAGTTTCCTCCGTGATTATAAGAAGTATCCACAGCTTTATCTGTGTGACATTATTATACTGCATTTTAACGATAATTGCAAGTATAAAATAGATATTTTTGTTAATAATTTCAAATAATTGTGTTAAAAACGAAGCGCACGGGGGCGCTTCGTTTTACATTATCAATTATCAATTATAAATTTTTAATTATCAGTTATCGGCCATTCTTTCTCTGAGAGACTTCTTCAACTCGTCAAGGGACGGGTCGGGTTTGTCAAGCAGAGCGAACATATTCTTCTTATATGCCTCAAATCCGGGCTGGTCAAAGGGATTTACTCCCAGAGTATAGCCGGAAACCGCGCAGGCAAGCTCAAAGAAATAGGAAATATATCCGTAGGTATACGCGCTTCTGTCGGGGATCTCAAGCACGATGTTGGGAACGCCGCCGTCATTGTGTGCGTAAAGAGTTGCATTCATTGCGCAGCGGTTGATCTCGCTCATATCCATACCGCTGAGGAAATTGAGCCCGTCGGAGTTTTCGGGGTCAAAGGGAACCTTTACGGCGTCGTTGGAATTCTTAATATCGATAACGGTTTCAAAGATATTGCGCACGCCCTGCTGGATATACTGACCCAGGGAGTGAAGGTCGGTGGAGAATATTACGGACGCGGGGAAAAGTCCCTTGCCGTCCTTGCCCTCGGACTCGCCGTAAAGCTGTTTCCACCATTCGCAGTACATCTGCAGAGAAGGCTCATAGGAAACAAGGATCTCGGTGGATTTGCCGTCTCTGTAAAGAAGGTTTCTGTATGCGGCATACTTCAGGCAGTCGTTATTGTCAAGTGCGGGAGCCTGAAAATCGTTCATAGCGTCTGCGGCGCCCTGCATCATTGCGTCAATATCTATGCCTGCAGCCGCAATAGGGAGAAGTCCCACAGCGGTAAGAACTGAGTATCTGCCGCCGATGTCGTCGGGAACAACGAAGGTCTCATATCCGCATTTGTCAGCAAGCTCTTTCAGCTTTCCGCGCTGTTTGTCGGTAGTGCAGTAAATTCTCTCCCGCGCTCCGTCCTCGCCGTATTTCTTTATGAGAAGCTCTCTGAAAATACGGAAGGCAACCGCGGGCTCTGTGGTGGTACCGGATTTTGACACAACATTCAGGGAAATATCCTTGCCCTCGCACACGCGAAGAAGGTCGCTGAGAGCGGAGGAGGAAATGCTGTTGCCGGAGAAGTATACGGAAACTTTGCCGCCTGCTTCGTTGTGCATATTGCCGTTTACGAATTCAATAGCGGAACGGGCGCCCAGATAGGAGCCTCCGATGCCGATAACAATAAGAACATCGCTTGTCTTTCTGATTTTCTCAGCCGCCGCCTTAATGCGTGCGTACTCTTCCCTGTCGTAGTCAACGGGGCGCTTATACCAGCCGAGAAAATCGGCGCCTGCGCCGTTTCTGTTTTTTACGGTCTCAAGAGCCTTTTCTACCTCGGGTGCGATAGCCTCAAGAGCGGCTGATGAAACAAAATTTTTGACAAACTTTTCGTTTAACTTAACTGACATTTTCCATGACCTTTCTTTTATGCAATCAATATGTATATATTACTATAAAGAAAAATCAATTTCAATAGAAAACGGAAAAATATAAGAGATTTATAATTATTTTCGTCGGTTTTTGTCCTTATATGTTACAATAATCAATCCGTAAAAATTCAATACAGAAGATAGCTTTGCAGTATCCGTTTCAGAACGCCGCCGAAGCTGATTTTGTCTATATCCGCGCAGGCGCGTATTTCGGCGCTTGCCACCGTCTCGCCGTCAAGCTCATAGGTAACGGTGCCGAGGCTGTCTCCCTCTTTAACGGGTGCCGCGCAGGAACTGTTATAACTGAACTTTTTCTCGATTTTCTTGTCGCTGCCCTTGGGAAGCAGTACGGACACGGGGTCAATAACCGTACCGACGCTGCTGCCGACGCCGCCGGTAACACGCACTTCTTCACCCTCGCCGCCCTCATCGGTAAATACGCAGTAATTGGCAAAGCCCCAGTCGAGAAGCTGAGTTGCCGCCGCGTTTCTTATATCCCGGCTTTCGCTGCCCATTATGACCGCAATCAAGTCCATACCGTCTCTTGACGCGGTTGCGCTTATGCAAAAGCCGGCCTTTGAGGTGGAGCCGGTCTTCAGCCCCGTAGCGCCGCTGTAAAAGCGGATAAGACGGTTTGTGTTTGACAGACCGAAGGCTCCGTCCCTTATTGTATCCATCCATATGGAGCTGTAATTCAGAATAAGCGGATGCTTTGTAATCAGTTCCCTTGACACGAGAGCAATATCATACGCGCTTATGGTATGATTTACCGTGTCATCGTCAAGTCCCGTGACATTTTCGAAATTCGTATTCTCCATACCAAGCTCTGCGGCGCGCTCGTTCATCATTTTTACAAAGGCTTCCTCGCTGCCGCCTACTTTCTCGCACAGCGCTACAGCCGCGTCGTTTGCGCTGGACACCACAACGGATTTCAGCATATCCTCAACGCTCATTTCCTCAAATGGCTCCAGAAACACCTGAGAGCCGCCCATGGACGCTGCGTATTCGCTGACCGTTACCGTATCCGTAAGTGAAAGATTTCCGGAGTCTATTGCTTCCATTACAAGCAGCAGAGTCATAACCTTTGTAACGGAGGCGGGAGGCAGAGCCTCGTTGGGATTTTTCGCATACAATACCCGTCCCGTACCCGCTTCCATAAGCACGGCACTTTTCGCCTTTACGTCAAAAGGCGCGTTTTCCTCGGCTGTAACCGCCTCAGCCGATGTGGCATTAAGCATACACATGGCGCAAAGCGCCGCCAAAAATGCCGAAATCAACCTTTTCATATTATGGTACCCCTTTTTAGTATTACTTGTACATATATATGGGAAAAGGCTGAAAATATGTCCTCTCCCGCACAAAAAGGGACTTGCCGGCGGCAAGTCCCCAATGGACTCGATATTGATTTATATTATGGCGGTAATGGGACAAGCTATACCGAAAATCAGTTTTTTCCGTCCTTAAGATAGCGGTACCAATACAGACAAAGGGCAAGGCCGGGCAGAGTGCACATTCCGACAAAAAGGGGATGGCCGCTGAGACGGCGGATTTCCCCAAGGGTTTTGCCGGCGGCTTTTCCGTAGAAAATCAACAGCATGGCGCGCTTTATGCGAAATGACAGACAGCAACGCGGGTTAAGCCCCACTATCTGAGAGTGCATTTTCCCCAAAGGATTTTTCACCCACATGGTAAGTCCCTGACGGGTCAGTCCGCCGCTTTGATACTCCGCCAAATAAATTACCTTGCTTATATAAACGGTTTTGTATTCGTCGGCGCTTCCCAGCCACAGATGAGTCTCGTCCAAAAAGCGCTCGTTTTCATATACGGGAAAAGGATACTTTTTCAAAACTTCCGTTCTGACGACCTCGCAGCAGTCGCCGGGGCGCCTGCCGTTTATACGGTATTCAATATGATCGGAAACAGTGTCGTCGGCGTCTGCAAACTCAACCAACGGAACGCCGTCGCAAAGGGCGCACTGAAAGCTGAGAATTCCGATCTCCGGGCAGTTTCCGTACCGGGAAATCTTTGCGCATATTGTCTCTGCCGCGTCGGGGGTCAGGGTGTCGTCGCTGTCAAAGATAAGCACCCAATCCGATTTTATATATGGATGAGAGTAGTTGAGCGCGGTGTGCTTGCCGCCGTTTTCCTTGTAATAATACTCAGAAAAAATGCCGGTTTCCCGGGAGAATTCCTCAATTTCGCGGCGGCTGTCCTCGCTGCTTCCGTCGTCAATCACAAGCCACTGAAAGTCCCGTCTGGTCTGGTTTTTCAGAGTATCGAACAGGGCGGGAAGAAACTCTTTTCTGTTATAGATAGGCGTCAGCACCGTAAAAGAATACTGCATATCTGCATCCTCCCCAAAAATTACAGTAAAAACCGCGCTGAAAACTGCGCGTTTTTGAAGCTTTTCAGCCGTTTTCGGATTGTTTTGCGTGCCGTTTTTGCCGACGGTCAAAACAAGGCTAAAATGCTCAAATATACAGAACACACAGCAAACGGGATAGACGCCCTATTGCTGTGTGCTGTATAATGATCGGTTCGATTAAAAATTACTGAGCGTCTGCCGCTGCAGCCTTGGCGTTTTTCTCATCAAACTCACGCAGAGCAGCTCTCTTGGCAGCCTTATCTGCGGCGCGCTCAATTGCACGCTCCGTCATCTTTTCGATGGCGTGGTTTATATCGTCTGCCGCCTTATCAACATCGGCACCGTCTTCTACATTGAATTTGAAAACATCGGTACCGTCTTTGAGTCTGAGTCCGAAGGAATGGACGGATATATCTCTGCCGATAAGCTTTACCGTTTTATCCTCGATATATGCCTTGTCCACATCCTGGAAAGGATATACGCCGCCGAACTCGTAATTTGCCTCTTCGGAATCGTCAAGGAGAGACAGGTGCTTGCCGTAAACATAAATCTTTTCCTGTGTAAAATAAAGCTGTGCGGCGTTATATGTGTCGGTACGGTACTTATGGTCGGGTCCCTTTTTGCAATGCACATTTTCGCCCTCGAAGCTAAAGCCTTTGAGGAAAACGGGATTAAGTATCTTCAGAAAACTCTTTTCGTAAACCTCGTATTTGATCTGTGCCTGTTCGGGCATATCTTTGATCTTGCCGTAGATCTCGTTGTCAATATCAGCCTCGGCGGATTTTGCTCCGGAGCCGAATACAGCAACAGCCGCGCCTACCATAAGGACGATAAAACCGAAATTATAGCCGTTTCCCAAAGGAATAATAAACATCATAAGAAGTCCTGCAATGCTGATTGCTACTCCTATAATAAGGAGGATGTTTATTCCTCTTGTAGTGAAATACTTCAAATTGCGTTTCGTTTCCATATGTATCTCCTGTATCTCCCTATGTACCCGCCGCTGTGGGCAGTTCGGCTGACAAGCTGCATATAATTGCGGCTTCGCAGTCTGTTTCTTATTAAATTATACACAAAGTCCCCGTCAAAATCAATATATCGGCGGGAAATAATATGAATTTTCGGTGAATATTTTTATAACAAACTCATTTTCCGTCATATGAGCGCCGAAAGCAGGCAAAAATACAAGCGAACATAAAGAAAGGAAGAAACGCAAAATGAAAAAATTATTTGTTTTACTGTCACTTATCCTTGCAGCGCTGCTGTGTACCTTTTCCGTGTCGGCAGAGGGTCTGTCCCCTGCCCTTGATATTATTGCAAGCGAAAACACGGTCACCCTTTCCGCTCTTTCCGGTGAAAGCGTAAGCTTTAACGCCGAAAAATTTGCGGACGCCGCTGGAGACAGCCATGACAGCGTACGCCTTACCTCACTTCCCCAAGCCGAAGCCGGAACTCTGTACTACAATGATGCCGAAGCCACGGTAGGACAGGTTATCGCTTTTGACAAGCTGGAGGAGCTTTCCTTTGTCCCCGCCGAGGGAGCTGAAAGCGCAAGCTTTAACTTCACCTATGACGGCGCGTATACAATGACCTGCTCAATTGTATACGGCGACAGCGTCAACAATGCGCCTACCGTACTCAGTTGCCCCGCTCTTTCCACCTTTGCCTCCACAAACTGCTCCGGCACCATGAGAGCGGCTGATGCGGACGGGGACGCTCTGAGCTTTGAGGTATTGCAGTATCCCGAAAACGGACAGCTTTCCTATGACGAGCAGAGCGGAGATTTTGTTTACAGCGCTTCCGACAAGACAGGTGAGGACAGCTTTGTATATCGGGTGCGTGACGAATGGGGCGATGTATCCGGTGAGGGGCGCGTCAGCGTCAACGTAAAGTCGGACACCTCTCGGATCACCTTTGCGGATGTGGAGGCTGACGCCTGCTGCGCAAGCGCCGCCGCTGCCGTTACGGACGCGGGAATTATGACCTTTACGGAGGACGGAGGAAATAACCTGTTCCGTCCCACGGAGAAAATGACCCGTCTTGAATTTCTTGTTGCCGCTATGGACGCTTTCGGTGCTGACAAGCTGCCCAAAGCCGCAAACACAGGCTTTGCCGACAGCGACGATGTGGACAGCAAGTACAAAAGCTATGTTTACAGCGCGGCAAAGCTGGGCATTGTCAAGGGTATTGACACGGACAGCGGCTGCTGTTTTATGCCCGACCGCAATATTACAAAGGCTGAAGCCGCAGTTATTCTGAATAACATTATCGGCTATGAGGCCGAGGAGGTATCCTCCGCACTTTATACCGACGACGTTCCGGCATGGGCTCAGTCTTCCGTTGACGCCGTGTGCGAGCTTGGAATTATGGGCACCTCGGGCGGAAGAATCGGTACCGATGACGAACTGACCCGATCTGAGGCGGCGCAGATGTTCTACGGAATTATGAATCTTATTTACGAATAAAAATATGAATAAACCGCCGCCGGACGGGAAAAATGAGTGTGTATGGTAAATACCGTACCCAAAAAAAGAAAGGACTATTATAAAATGAGTCAGAATCAGAATCAGCAGCAGAACCAGCAGCAGAATAAGAATCAGCAGCAGAACAAGAATCAGCAGCAGCAGAACAAAGAGCAGAACAAGAATCAGCAGGACAGAGAGCAGCAGAGATAACAGATAACAGCGCTGCAAAAAAGAAAGCCGTACTGCGGCTTTCTTTTTGTATAAACACTTGACTATTTCGGAGAGTGCTGATAGAATAACTAAAGAATTCTATTTACTTTGAAAGGCAAGGTAATAATTATGGCTGATAAAAAGCTGAAAATAGGTGTCGTCGGCTGCGGCGGCATCTTCAAGTGGGCTCATCTGACCGCTTACGCCCGTATGGACAATGTGGAGATAGTGGCGCTTTGCGATATCGTTCCCGGCAGAGCCGAGAGCATGAAAGAGTTCGCTCACGCAACCTATAACAGCGATGTTCTGGACAATGCAAGATGCTACACGGACTTTGACGAGTTTATAAAGGATTCCGACATTGAATCTGTTGACATCTGCACGCCTAACTATCTGCACTCACCCTTTGCCGTAAAGTCTCTGGAAGCGGGCAAGCATGTTTTCTGCGAAAAGCCCGACTCCGTAAGCGTTGCGGACACGGAAAAGATGAAGGCTGCAAGCGAGCAAGCCGGCAAGGTGCTTATGGTTATGAGAAACAACCGTCACACCGACGCCGCAAAGAAGCTGAAGCGTATGGCTGACGCGGGCGAATTCGGCGATCTGTACTGCGGACGCTGCGGTTGGGTTCGCCGCCGCGGTATACCCGGCAAGGGCGGCTGGTTTACCACCAAGGCACAGTCCGGCGGCGGTCCTCTGATAGATCTGGGCGTTCATATGATAGACCTTGCAATTTACATTATGGGCAATCCCACTCCCGTTGCCGTTTCCGGCTCTATTTACTCCAAGTTCTCCGATGACACGGCGGAGGCTTCCTCCGAGCACGCAGCTTTCGGAGAGACCGCATCCGATGGCACCTTTGATGTTGAGGATCTTGCCATGGGCTTTATCAAATTTGACAACGGCGCTTGTCTGCAGATAGAGTTCTCATGGGCATCCAACATTGAAGAGGGCGACCGCAACTTTGTGGAGCTGCGCGGCTCCAAGGCAGGCTTCAAGTGGGAGAATTCCGGTACCCAAGCCAAGATATTCAGTGAAGCTTTCGGTCAGCTTATTGATGTTAACCTGAACATTGACAAAAACGTTCAGGGGCACGAGGGCAATCTGCGTCATTATGTTGATGTTGTTCTGAACGGTGCAAAGCCTGACTTTGAGCCTCAGCAGGGTATCAATATGATTAAGATACTGAGCGCAATTTATGAGTCTGCACGGACGGGACATGAAGTATCTCTCGTTGACTGAAGTCTTTAATCGGCAGCAGGAAATTTGAATTTGAGAAAGCGCCCCGCATGGGGCGCTTTGGTTTTGTATTCAGACTTGGTTATTAGCTGACAGAAGTGGAGATAGGAATATTCGAAGGGATAACGCGCCGGCAGCCTGAATTTAATATCCCGCGGCAAGAATCAATCAAAGATCGGGAGCGTGCCGACAGCAGACCCGGAGCTACTCACAGAAAGCAAGAAAACCAAATTGAACATTTATCCGCAGGGGCGGACGGTGAAGCCGTCCGTGGAGCGATGAAAAAACGCAGGAGAAAGCTTGCTTTCTCCTGCGTTTCTTCAGATGCCTGTCGCAACGCGGCACCCCTGCGGGAACTGTTCTATATTTCCATACCCCAATTAAAAGTTTTTTGGAGTCCTTAGAACCTTTTTCTCAAAAAAGGTTCTAAGCGGAGCGCGAGGCGGAGCCTCGTATATATCCCGCGGTGCGCGAAGCAGAGCCTCGCATATGCTTAACCGGGGCGCGGGGCGGAGCCCCGTTCGTGGTCGGGGTACGGGGCGGAGCCCCGTATGTCACCGGGGTTCGGGGCAGCGCCCCGTTCGTGGTCGGGGTTCGGGGCGGCGCCCCGGCAGAGCCCCGCATTCTAATGCTACTTCTCCAGAACAGATATAGCGTCGGAGATGGTCTTTTCGTAGGCTTCCTTGCCGTACTTATCCACTTCGGCTTTGTTCTTTTCGCCGTGGGTAAGGCAGCCCGCACCGCCGATACAGCCGCCGATACAAGCCATGCCCTCAATGAAGTTTGCGTCAAGGACGCCTTTCTTCTTTTTAAGCAGTGCCGTGCGGCAGGCTTCAATACCGTCGCAGGAGCAGGCTTTCAGTTCGAAGTCATCATAGCCGTGCTCCTTGAGACCCTCGGCAACCGCGTCGGCCAGTCCGCCGCAGCGGGCGAAAATTCTTCCGAAATAGGATGCGTTGTCGAGCACGCCCTCGGAAAGTCCCGTTATATCAATATCGCGGCTGTCAAACAGTGCCTGAAGCTCCTCAAAGGTCATGGCGGCGTCAACATAAGGGCTGACGCTCTTTTTCTTGACCTCTGCCTTTTTGGCGGTACAGGGTCCGATGAACACTACCTTGCAGGGACTCTCGTGTTCTTTAATGTATTTGGCAATTGTAGCCATGGGAGACAGGTTGTGGGAAATATAAGGCGCAAGCTCCGGCATGGTCTTTTCAATATAGCTTACAAATGCGGGGCAGCAGGAGCTTGTCAGAAATCCCTTTTCGTGAAGCTCCTCGGATTCGGCAAAAGCAACCATATCGGCGCCCAGCGCCGCCTCAACAACGGTATGGAATCCAAGCTCCTTGAGTCCGGTTATAACCTGTCCCAGCTTTGCATATGTAAACGGGCTGGAGATAGAGGGCGCCACAAGGGCATAGACTTTATAGTCCTTGTTTTTATTGCTCTTCTTGATAATGTCGATAACATCAAGAATAAAGGACTTGTCTGTTATGGCTCCGAAAGGACACTGATATACGCAGGCGCCGCAGCCGATGCACTTGTCATTGTCGATTGCCGCCGCTTTGTCCTCGTTCATGGTAATTGCCTTGATCTTGCAGGCGTTCTCGCAGGGACGCTTGCGGCTGATTATTGCCGTGTAGGGGCACACCCTTGAGCAGGCACCGCACTCACGGCATTTGCTTTTGTCAATGTGCGCTACGTGGTTTTCGTCAAAGGTGATGGCTCCGAAGCGGCATACATCCTCGCAGCGGTGCGCAAGACAGCCGCGGCAGGCGTTGGTCACTTCAAAACCGCCCATGGGACATTCGTCGCAGGCAATGTCTATGACTTCAATCACATTGGGATTATCCCTATCACCGCCCATGGCAAGCTTTACCCTCTCGGAAAGTATGGCTCTTTCCTTATACACACAGCAACGCATGGTGGGAGTTTTTCCCGGCACAATTGTCTTGGGAATGTCCATTACATTGTCAAGCAGCGTGTCGTTCCATGCAAGCTTTGCTACCTCTCTCAGTACCTTGTACTTAAGATGCTGTACTTTTGTATCGAATTTGCGCATAATTACCGTTCCTTTGCTTTTTAGTTCACCTTAATCAGAAATAGCTTACCTTTATCCGCTTGCCCATCTTTTTCAGACAGTCTGAAAGCTCCTCAACCAAGTTCATTTTAATGTTGAAATTGATGGGCAGATCGGGATTCTGGTGGGCGGGGTTTACCGCTCTGCCAACGAAAAAGTTTATATCCGTAGCTTCCTCAAACAGCAGCCTGCATATCATACAGGCGCCGTCCCGTCCCAGGCTCCACTGCTCGTATCTTTCGTTGGCGCCTATGGCGTCCTTGGCGTATTCCAGCACCCGGTTCACCGTGATAACACCCTCAGTCACAAGGTCAACGCCCTCTATCTCCGCTATGGGAGGCACATCGCTGTTCTCAAAGGACAGGCTGGCTTTCAACGGCTTGCCCAGATACTTTGAAGCAATGGTGGAGGTGGTACCGCCGCAGATAATGTGCTTGCCCTCTTTGGAAAAGAACAGAGACATCATACGGTCGCAGTCGTCTCTGTTGCGGGGAGGTCCGAACAGAATATTCATAGGCTCCCGTCTGCGGATACGCACAACACAGGCGGTAGCGTCGTCTCCCGGGTGAAAGCCGTACTGCTTGTTGCATTCGTCCACAAGCATGGTGGACAGGGTCTTTGCCGTATAGCCCGCCGGACCTATGGTCTCCATAAAATCCGCGATCTCCGTCTCTCTCCAGCCGAAATTATAGGCTATGCCTATTCCGGCGTGGGGACAGCCGTCACTCATGGAAACGAATATATCGTTTTCCTGAAGCTTGACTGTGGATCTATATATCTTTTTAGAGTCGATGTTCAGCTCCGTTTTCGGATAGTCGGACACCTTGAAATCCCGAAGCAGGATCACATTGGGGTTGTCGTACTGGATTATCTCCGCAGTTTCGTTTTCTATGATATGGATAATGGTAAAGGTGGAATAGGCAACTCCTCTGACGGAGCATATGGGCAGAGTCGCCGCAATTGTGGCAACGCAGTCCTCCAGCGGCAGTCCCTCCGCCATCATGGTGGAGATGATCTTGGAGGTAAGGGTGGAAAGAATGCTTGCTTTTACACCGCTTCCCAGCCCGTCTGCCAGCACGATGACCGTGGAATTTTCGCTTTGCTCCACTATGTCCACATGGTCGCCGCAAAGCTGCTCA
>CAMFEL010000019.1 GCA_945949385.1 uncultured Clostridia bacterium | reverse complement strand
TTGGAGTCCTTAGAACCTTTTTCTCAAAAAAGGTTCTAAGCGGGGTTCGGGGCGGAGCCCCGTATTCTTTTGCGGGGCACGGGGCGGAGCACCGATATACCCCGTGCGATACGGGATGTGATGTTACTTTACACGGATTTTACATAACCTTGATTTTTCATTTTACACGGATAATGTATATTTATGTTGGATAAGTTTGAAAGAGTGATATGAGCCGCGGCGGATAGCCTGCGTGCGGCACAGGAGGTATTATTTGGATATTTTCGACATACTAACCATGATAGGCGGGCTGTGCCTGTTTCTGTTCGGCATGAATATAATGGGTCAGGCACTGGAAAGACGCGCCGGCAACGGACTGCGTTCTCTGCTGGGACGAATGACCACAAGCAGGGGCGCGGGATTTCTCACCGGCTGCGGTGTTACCGCCGTAATTCAAAGTTCCTCTGCAACAACGGTAATGGTGGTAGGCTTTGTAAACTCCGGAATAATGACCCTGCGGCAGGCAATAAATGTCATCATGGGCGCAAATGTGGGTACTACAGTCACAAGCTGGCTTTTGTCCCTGGGCGGCATCGACAGCAGCAGTGTATGGGTAAGAATGCTGAAACCCGCATCCTTTACACCTATACTGGCGCTTATCGGCATCATTTTCTATATGTTCTGTAAAAACTCAAAGAGAAAAGATACGGGAATGATACTTCTGGGCTTTGCAGCTCTTATGTTCGGCATGGAGACTATGTCCGGCGCCGTAGCGGGACTTGCGGATGTGCCCGAATTCAGAAACCTGTTTATCGCCTTCAAAAACCCCGTTCTCGGCCTTGCTGCAGGCGCTCTGCTGACCGCCGCGATACAGTCAAGTTCAGCATCGGTGGGTATACTTCAGGCGCTTGCCGTTACGGGTCAGGTAACCTACGGCGCCGCCATTCCCATTATTATGGGTCAGAATATAGGCACCTGCATTACAGCCATTATGTCGGCTGTAGGCGCAAATAAGAACGCAAAGCGCGCCGCTTTCGTACATCTTTCCTTTAATGTTATCGGCTCTGCCGTGCTTCTTTCCGTCTTTGCAGTCGTCCGCGCTCTGTTTGCACCGGCCGTTCTGGATGATACGGCTACCCGCTTCGGCATCGCCGTATCGCACACCGCCTTCAATATCCTGTGCGTAATAATTCTTATGCCCATGGCTCCTCTGCTTGAAAAAATTGCGGTAAAGGTCATACGCGACAAGGGAGAAGTAAAAAGCAGCAAACCCAACGAGCTTGACGAAAGACTTCTGTCGACTCCCCCCGTGGCTCTGGAACAGTGCCGTAAAGCAGTATGCGAGCTGGGCGAGAATTCTCTCTTGGCACTGAAGGACAGCCTTCACGCCATTGAATCATACTCCACGGAGCTTGACGAAAAAATTCGCAGAACCGAAGAAACGACCGATAAATACGAGGACGCGCTGGGCACCTATCTTGTAAAGCTCAGCGCAAGACAGCTCAGCCGTACAGACAGCGAGGAGGCGACAGAACTTCTTAAAGTTATCGGCGACTTTGAAAGAATAGCAGACCACGGCGTAAATATTCTCGAATCGGCAGCCGAACTGCATTCAAAAGGACTTAAACTTTCCCAGGCGGCAAAAGAGGAATTCTCGGTTATTGCCGGCGCCGTCACCGAAATACTGGAGCGTTCTCTTGCCGCTTTTGAAAATAACGACCCCGTCGCCGCATCTGAAGTTGAACCTCTGGAGGAAGTAGTTGACGACCTGAGAGATCGCCTCAAAGACAGACATATACGACGCGTGCAGCAGGGAGATTGCAGTATCGAGGTCGGATTTATCTGGTCCGATCTTCTTACAAATCTTGAAAGGAGCGCAGACCACTGTTCAAATATCGCAGGCTGCGTTATCGACACCGCCATGCACAACCTTAATATTCACGAAACTCTGCGCAATTCAAAGGATGAAGCCTTTCAGAAAAAATACCGCGCTTTTGCGGATAAATATACACTTCCCCCAAAAAACAGCGTCAGGTAAATCAAATAATGATATGCAGAAAGCGGACGGCGCAAAATGCGCCGTCCGCCGTTTTTATAAGCATATGAAAAGCGCCGCGCATTTCTGCGCGGCGCCCTTTGTCTTTTGAGACCGTTTGTCAGTCGTCAGACTCGACCAGCTTGATAAGCGCCATCTCTGCCGCGTCGCCGCGACGGGGACCGAGCTTGTAAATTCTGGTGTAACCGCCGTTTCTGCCTGCGTAACCGGGGGCAATGGTGCTGAACAGCTTAGTTACCACTTCCTCTTTGGTGATGTATGCAAGCGCCTGACGGCGGGATGCAAGAGTGTTCTTCTTGCCGAGAGTTATCATCTTTTCGGCCATGGAGCGAACCTCTTTTGCGCGGCTCAAAGTGGTTTCGATAGAGCCGTTTTCAAGAAGATAGGTCACCATTCCGCGAAGCATGGCGTTTCTGTGCGCAGTAGGTCTGCCGAGCTTTCTTGTTCCGGGCATTGTTATGTCCTCCTTTTCGCATTACTTTGTCCTCACCAATGTGAGGCGGGGCGGAAATCCTGTTACTCGTCTTCCTTCTTCAGCTCAAGGCCGAGGGAATGAAGCTTAGCAATGACTTCCTCCAGCGATTTCTTTCCGAGGTTGCGGACTCTTATCATCTCTTCCTCGGTGCGGCTTACAAGATCTTCTACCGTATCAATGCCCGCACGCTTCAAGCAGTTGAAGCTTCTTACGGACAGGTCAAGCTCCTCAATGGTCATCTCAAGTACTTTTTCCTTAACGGTTGCAACACTTTCCACCATTATTTCAGTGTTCTTTGCCTCGTCCGAGAGATCTACGAACAAGTTGAGATGTTCGTTGAGTATCTTGGCTCCAAGTGAAATCGCTTCTTTTGCCGAGATAGTGCCGCTGGTCAGGATCTCAATAGTAAGCTTGTCAAAATCCGTAATGTTGCCTACGCGGGTGTTCTCGACATTGTAGTTTACATTGTACACCGGAGTGTAGATCGAATCTGTGAATATTGTTCCGATGGGTGCGGACATACCCTGATTTTCTTCAGCGTAGATCTGCTTGTTTCTCTCCTGAGAAACGTAACCGCGGCCCTTCTGGAAGGTCAGCTCCATGTGGAAGCGTACACCTTCGCCCAGCGTTGCGATAACGTGCTCGGGATTCAGAATCTCAATATCAGCATCCTGCTTGATGTCACCGGCGGTGACGGTGCAGGGGCCCGTTACATCTATGACGGTATTCTTCAGCGCCACGGAATGAAGCTTCGCGGTGATACCCTTAACGTTGAGCACGATCTCGGTAACGTCTTCCTTCACGCCGTCAATGGTGGATATTTCGTGAAGAACTCCGTCGATTTTGATATTCGTAACCGCAACGCCGGGCAGCGAGGAAAGCAGCACTCTGCGCAGAGAGTTGCCGAGAGTAATGCCGTAGCCTCTCTCCAGCGGCTCTACAACGAAGGTGGCCTTGTCGCCTTTT
Organism: uncultured Clostridia bacterium; assembly: GCA_945949385.1. Classification (GTDB taxonomy): domain Bacteria; phylum Bacillota; class Clostridia; order Oscillospirales; family CAG-272; genus Avispirillum. Next base: position 15,967 of record CAMFEL010000019.1, on the reverse strand, counting down.
TCACTGATGTCAAGAGTAACTATATTGGGCTTTTCTATTTCGATCATTGTAACAACCTCCTAATTATCATATTTTTTCCCTGTGTGCTCCGTCGGAGCACGGGGCGCTTTTGCGGCGCGTAATACACGGTTATGGGGAGACTGCCTTGACTCCTCGGCTAAGCCGACCGTGGGCGGCCGCAAGGCAGGTTATTACTTAGAGTAAAACTCGATGATGAGCTGCTCGTTGAAGTCAAAGTCTACATCCTCACGGGAAGGAACAGCGATGACCTTAGCGCTTGCAGCGTCAGCATTTACCTCAAGCCACTTGGGAGCGTTGACGGATGCCATGTTCTCCATAAGCTCCTTGAGCTTTTCGGAAGAACGGCTCTTCTCTTTCAGAGCAACAACATCGCCGACCTTGAGGATGATAGAGGGAATGTCAGCCTTTTTGCCGTTAAGGGTAAAGTGTGCGTGACGGACAAGCTGTCTCGCTTCCTTACGGCTGGAAGCCATACCCATTCTGTATACTACGTTATCGAAGCGGCGCTCAAGCAGAGACAGAAGGTTTTCACCTGCGATGCCTTCCTGGCTGTCGGCTGCTACATAGTATTTCTTAAACTGCTTTTCCTGAACACCGTAGTAACGGCGTGCAGTCTGCTTTTCTCTCAGGTGCTGACCGTATTCCTTTACGGACTTGCGGCCTGCTCCGTGCTGACCGGGAACGGTTGCGCGGCGGGCAACTGCACACTTATCTGTCAGGCAGCGGTCTCCTTTAAGGAAAAGCTTCTTTCCTTCTCTGCGGCAAAGCTTGCAGGAAGGTCCAGTATATCTTGCCATACCTTTTTATCCTCCTTACTGATTATACGCGGCGACGCTTGGGAGGGCGGCAGCCGTTATGAGGGATAGGAGTAACGTCCTTGATAAGGGTAATATTCAGGCCGGTGGTCTGGAGAGCGCGGATAGCTGCTTCTCTGCCCGTTCCGGGACCCTTTACATATACCTCAACGGTCTTCATGCCATGCTCCATTGCGATCTTAGCCGCGGTCTCCGCTGCCGTCTGAGCGGCATAGGGAGTGGACTTTCTTGAGCCCTTGAAGCCCATTTCACCTGCAGACGCCCAGGAAATTGCGTTGCCCTGGAGGTCGGTTATGGTGACGATGGTGTTGTTAAAGCTGGAGCGGATATGTGCTGCTCCGCTTTCCACGTTTTTACGTTCGCGGCGCTTCTTGGTCGTTTTCTTTACGTTTGCCATTTTTCTCTGCTCCTCCTTTACTTCTTCTTATTTGCTATGGTCTTCGCGGGTCCCTTTCTGGTTCTCGCGTTGGTCTTGGTACGCTGTCCGCGTACGGGAAGACCCTTTCTGTGTCTGATACCGCGATAGCAGTTGATCTCTACAAGTCTCTTGATGTTCATTGCGACCTCGCGGCGCAGCTCACCTTCAACCGTGTAGTTGTTTTCAATCTCGTCACGAAGCTTTGCGATCTCGTCCTCTGTGAGATCCTTCGCGCGCTTATCGGGGTCGATGCCGGTCTTTGCAAGGATGTCCTTGGAGCTCTTCAGACCGATACCGTAGATATAGGTAAGAGCAATCTCTACGCGCTTCTGATTCGGAATATCAACACCTGATATACGAGCCATTTGCTAATTTCACCTCTTTCGGGTATTTTTGTTTTTCCGGGTTATAAGCCCTGTCAGCCCTGTCTCTGCTTATGCTTGGGGTTTTCGCAGATGACCATTACGTGGCCGTGTCTCTTGATGATCTTGCACTTTTCGCAGATCTTCTTTACGGAAGGCCTTACTTTCACAGTAATAACCACCTTTCAATTAAAATCTACCGTACCCTTATTTGGTACGCCATGTGATCCGTCCCTTTGTGGGGTCATAGATGGAAACCTCCACCGTAACCTTATCGCCGGGCAGGATCTTGATATAATTCATTCTCAGCTTTCCTGAAATATGAGCGGTTACTATCATATCGTTGGGAAGCTTTACCTTGAAGGTTGCGTTAGGCAGTGCCTCAACGACGGTACCCTCAAATTCGATTACGTCATCTTTTGGCATAATTATGTCCGATGCCTTTCTTTTGACTTAATACTGTCGGCAGCATTTATGCTGTTCTCTAAAGCATCTCTCTCAAAAGCTTCAAGATAGCTTTTAAGCTCGCTGTCTGAGGAAAGAACAGAGGTCGCCTCCCCGCTTGCGGCGGCTAAAACCGCAAGATGCCGAAGGCTTTTTTTCTTTGGTTTTGACAGCGGATGCAGTGCACCGTCGGCAATCGTCACACGCTGACTGTCGCCGTCGCACCTGCCCGTGATCATATACAGCCGGAACCGGTCGCGCCCGCAAAGGGAGCGCACCACCGCACCGCGGCACTCTTCTGCGCCGCTCATCAGTCCACCTTTGTCAGCAGCAGGGCGCCCTCGTCGGTGATTGCCACCGTGTGCTCGTAATGAGCGGACAGCTTGCCGTCCGCAGTGAGCACCGTCCAGCCGTCGGGCTGCTCAAGGACTCCCGTACCGCCTGCGTTCACCATAGGCTCTATGGCGATGACCATACCGCGGCATATGCGGGGTCCTCTGCCGGGAGTGCCGTAATTGGGGACGCTGGGATCCTCATGGAGGTCTCTGCCGACGCCGTGACCCACATACTTTCTTACCGTGGAATATCCCATGGACTCAACATATCCGTTGACCGCCGCGCCGATGTCGCCTATTCTGGCGCCCTCTTTTTCGGCGGCCGCAACGCCCATCTCAAAGCTCTTTTTGGTAGCCTCGATAAGGCGCGCTGCCTCGTCGCTGATCTTTCCTACGGGGAAGGTATTTGCGCTGTCGCCGTGGAAGCCGTCAATATAGGCGCCCACGTCGATCTTTACGATGTCTCCCTCTTTAAGATGTCTCTTTTTGGAGGGGATACCGTGAATCACTTCGTCGTTGATGCTGATGCACGCGCTGCCCGGAAATCCTCCGTATCCCAGAAATGAGGGCTTTGCCCCGCATCTTTCGATGTAGGTACGGATTATATGATCCAGCTCAGCGGTGGTTATTCCTTCACGCACAGCCTCACCGGCGAGCATAAGCGCTTCGCCGGTAATTCTGCCTGCGTGCTGCATTTTTTTGATCTGTTCGGAATTCTTTAGATAGATCATTATTATACTGCCTTACTTTCCTCAGCCCTCAAGCGCTTTCGCCGTGAGAGCCGTGGTATCCTCAAGCTTCTCCTGACCTTCTACGGTCTTGAGAAGTCCCTTCTCTGCGTAAAAGGCTTTCAGCGGCTCCGTCGTCTCGTGATAGGTTGCCAGTCTCTGTGCAACAACCTTCGGGTCGTCGTCGCTTCTCACCGTCAGCTTTTCGCCGCAAACGCAGTATTCGCCTGCCGGGGAAGGTTTATATTCCGTATGATAGGTGGCGCCGCATTTTTTGCATACGCGTCTGCCGCTCATACGTATGAGGATCTTTTCATCGGGTACCTCTATGCTTATTACGTCCGTGATCTCCACGCCCATATTCTCAAGCGCCTGCGCCTGAGGTACGGTGCGGGGAAATCCGTCCAGAATGAAGCCGTTGGCACAGTCACTGTCGGAAAGCCGGTCCTTGATGATGCCGATGACGACCTCATCGGGAACCAGGGCGCCTGCGTCTGTATACTGCTTGGCGCTCTTACCCATGTCAGTGCCGTTTTTAATTGCTTCTCTTATGATCGCTCCGGTGGAGATCGCAGGAATGCCGTACTTCTCGGAGATTATCTCCGCCTGCGTCCCCTTGCCTGCGCCGGGTGCGCCCAGAAGTATTAGCTTTATGCTTCTTGCCATACTCTTCTCCGTCCGATTATTCAAGGAAGCCCTTGTAATGACGCATAGTCATCTGTCCCTCGATCTCTCTTGCGGTTTCAATGACCACGCCTACGATAATGATGATGGACGAGCCGCCGAAGGTGAGCCCGCTCATAGCGTTACCGGTAATAAGGTTCAGGATCATGGGGAATACCGCGATAAAGCTGAGGAAGATTGCGCCGATAAGTGTTATTCTGTTAAGAACCTTGGTAATATAGTCGCTGGTAGGCTTACCGGGGCGGATACCGGGAATGGAGCCGCCGTTCTTTTTCAGGTTATTTGATACTTCCACGGGATTGAAGGAAATCAGGATGTAGAAGTATGCAAATGCGATGATAAGAACAAAGGTAAGCACTGCGTACAGGGGAGATCCGCTGTCGAACACCTTGAAAAACTTATCCCAGAAGCCGCCCGCCTTGGGATTTACAAACATACCGATAGTAGCGGGAAGGCTGACTATGGAGCTTGCAAATATAATGGGCATAACTCCGGTGTTGTTAAGCTTAATGGGCAGGGTGGAGTTCTGTCCGCCGTACATCTTTCTGCCGACTACTTTCTTTGCATACTGCACGGGCAGTCTTCTTTCGGAGTCGTTGATAAATACAATAAGTACTACCATAACGAGACCCAGAACAACTGCGCCCACGGCTACCAGTATACCGGTCCACAGATGCTCGGTCTTTACGCCGGTTGCGTACTGATACAGGCCGTATACGATGGAAGGTGCACGGGAAATGATGTTTACGAACAGTATGAGAGACACACCGTTGCCGATACCGCTCTCGTTGATCTTCTCTGCCAGCCACATTACAAGCGAGGAGCCTGCGCAGTAGCAAGCCACTATTACAACTGCCGCGAACACATTGCCCTGAGCATTGTCGGTGAGCATATTGTAGTTCTTCAGCATGAAGTAATAGCCGACTGCGGTCAGCAGTGAAAGAGCAACCGTTACATATCTGGTTATCTGGTTCAGCTTCTTTCTGCCGTCCTCACCCTCCTTGGAGAGTCTCTCCAGAGCGGGAATAGCAACAGCGAGAAGCTGGATAACGATGGACGCGGTAATATAGGGTGAGATGTTCAGCGCGAACAGGGTCGCATTTGCAAACGCGCCGCCTGTCAGGATATTCAGGTACTGCATAAGTCCCTGGGAGCTCTCTGCTATGGAGCCGGATACCGCTGCGCTTACAAAAGGCACAGGGATCTGAGAGCCTATCCTGTAAAGGAGCAGAATGAACAGAGAGAAGAGGATCTTCTTTCTGAGGTCTGTCATGTGCCAAGCATTTTTAAGCGTCTGGAACACTTTACTTCACCTCGGCCTTTCCACCTGCAGCTTCGATCTTTTCTTTCGCTGTCTGTGAAAAGACTTTTGCCTCAACGGTTAATTTCTTGGTGAGTTCGCCGTTTGCCAGCACCTTGAGTCCGTCCAGGGGCTTTGAGATAACGCCCTTTTCGCAAAGTGCGTCAAGGGTAACGGTCTCGCCGTCCTCAAACTTTGCATTGAGTGTGCCGACATTTACGATCGCATAATGCGTTGCAAATCTGTTCTTAAAGCCTCTCTTGGGAAGCTTTCTGTAAAGGGGCAGCTGGCCGCCTTCAAATCCGATACGGACGCCGCCGCCGGAACGGGCGTTCTGACCCTTATGGCCCTTGCCCGCGGTCTTGCCGTTGCCGCTGCCTGCGCCTCTGCCTTTACGCCAAGCCGGCTTTGCTGCGCCGGGTGCCGGTGAAAGTTCATGGAGCTTCATGGTTTTTCCTCCTTACGTTTTTTTGTTATTTAGTGTTTGGAGTGGTTTACGCCTTCTCCACGGTTACAAGGTGGCTGAGCACCTTGACTTTTCCGTCCAGCACGGGGCCGTCCTGGTGGACGATGGAGTCACCGATCTTTCTGAGACCGAGAGACGCCGCGGTTGCCTTCTGGTTCGGCTTTGCGCCGATGAGGCTCTTTTTAAGAGTTACTTTAGTCATTTTCAGCACCTCCTCAGCCCTTGACGACCTGCTCTGCGCTGATTCCGCGGGTCTTTGCGACCTGCTCAACGGTTCTCAGCGCCTTCAGACCCTCAAAGGTTGCCTTTATAACGTTGGTGGGGTTATTGGAGCGGAGGCTCTTTGCACGAATGTTCTTGATGCCTGCAAGCTCGACTACCGCACGGACAGTCTTACCTGCGATGACACCGGTACCGGGTGCGGCGGGCTTGAGAAGAACTCTGCCTGCGCCGTACTCGCCCAGAATTTCGTGGGGGATCGTGGTATCCTTGAGAGAAACCTCGATCATATTCTTTTTAGCGTCCTCGATGCCCTTGCGGATAGCCTCGGGCACCTCGGCTGCCTTGCCGAGTCCGTAGCCTACGTGACCGTTGCCGTCACCCACTACCATAAGAGCTGCAAAGCGGGCGATACGACCGCCCTTTACAGTCTTGGATACGCGGTTGACTGCCACAAGTCTTTCCTGAAGCTCGTCGGCTGCTATATCAAACTTGTTAGCCATATTTTTGTATTACTCCTATTTTGATGTTTAATTTTGTGAATTAAACAGTGTACAAACCGGTCTTCCGTCCGGGGGGCGTCAGAACTTTAGTCCTGCTTCTCTTGCGCCCTCGGCCAGCTCCGATACACGTCCGTGATAGATATAGCCGCCACGGTCAAATACAACTGTTTCGATGCCCTTTGCAATAGCCTTTTCGCCTACTGCCTTACCGACCTTCTTAGCCGCTTCCTTGTTGCTTCCGATTCCCTCGAAGCCTGCTTCGATGGTGGATGCGGAGACCAGGGTTACGCCTGCAACGTCATCAATGATCTGGGCATAAATGTTCTTGTTGGAACGATAAACAGCAAGTCTGGGGCACTCAGCGGTACCGGAAATCTTTCCGCGTACTCTGGCGTGTCTCTTAAGGCGCTGCTTGTTTTTATCCTTCTTTGAAACCATACCTGTCGTCTCCTTTCATTACTTACCGGCTTTTCCGGCCTTACGGCGGATATGCTCGTTTTCGTATTTGATACCTTTACCGAGGTAGGGCTCGGGAGGTCTCTTTTCGCGGATCTGTGCCGCTACCTGACCGCACTTCTGCTTGGAGGGGCTCTTTACGATGACGGTATTTGCATCGGGAACCTCGAACTTAACGTCGTCGCTTTCCTCGAAGATCACGTCATGGGAATAACCCAGCTTCAGCGTCAGGGTCTTGCCGGACTTTTCAGCTCTGTAACCTACGCCGTTGATGATGAGCTTCTTGGAGTAGCCCTCGGTCACGCCCACTACCATGTTATGGATAAGTGCGCGGGTAAGACCGTGGATAGCTCTCATTTCCTTCTCATCGTTGGGGCGTGCAACGGTTACCACGCTGCCGTCCTTTGTAAGGGTCATTGCGGGGCTGAAGGTCTCGCACAGGGTGCCCAGAGGGCCTTTAACCGTAACTACATTTCCGTCTGCGATGCTGAAATCAACACCTGCGGGAATGTTTACGGGTTCTCTACCTATTCTTGACATTATATTTCCCCCTTCCCTTACCAGACAAAGGCGAGGATCTCGCCGCCGACCTTTTCGGCTCTTGCCTTCTTGTCGGTCATTATGCCCTTAGAGGTGGATACGATGGCGATACCCAGACCGTTCATAACTCTGGGCATATCCTCGTAGTTGGAGTAAATACGGAGACCGGGCTTGGAAACTCTGCGGAGACCGTGAATTACCTTTGCCTTGCCTGCCTCGTATTTCAGCGTTACTCTGATGACGCCCTGCTTGCCGTCCTCAATGATCTGAACGCCCTTGATGAAACCTTCGTTAAGAAGTATATCGGCAATGGCCTTCTTCATATTGGAGGCGGGAATGTCAACAGTTTCGTGCTTTGCGTTGTTCGCGTTTCTGATTCTTGTCAGCATATCCGCGATAACATCAGACATCTGCATTTCTTTATTCCTCCTGTCATGCAAGTTATTGTCTTGCTGCCCCGGCTTTCCGGGGCCGCTCACCGGCGGTTAACGGCGCAGCGGGTCGGCTGATGGGGGCACGGAAGCACTCCCTGCCCTTTTTCTTTGCCGCCCGAAGCCTCACGCCGTTCCTATCGGTGCGGAACACGGCGAAAAGCTGTGCTTTTCGCTGAGTTTAAGGTATGCTCTTCTTACCAGCTTGCTTTTCTTACGCCGGGGATTTCGCCTTTGTAAGCAAGCTCTCTGAAGCAGATACGGCAAATACCGTACTTACGCATATAAGAATGAGGACGGCCGCAGAGCTTGCAGCGAGTATACTCTCTGGTGGAGTACTTCTGCTTTTTCTGCTGCTTCAGTATCATAGCTTTCTTTGCCATAATTATCTCTCCTCTCCTGCTTTTGCAAAAGGTGCGCCCAGCATGGTCAGCAGGTCTCTTGCCTCTGCGTCGGTATTTGCGGTGGTTACGAACACGATGTCCATACCGCGGATCTTGTCGATCTTGTCATAGTCGATCTCGGGGAATATAAGCTGCTCCTTCAGACCAAGCGCATAGTTGCCGCGGCCGTCGAAAGCGTCGGGATTGATTCCCTTAAAGTCGCGCACACGGGGAAGTGCGAAGTTGAACAGTCTGTCAACGAACTCGTACATAATCTCACCGCGAAGCGTAACTTTTGCGCCGATCTTCATGCCCTCACGGAGCTTGAAGTTTGCCACTGACTTTCTTGCGTAGGTGGGAACTGCTTTCTGTCCCGTGATCTGTGAAAGCTCACCGATGATAGTATCGATAACCTTGGTGTTATCCTTAGCGTCACCTGCGCCCACGTTGACAACGATCTTGTCAAGCTTGGGGATCTGCATTACGCTCTTGTACTGATACTTCTTCATCAGGGCGGGGGCAACGTCGGCTTTATACATATCTCTTACTCTTGCCATTTCCGTTTACCTCCATCAAAGCTCTGCGCCGCACTTGGCGCATACTCTTGTTTTCTTGTCGCCCTCTACCTTGTAGCTTGCGCGGGTTGCAGCCTTGCACTTGGAGCAGTAAAGCTGAGCCTTGCATGCGTAGAAAGGCGCCTCTGCGTCTACGATACCGCCGTTTTCCTTGGGCGGGCGGGGCTTAAGGTGCTTCTTGACAAGGTTAACGCCCTCAACGATGATCTTGCCTTCCTTGGGGGAAACCTGAAGAACCTTTCCCTTTTTGCCCTTGTCGTCACCGGAAACGATAATTACTGTATCGTCACGCTTTACATGAAGCTTACTCATATTACGCTACCTCCTTACAGTACTTCCGGTGCCAGGGACAGTATCTTGGTGTACTCGTGCTCGCGGAGCTCGCGGGCAACAGGCCCGAAGATACGGGTTCCCTTGGGCATTTTGTCGTCACTGATGATAACTGCTGCGTTCTCATCAAATTTAATGTAAGAACCGTCGGCACGGCGAAGTCCCTTTACGCTTCTTACTATAACAGCCTTGACAACGTCGCCCTTCTTGACAACGCCGCCGGGGGCCGCTTTCTTTACAGCACATACGACTACATCACCGATGTTGCCGTAACGTCTGCCGGAGCCGCCAAGCACTCTGATGCACATAAGCTCTTTTGCACCGGTGTTGTCAGCTACCTTCATTAATGACTGCTGCTGAATCATTTATAGCAAGTCCTCCTGTCTTTGATTTAGGCATGCTCTTTGACATGCTTCTCTTTGTTTAGGAGCGGTGAATATTACTTCGCCTTCTCGATGATCTCTACGAGGCGCCATCTCTTGGTTGCGGACAGCGGTCTCGTCTCCATAACCTTAACGGTATCTCCGACGCCGCACTCGTTCTTTTCGTCATGGGCGTGGATCTTAACCGTTCTCTTGATGATCTTACCGTAAGTGGGATGCTTTACGTTATCGGCTATTGCCACAACGATGGTCTTGTCCATCTTGTCGCTGACAACCTTGCCCACTCTGGTTTTTCTCAGTGCGCGTGTTTCGTCTGCCATCTCAGTACCCCCTTACGCATTCTTCTCGCTAAGGACTGTCATGACCCTTGCGATATCTTTCTTCACGTCCGCAATCTTGTGGGGGTTGTCAAGCTGATTGATCGCGTGCTGGAAGCGAAGATTAAACAGTTCCTTCTTCAGATCGACGAGCTTTGCGCTCAGATCTGCTTCAGACATAGCTCTAAGTTCAGTTGCTTTCACAGCTTATCCCTCCAGTTCCTTATCAAGCTGCTCCTTAGTGACGAAACGACACTTTATGGGGAGCTTGTGCATCGCAAGACGCATTGCTTCTCTTGCGATATCCTCGGTTACGCCGTCCATCTCGAACATAACGCGGCCGGGCTTGACCACAGCCACCCAATATTCGGGAGAACCTTTACCGGAACCCATTCGGGTCTCGGCAGGCTTCTCGGTGATGGGCTTATCCGGGAATATCTTAATCCATACCTTACCGCCACGCTTGGTGTAACGGGTCATAGCGATACGGGCTGCCTCGATCTGATTGGAGGTGATCCATGCAGGCTCGAGAGCTACAAGTCCGTAGGTACCGCTGGTAACTCTGTTTCCGCGGAGAGCGCGTCCCTTAAGACGGCCTCTCTGAACACGGCGGTATTTAACTCTTTTAGGCATTAACATTATCGTGCGCCCCCTTCCTTATTCTCTCTGGGTGCGCGAGGCGCTCTGCTGTCGCGGGGGCCTCTGTTGCCGTCGCGTCTGTCACCGCGGGGACCTCTGCTGTCGCGGCGGTCACCACCGCGGCGGTTGTCGCGGCGATCACCGCGGCGGTCGTTTCTGCGGTTCTGCTGCTGACGGCGCTCTTCAGACGCACCGGTCTGAATTCTTGCCACCTCGGGAAGCACCTCGCCCTTGAAGATCCAAACCTTAACGCCGATCTTACCGTAGGTGGTATTAGCCTCCCAGAAGCCGTAGTCTATATCCGCGCGAAGGGTCTGCAGCGGAATAGTACCCTCGTGGTAGTGCTCGGAACGCGCGATCTCGGCGCCGCCCAGACGGCCGGAAACCGCGATCTTTATACCCTTAGCGCCCATGCGCATGGTGCGTCCGATAGCCTGCTTCATTGCACGGCGGAAGCCGATACGTCTTTCAAGCTGGCTTGCGATGTTCTCAGCTACGAGCTGAGCGCTCATCTCCACGGGCTTTACTGCGATCACATTGAGAGATACGGGCACGCCCGCCATCTTCTCCACATCGGCACGGAGCTTTTCGATCTCAGTACCGTCGCGTCCGATGATCATACCGGGCTTTGCGCAGTGGATATAAATGCGCATCTTACCGGTGTTGTCTCTCTCGATTTCGATCTTAGGAATTCCGGCGTTGAGGAGACGCTTCTTCAGATAATTTCTGATCTTGTAGTCATTTACCAGGGTGTCGCCGAAGACTTCGTCTTTAGCGTACCATCTGGAGTCCCAGTTTTTGATTACACCCACTCTGAGTCCGTGGGGATTAACTTTCTGACCCATAGTCCGTCTGCCTCCTTCATTCCTTTTCTTTCACCGCGAGGGTGATATGGCTGGTTCTCTTCAGTATTCTGTCGGCGCTGCCTTTACCGCGGGGCATCATTCTCTTCAGAGTCATGCCGGGGGTAACGAAGCACTCGGATACATAAAGATTGTCTTTGTTCATGCCGAAGTTGTTCTCCGCGTCTGCAACTGCTCTGTTCAGAAGCTTTGTGAGATCCTCACAAGCCGCCTTGGGAGTGTTCTTCAGGATACCGCGGGCAACATCCACGTCCTTGCCGCGGATAAGATCCAGAACGATCTTTACCTTGCGGGGGGAGATGCGAACGAACTTCAGATAAGATCTTGCTTCTTTAGCTTCCATTTCTCATTTCCTCCCTGATTACTTACCGTTGTTGGACGTCTTGGAGCCGGCGTGCCCCTTGAAAGTACGGGTGGGAGCAAACTCACCGAGCTTGTGTCCGACCATGTCCTCGGTAACATATACCGGGATGTGCTTTCTGCCGTCGTGAACAGCGATTGTGTGTCCCACGAATTCGGGGAATATGGTAGATGCTCTGGACCAGGTCTTGAGCACCTTTTTCTCACCCTTTTCGTTCATAGCGCATACGCGAGCGTACAGCTTTGCTTCAACGAAGGGTGCCTTCTTAAGACTTCTGCTCATTTACTTAGCTCCTCCTCACTTGCTGTTTCTGCGCTTTACGATGAACTTATCGGTCTTTGCCTTCTTGTTACGGGTCTTATAACCCAGAGCAGGCTTACCCCAAGGGGTAACAGGGCCGGGACGACCGATGGGAGAACGACCTTCACCACCGCCGTGGGGGTGGTCGCAGGGGTTCATGACGGAACCGCGTACCGTAGGACGGATGCCCATGTGACGCTTACGTCCGGCTTTACCGATCTTGACCGTATCGTGCTCGATGTTGGATACCTGACCGATGGTAGCTTTGCAGTCCATACGGATGTATCTCACCTCGCCGGAGGGGAGACGCACCTGAGCCATAGAGCCTTCCTTAGCCATAAGCTGTGCCTGAGTGCCCGCGCTTCTTACAAGCTGAGCGCCCTTGCCGGGATAAAGCTCGATGTTGTGGATAAAGGTACCTACGGGGATGTTGGCAATGGGGAGCGTGTTGCCCGCCTTAATGTCCGCGTCCGCGCCGGAGTACAGCACGGTACCGTCGGTAACACCTACGGGGCAGATGATATAGCTCTTGTTGCCGTCCTCGTCCTTGAGAAGTGCGATATACGCCGTTCTGTTAGGGTCGTACTCGACGCCTACTACGGTGGCGGGCTTCTCGCCGGAACGCTTGAAGTCGATTATACGGTACTTCTGACGGTTTCCGCCGCCCTTGTGACGGACGGTGATTCTGCCGTAGCTGTTACGGCCGGAATTCTTCTTCTTTACCGTGATAAGGCTCTTCTCAGGAGTCTTTTTGGTGATTTCCTCAAAGGAGGGCACCGACATATTTCTTCTTGCCGGTGATGTAGGCTTATACTTAATTGTAGGCATTTTCTACTTCCTCCTTAGTTCATTCCCTCGAAGAACTCGATCGTCTTGGAGTCGGCCTTCAGCGTAACGATAGCTTTCGTCCACGCGGAGGTGTAGCCGCTCTTGTAACGGAGTCTCTTGGGTTTTCTTTTAACATTGATGGTATTTACCTTTGCAACCTTAACGCCGAACAGCTCTTCAACCGCGCTGGCGATCTCGGGCTTTGTAGCGTCGGGAGCAACCTTGAAGGTATACTTCTTGGAGGAAATACCGTCCATAGCCTTCTCAGTGATGATAGGCTTCAGAATGATGTCCTGTGCAAGCTTCATTTCGCATATACCTCCTCGATCTTTTCGACCGCCGCCTTGGCAGCGACGAGAGAGTCGCAGTTCAGTATATCGTATACGTTGATCTCGTTATACTGGGAGACCTTTACGCCCTCGATGTTGCGAAGGCTTGCCACAGCGGTCGCGTCGTTCTCTGCGAGAACTACCAGCGCCTTCTTGCCGGCCTTAATGTCGCTGAGCATCTTAGCCATGGTCTTCGTCTTGTACTCTGCCGTCTTGATCTCATCGACAACGATCATTTCGCCGCCTGCGACCTTTGCGGAGAGTGCGCTGAACATTGCAAGTCTCTTGATCTTCTTGTTCATCTTTACCTTATAGGTACGGGGCTTGGGACCAAGCGCTACGCCGCCGTGAGTCCACTGGGGAGCTCTTGTGGAGCCCTGTCTTGCGCGTCCGCTGCCTTTCTGTCTCCAGGGCTTCTTGCCGCCGCCGGAAACCTCGGTGCGGGTCAGAGTGGACTGTGTGCCCTGTCTCTGATTCATAAGGTAAGCTCTTACAGCAGAATGGAGGATGCTGGTCTTGACCTCTGCGCCGAATACTTTGTCGGACAGATCCATCTTGCCGACTTCAGCACCTGCCATATTCAATACTTTAATTTCAGGCATTTGTTTCTCCTCCTTCCGACTTATGCTTTTACGCTGTCGCGGATGAAGACGATGCCGCCCTTTGCGCCGGGAACGGCGCCCTTGACAGCGATAAGACCCTTTTCCGCGTCGATTTTAACTACCTCAAGGTTCAGAACGGTGACCTGCTCGTTACCGTACTGTCCGGCCATCTTCTTGTTTTTAAACACACGAGAGGGGGATGAGCAAGCGCCCATTGAACCGACCTGACGGTGGATAGGACCGGTACCGTGAGTCATTTTCAGAATGTGGTTGCCCCATCTCTTTACAGCGCCGGTATATCCGCGGCCCTTCGTAATGCCGGTAATGTCGACCTTCTCGCCTGCGGCGAAGGTATCGGCGGCCACTACGTCACCTACGTTCATATCGGCAGCTCCCTCAAGACGGAACTCTTTCAGGTGTCTCTTAGCGGAGACGCCCGCCTTCTTGAAATGACCTGCAGCCGGCTTTGTAACCAGCTTTTCTCTGATGTCATCGAAGCCGAGCTGTACGGCATCGTAGCCATCGTTTTCCGCAGTCTTTTTCTGCACTACGGGGCAGGGACCTGCTTCGATCACCGTTACGGGGATCGCAGCACCGTTGTCCGCGAAAATCTGGGTCATACCCAGCTTTCTTCCGATGATTCCTTTTTTCATCGTTTTTTCCTCCTGTAAGGTTATTGGTTGATACTGCTTAATTTTCCGAAAAGCCGCTTCGGAAGCATCAACTTGACCTTTCCGCCATCAAGCGCCGCATAGGCATATATAATGTCGAAGGAAGTAACGGCTCCTTCGGGCGCTCTGTACGTGGAAATGTTGGCTTTTTTACCGTTTTGAGACCGGACTTTACTTAACTTCTTTTGCCTCGATCTCGACGCCGGCGGGAAGTTCAACGCCCAGAAGCGCTTCAACGACCTTTGCGTCAGCATTCTCAAGAACGATGAGTCTCTTGTGAGTGCGCTGCTCAAACTGCTCGCGGCTGTCCTTGTACTTGTGGACTGCGCGCAGAATGGTTACGATCTCCTTCTCCGTAGGGAGAGGAATGGGACCGGAAACCTCAGCGCCGTTTCTCTTGGCGATCTCCACGATCTTTGCAGCCGCGGTGTCTACCAGAGTGTGCTCGTAGCTCTTGAGTCTTACCTTGATCTTTGTTGCCACTTTTCTTGCCTCCTGTTTTATCTTTGATGAGGCGACGAACACGCATCCGGGCGTTTCCGCGCCCTCCTCAAGTAATCCGGATTCAAGCCTTGCCGCAATTCGCACCGAGCCGTCGCCCGATGCGGCTTGCCGCCGCCCGATCCGGAGCCTGACAGACGCACCATACACACGCAAGGGTCGCCCGTACCTGCTCATATTCGCCTTCGCCTGCCTTATGCGGCAGACATACTCCGCGGAAATTTCCCGTCGCGCCGTAGCATAGCGGACGGCCACCTCCCGCATCTTCGCACATCAAGCGGAGATATTTTACCATATATTAAGGAATATTTCAACTACCGGCAAAAAAATATCTCCCGATTTTTATTGAAATATTCAGAGAAATTTTTCTTTGATTTTTGTGCAATTTGACTATAAATTATACATATAGTTTCATCCTCTCCCCAAGGCACAATATTTAGTTTTTTACTCCGAAACGGATAGCAGCGGCGCTCCGCGGAGCATATACCCCGATCCCGCCGCAATTGACATGGGGCTCCGCCCCCGACCCCGCTTGGGGTACTTTTAGAGAAAAGCACCCCGAGACCCTAAAAAACTCAAATATGATAAGGGATAGAAATCATTTTAGAAGCGCGCCGAAAGGTGCTCTTTATTTTTTTCAATTATCTGAATTGAATTCAGACTTGATTATTTGCTGATATAAGTAGAGACAGGAATATTCGAAGGGATGACGCACCGTCAGCAGCCCCTCCGAGCCTCCCCGACCGGCTAAGGATAGGAACAAAGCAACGCTTCGGAGCGTGTCGACAGCAGACTTGGAGTTACCCGCAGAAGGCAAGTTTTGCGGAACTGATAGAGCTTTTGGGATTTCAAACTCGATTATTAGCTAACAGAAATGAAGTTAGAAGATTCGAAGGGACTGCTGTCCCGTCAGCAGCCCCTCCGAGCCTCCCCGACCGGCTAAAGAGAGGGGAGACGATGTATCTTCTCCCCTCTCTTTAGAATCTCTCCCCTCTTCTCGACACGGGAGAACATCAAATCGTTGCGTTGCAAGAGCATAACACATTCGACTAAATGAAAAGAAGCCTGCGCCGTCAGCCTAAACTTCAAGTTTCGCGGCGGAAATAAAGCAACGCTCCGGAGCGTGTCGATAGCAGACTTATAGCTACCCACAGAAGGCAAGA
>CAMFEL010000018.1 GCA_945949385.1 uncultured Clostridia bacterium | reverse complement strand
ACTAAATGAAAAGAAGCCTGCGCCGTTAGCCTAAACTTCAAGTCTCGCGACAGACTGTAAGCAAAGCTAATGAGCGTGTCGATAGCAGACTTATAGCTACCCATAGAAATCAAGAATTGCAGATTGAACATTAAACCGCAGGGGCGGACGGTGAAGCCGGCCGTGGAGCGACAGAAAAAGCACAGAAGAGAGTTTACTTTCTTCTGTGCTTTTTCCCGCTCGCCGCTTATGCGGCACCCCTGCGGGAACTGTTTAGATTTCTTCGCCCTAATTAAAAGTTTTTTGGAGTCCTTAGAACCTTTTTCTCAAAAAAGGTTCTAAGCGGAGCGCGAGGCAGAGCCTCGCATATGCTTGACCGGGGCGCGGGGCAGCGCCCCGTATAATACCTGCCGGTGCGGGGTTCGGCGCAGAGCCCCGTATATATCCTGCGGGGTGCGGGGCAGCGCCCCGTATGCGGTCGGGGTGCGGGGCGGCGCCCCATATTCATTCAGAACAGCGCCCTGTTTTTCACCGTTTATCTGCCTTTGATAGGCTCGCCCTCGCTGTCAAACAAAGGCAGAGGCTCAAGATAAATAATATCACCGCGCTTTGTAGCATCGCCCTCGGCGAGAATGCACATCTGCCCTGCGATATGAGCGCCCGCAGCTTTTACAAGCTCTTCGATAGCGCGCAGAGACTCACCGGTAGACACAACATCGTCCACAATAAGAATTCGCTTGCCGCGCATAAGCTCCGCGTCGGCTCTGTCAAGATACAGCTTCTGCTCGCCTTCCGTCGTAATGGAGTGAACCGTCACTTCAAACACGCCGGACATATAAAGCTTCGGCTTTTTGCGCGCAAGGAAATACTTCTGATTTCCCGCAAGACGCGCCATTTCATGAGCAATCGGAATACCCTTTGACTCTGCGGTGATGATGTAATCGTACTCCGGCGCCTTGTCAAGCAGTTCCTTGGCGCACGCGGTGGTAAGCTCAGGGTCTCCGAAGATAACAAACGCACCTATTTTCAGCGTGTCGCTGATGGGGCAAAGCGGCAAAGCGCGCTCAAGCCCCGCTATTGTCATTTTGTATTCGGTCTTCATATAAAATTCCTTCTTTCGCTTTATTTCGCAAATATGCGGCCGTCAGCTTTTCAGAGCGATGCCCTGAGCTGCCAATGCATCAATAACGGAATCCGCAACCTTCATAACCTCGTCGCGCTGAAGCGTTCTGTCTCCGGCGTTAAACTCAATGCGCACGGAAATGCTCTTCTTCTCGCCGTCGGTATAAACATCCACCACACGGTAAGCGCGTATCAGCTTGCTGCCCGAAGCGTCAATGGCGGCGGCAATAGGCGCAAACCTGTCGCATATAAACGTAAGATCAACATCCACGGACGGATATTTGGAGGTCTCGGCGTAGCTTATACCCGCATCCTCAACGGCGCAGAACTCGGCAATATCGATCTCGGCAAACACAACAGCCGCCTTTTTGTCAATATTTGCCGCAACCGCAGGATGAACGACGCCGATAACACCGATGTTTCTTCCTCCGCAAATCACATCATTGCAGTTTTTGGGATGAATATAAGCGTGATCCGCACTTTTTTTTGCAAAGGCGGGTCTGCGGTGCTTTATGCTGTCCGTAAGTGTTGCAATCATCTCAATAAGCTTAAAGTACAGTTTTTCCGTATCCTGAACCTTTGAAAACAGCGTGATCGCCAGCTTTTTGCTTTCACGGCACATATTGTTTTCGTCCAGCCCGTCAATAACTCTGCCTATCTCGAATATACCGAATTCGGGAGCATAGGAAGTGTTCTGATTCACCTGACAAAGCTGAGTGGGTATCATGGAACGGCGCAAAGTTTCAATGTTGGGATTGGTGGCGTTGCGAAGCCTTACATTTTTCTCGACCTCAATGCCCAGCTTTCTCAGCTCGTCGCTGTACGCCCAAATATAAGAATGCACCTCGTGAAGGAAAAAGCTTTTTACAAGAATATCCTTGATAAGCTCCTCGTCACTTTTTTCCTCAAAGGGACGGACGGGATAAAGAGGAGCCGCCGCGGTGTTCACCTCAAAGTTATCATAGCCGTAAATTCGGGTAATCTCCTCAATGATGTCCGCCTTCATGGTAACATCCTTGGTAGCGCGCCATGTGGGTACATCAACTCTGAAGCTGTCACCCTCGTTCTCCACCTTGAAGCCAAGCGAAACAAGGGTCTTAACTATTCTCTCATTTGATATTTCAATTCCGGTGTACTTGTCAACAAAGCTCTTGTCAAATTCAAGACTTACTTTGTCAAAGGGCGCGGGATACTCGTCCGTAAGCCTTGATGTAACTCTGACGCCGGGATCCCAGTCACGCAGAAGCTTCAGAAATCTTCCGGCGGCGGTCACGGTCATTTCGGGGTCAAGACTCTTTTCGTAGCGCATGGAAGCGTCGGTGCGGTGAGAAAGTCTCGCCGAGGATTTTCTCACGGAAACGCAGTCGAAGTTGGCGCTTTCCAGCACCAGAGAAGTGGTGTCCTCCACAATTTCGGAATCAAGTCCGCCCATAATTCCCGCAATGGCAACGGGAATGTCTCCGTTGCAAATCATCAGGGTGTTTTCGTCAATGTGCCGCTCCACTCCGTCAAGAGTCTTGAAATCAAAGGGATTATCAAAACGGCGTATGCGAATGCTCTCCACCTTTCTGGAATCGAAAGCGGGCATGGGCTGACGAATTTCAAGCATAACATAGTTGGTCAGATCCGCCAGAAGATTTATGGCCCTCATACCGCAGTAATACAAACGAATCCGCATATTTGCGGGGCTTACATTTTTCGTAATATTCTCAAAGCGTATGCAGGAATATCTGCGGCAAAGACCGTCCTCGATCTTCATGTCAACGCAGGGCAGGCTGTCATACTCCGACAGATCCGCACACTCCAACGCCTTAAGCTCTCTGCCTGCAAGAGCGGCAAACTCTCTTGCAATACCGTAATGTCCCCACAAATCGGGACGGTTTGTAAGCGATTTGTTGTCCACCTCGAAAACCACATCGTCAATATCAAAAATTTCTTTGACATCCGTTCCGTTTTCGACACAGGCGTCAAGCTCCATAATTCCGGAATGGTCGTCGCTTATGCCAAGCTCCTTCTCGGAGCAGCACATACCGCAGGAGGTATATCCCGCCAGATCTCTGGGAGAAATAGAAATCTCACCCAGCTTTGCGCCGACCTTTGCAAACGCGGTCTTCATACCCACGCGCACATTGGGAGCGCCGCATACCACATCGGTAAGCTTTCCGTCTCCCGCATCAACCTTAAGAAGATGAAGCTTTTTTGAGTCGGGATGATTCTCCACGGAGACTATCTCTGCGCACACAACGCCGAAGACATCGCTGCCCTTGTAGAAAATCTCATTCTCCACCTCGGCGGTGGAAAGTGAAAACTTGTGAATAAGCTCGTTTGTGTCAAGTCCGTCAAGGTCGACGAAGTCCCTGATCCAATTCATTGATATAAGCATTTCTCCGCCTCCTTATTTATCTTCCGCGAACTGCTCAAGGTCAGTAAGGCTTGCGCCGTTCAAATCGCGTATATCTTTTATGCCGTATTTCATCATGGCAAGTCTCGTAAGCCCCAGACCGAAAGCAAAGCCGGTGTATTCGTCCGGATCAATGCCGCCCTCGCGCAGTACATTGGGATGAATCATACCGCAGGGGCAAAGCTCCAGCCATCCGCTGTGCTTGCAGGAGGGACAGCCCTCGCCGCCGCATATGAGACAGCTTATGTCAAGCTCAAACCCGGGCTCCACAAAGGGGAAAAATCCGGGACGCAGCCGCACCTTTATATCCTTTTGGAACACCTCGGAAAGCATGGTTTTCATAAAGAATATAAGGTTTGAAATAGATATGTTTTTATCCACCATAACGCCCTCCATCTGGAAGAAGGTGTTCTCATGGCAGGCGTCCGTGGACTCGTTTCTGAAGCACCGTCCGGGGAAAATGGCGCGTATAGGCTTGCCATCATTCACAAGGGCGTCGCGGTACTTTCTGTATATGGCGTTCTGCGCCGCGGAGGTCTGGGACTTGAGAAGCTGACCGTTTTCAAGATAGTAGGTGTCCTGCATATCGCGGGCAGGATGGAATTTGGGAATGTTCAGCGATTCAAAGCACTCGTAGTCCGTTACCACCTCGCTGTAATCCTCCACCGTAAAGCCCATGGAGCGGAACACATTCTCGCACTGGCGCTGCACCAGGGTAATGGGATGATACGAGCCGTGTCGCGGCTCTGCGGGAACGGAAACATCGAACTCAGGCGTCGCTTCAAGCATACGGCGCATTTCGGCATCCCTGAGCTCTGCGGTTTTAGCCGCTATGCGCTGAGTGGCAAAGCCCTTAAGCTCGTTGACAGCCTGACCGAAGCTTTTGCGCTCCTCGGCGGCAAGACTGCCCATTTTCTTGAGAAGTCCCGTTATCTCGCCGTTTTTGCCGAGAAAGGCGACTCTCACGCTTTCAAGATCGTCCGCGCCCTTTATCTGCGCCAGACGCTCCTCCAGTTTACCCTTCAATTCAAGGATCTGACTGTTCATACATAATCCTCCGGAAAATAAAAATCAAAAAAATAAGACCCGCCCCGAAAATGGGACGGATCTCTCCGTGGTACCACCCAAATTCCACACCGAAAGACGGCGCGGCACTCTGCGCGCTGTAAGGGGCGCTCCCCCGACGGACTACCGCGGAAAATTCCGTTTCCCCCGCCGTGCTCCGAAGCGAAAGGCGCTGCGGGAACGCGGTGCGCTTACAGCCTATGGCACACCTCTCTTTGAACGCTCCTTATCGCTTTGCCCTCTTCATCACGGCATCTGTAAAATTGATTATAACACCGCAAAGCGGAAAAATCAAGTTTTTAGCATAAATTATTCGTTTTCCGCCACCCGCCCCGTATCTACGGCAAAAAGCGTTATGTCCCACGCAGGAATACAGGGCACGCGCCGCAGATAAAAGCTGTACGAAGGACACAGTGTGTGCAAATAAAGAGGTATTTCAAAAATATCCGCGCTGCGGTGATATACGGACACGGCAAGAGCGGGTCTGAAATCCCTTATTGTCCTCTCGGAGCCGCGAAGCGCCGCCGCCTCGTCGCCCTCCACATCGTATTTTATAAATACGAGCGCATTATTCTCCCCGTCGCAAAGGCTGTCAACGGTCACGGTTCTTACACTTATCTCCTTTGCGCGGCGGGCGTTTGTGGCTTTTCCGCTGCTGCGTCCGGAGCCGGACAAAAATACCGTCTGACCCAAAGTATCTCCCACGGCGGCATTCACGGGAACAACCCTGCACCGTTCCTCGCTTCCGGCATACTCCGAAAGCTTTCTGAAGCTGCGTGAGTCCGGCTCCGCGGCAATAAGACATTTCGGTGACAAAGTGCTCACGGCGGCAGAAGCGCTGTCGCCGGTAAAAGCGCCGCAGTCTATGCACAGACCGCCCTTTTTAACATAGGGCGCAATCAGCACCTCCAAGGATTTTTCCGCGCTTTCCGTCCTTGAAAGATACTTTCCTTCGCCGCCGAGACGAAAGCTTATCATATCGTCAAACACAGCCTTTGACTCGGCATCTGACAGAAGAGAGCGCGCCGCCGCGAGCTTTTCCCTTGAGCGCAGATAGAAACCGTAGTCAAACAATTCTCCGCCGTACAGCGGCACATCGGGAATATACATTTTATGCCGTCTTGCCGCTTCGCGTATCTGCTCTGTCACATCGGCGCGGGTTGTTCCGAAGCACAGGAGAATAATAAAATCGGAAAGCCGCTTCTCTATATCCTCAAGGCTCTCAACCTTGAAGCCGCGGAATTCCCTGTTTCTCACAAAGCCGTCGCCGGCAAACACGCCGCTGATTTTTATTCCGTATTTTATGCAAGCGTCTAATATCTTGTCTGCCCCGTTTCCGGTGCCGTAAAGCACAACAGGCAGTTTTTCCCCGGCAAGACGCAGCCACAGACAGTCTTTTTCGGTGTATTCTCTCATGCCGTCAGCCGCATTTGCCGTATAATCCGCCGTACCCGCCGTATTCATTGCAGCTCCGAAGCGTCAAGGTGCAAAAACCGCGCCGCATTGTTATACAGAATATCATGGCGCTCTTTTTCTTCAAGGGGTATCTTCAAAAACCTTTCCAGCTCCCCCTCAAGCTTTTTCACGGGGAAATCCGTTCCGAACATAACCCTGCAAACACCCAGAGCATGAATAATCTCCCCGGCGCGCTCCGGTGTCATTGCCCACAGAGCGCTGGAGGTGTCGTACCAAATTCTGTCCCGCCCCGCAAGATATTCAAGAGCATCGTCCCACGCCATATAGCCGCCCAGATGAGCCGCCACCACCTCAAGACGGGGAAAATCGTCCAGCACGCGGCTCAGCTTTTTCGCTTCCGAAAAGCGGTACTGCGCGCTGTTGTCTCCCATATGGAAAAACACGGGCAGACCCCTTTCCTGCATTACGGCGTACAGACTGTACATTCTCTTATCGTCTATGTCAACGCCCTGTATGTCGGGATGTATCTTAACACCTTTAAGTCCCAGTTTTATGCATCTGTCTATTTCGCCCTCAAAGTCGGGATAATCCTGATGCATACCCGCAAAACCCACTGTCTGAAAGCCCTGACGGCGCGACTTTTCGGCAAGGGACGCAATACAGTCGTTTACCTTCGTAACCTGATGGGCGTTGGTGGCGACGGAAAACAGCAGAAAGCCGCGCACGCCGCTGTTTTCGGCATTTGCAGAAAGTCCGTCATAGGTGCCGTCACCCTCCGGAACGAAATCGTAAAAATCCCCCAGATTTTGAACTGCCTTTGCGGCGATTTTTTCGGGATAGGTGTGAGTGTGTGCATCGAAAATTTTATACATCTTGATTTTTCCCTCTCGGAATGATATAATAATTGAACTGAAACCTGCCGCATTGCGGCAAAAAGGAGCATATTATGGACTGTCTTTTCTGTTCGATAATCAAAGGGGAAATCCCCTCGACAAAAGTATTTGAAAATGAATGGGTATACGCCTTCAAGGATATAAACCCCATGGCGCCCGTCCATGTTCTCGCGGTACCGAAGGTCCACATTTCCGGCGCCGACGGCATAACCGCCGATAACAGCAGCTGCGTTGCGAAAATATTTGAAGCCATACCGGAGATCGCCAGAATTTCGGGGCTTAAAAACGGCTACCGCGTTATTACAAACTGCGGTCCCGATGCCTGCCAGAGCGTTCCCCATCTTCATTTTCACATTCTGGGCGGCACACAGCTTCCCGACAGCCTTTGCTGAACAGCGTTACCGAAACGGAGCATAAATGTTAAAAGACGGCGTTCGCCGTCTTTTTTTCTGCGGGAAGTGCCGCGCACCGGCATTTTTCGGGAATTATTTTACGAATTCGGCGTATATGGCGCGCAGAGCCTTTTCAAAATCACATTCGTTAATACCGATGATTATTGAAATCTCGCTTGAGCCCTGGTCTATCATCCTGATGTTAATATCGGATTCGGCAATAGCCTTGAACACTCTTGCGGCGGTACCCTTGGCTCTTACCATACCGCGTCCCACAACCGCAATAAGCGCCAGACCGTCCTCAAAGGCAATAGCCTCGGGCTCACAGCTTTCGCAAATGGAATTGACTATATCCTTGCGCTGTCTCTCCGTAATATCTGCGCTTACCACTACGCTCATGGTGTCGATTCCCGAAGGAAGATGCTCAAAGGTAGCGCCTTCCTTTTCAATAGCCTGAAGTACCTTGCGTCCGAAGCCTATTTCCGCATTCATCTGGTCTTTTTCGATATTGAGAACCGAAAAGCCTTTTTTCCCGGCGATTCCGGTAATAACTCTGCCGGAGTCAAAGCCGTCGGCGGAGGGCACTATCATGGTACCGGGAGCGCCGGGGTCGTTGGTGTTTCTGATGTTTATGGGAATACCCGCGAAACGCACGGGAAAAATGGAATCCTCATGCAAAACGGTAGCTCCCATATATGAAAGCTCGCGAAGCTCGTGATAAGTAATTGTATCAATGGTGCAGGGGTTGTCGACCACACGGGGATCCGCCATGAGAAAGCCGGAAACATCCGTCCAGTTTTCGTACAGATCGGCAGCAGCCGCCCGCGCCACAATGGAACCGGTAATATCGCTGCCCCCGCGGGAAAAGGTCTTTATTGTACCGTTGGGAAGAGTGCCGTAGAAGCCGGGAATAACTGCACGCTCATGCCTTGTAAGTCTGTCCGACAGAATTATCTGAGTTTTTTCCGCGTCGAAAGTGCCGTTGTCAAAGAATTTTATAACCTTGGCTGCGTCTATAAAATCGTAGCCGATAAGCTTTGCGAGTATCATACCGTTCAGATATTCGCCGCGGCTTGCCGCGTAGTCGCTGCCCGCGTGATACTTGAAAGCGCCTTTTATGGTCTCAAACTCACCTGTCAGATCAAGATCCAGACCCAGATCGGCGATTATGGTATTGAAGCGCTCCTCGATAAGGGAAAATTCCTCACCGAAATCGTATTCCTCCTCGGCAAGGCGGTAGCAGTCATACAGCATATCGGTGACCTTTGTGTCGGAGCTTGAGCGCTTGCCCGGTGCGGAGGGCACCACATAGCGCCGCCGGGGCTCTGCAAGAATAATATCCCTTACCTTCAGGAAATGCTCGGCGTCCGCCAGAGAGGATCCGCCGAATTTAACCACCTTTACGGTTTCATTGTTCATAGAAATGCTCCAGTCTGCCGCGCCGCGGCAGTAAAATGCTGAAAAAGTTTATACAATTATATTATTATATGTTTTTTTATCTTTTTGTCAACAGATTGCAGGCAGAAATCGCGGAAAATACCTGCAAATCCCCTGTTTTCGGCGCAGTCGGGGGTTCTAAACCCGCCCGTCACCGTCGGATAACAGTACAGAGTGTACCCTGCCCGCATCCTTTTACTGCTCTACAAAAAACGTAGCTTCCATATCGGCGCAGGAAAGCGCATATGCAAGCGGGAACATCTGAAATGCCGCCGACACATCACGGGCGTCGGTGCCGTCGGAATACCCCATATGATAGCGGATGGCAAAAGCCTCCTCACGGCTGAGACGCATAAAGCCGGTTATAATATACACGGATTTTTCCCCGTGTCCGTAGGGCAGCTTGTCATCTATGTCAAAATAGGGCACCTTCTGCCATACACCGTTTTCGTCCTTTACGTTTCTTGTGCTCTCGCGGTAAAAATTTATCTTGCACAGATCGTGCAGCAGTGCAATGACCGCCACTGTCTCATCGTTCGGGGCGATACCGTATTTTTCGCGGACGCTTTCGCGGGTGAGAAAATCCCTGAGGCAGTCGTAAACATTAAGACTATGATTTACAAGCCCGCCCCGCCGGTTATTGTGGTACCTGGTGCTGGCGGGAGCCGTGAAAAAATCGCTCTGCGGACCGCAGATATAGTCCAACAGCGCCTCTGCGCCCTCTCTTTTGATATTGTTTTTGAAAATTTCGATAAAACGTTCTCTGTCTGTCATACCGCACTCCCTAATTATTTAAGCTGATTATTTCCTGTATATATCCGGCGTCGTCGGAGCCCATAAAGGCTTCAGACAAACGCTCTGAGTCCACAGCCCTGATTTCGGCACCGCTCTCGTGTGCGGCGCGTATGATCCGTGCACATAAGGCTATCTCGCTGACTCCCCCGTCGGCTCCGTACACTGTCTTATAAAATGCCGAGGAGCAAACCGTCACGCTGCTTCCGTCGTTCATAAAGGCTTTAACGGTAAGCCTCTTTTCGGACAGCGCGGACATTTCAACCTGAAGATACTCCGCGTCGCTCCAGCCGCAGCTTTTGCCTCCGCCCGCGCCGGAAACAGTTATTCCATCATCTCCCACGGCAGTATACAGCCCCGACATCAGAGCCGACAGGCAAAGGGCTGCAACGATAAGTACGGCGGAGGCGGCTTTTTTTACAAGCCGCGCATGGGGAGAAGCGTTAAAGCCGTCACAGCGCGCAGCGTCACCGTCCCGGCCGTAGCCGTTATCCTCATTGTCTTCGTCCTCGCCGCAGGCGTCTCCGTCTCCGTCCTCCTCCGTAAAACCGCAGCCCTCCGGCAGAGTATCGGGAATATTTTCATACAGCTCGCGCAAAACTGAGTCATCCTGCTTTTCGGACTCCCCGAGAAATTCCTCCCATGCGCGCTGAACATCGTCCCCGTCTTTACCGTCTTTACCGTCGTTACCGTCTTCTCCGTCTTTACCGTCTTTACCGTCATCAGAGTCACCGAAAGGCACACCGGCAGACGCTTTCTGAGCGGATATGGCAAAGGCTATATCGGGTCTTATTGTCTTAGGCGCTTCCTCATACGGTTTCTTTGTATACAGTTCTCCGTATTCTGCTTCTACGGGGTCTCCGTCGGCCGTACAGTCCTCACGCGCCCCGCCGAAATAATCATCTTTTTCATCATACACATCATACATAACACCGTCTGTCACGGTCTGCGCCTCGCCCGCATCCGCCGAAAGACCCGCGTCGCCGTCGGGCTCTTCTTCCCAATCATTTTCCGCCCTGTATGACGGTTTTGTGAGATAATATGCCGAAACGGCGGAAACGGCGCACAGCAAAATCAGCGCCGCCGTTCCCCAAAAGCCGGAGCCGTGATACAGCAGAGTGCCCTCGGGCAGACGGATATATGTAAGTGCATATCTCAGCACGGCGGGCAAAACAGCCGCCGCAATACAGCAAACCGCGCGAAGCCGTTTTTTTGCCTTTTCTCTCATTACTGCACCTGCCCTCGGACTATGTTACCGGAAATACGGCGTTTCGGTATGTCTGAAAAGCCGTTTTTTACAGTATACCATTTTTTGCTCAAAAAAGCAACGCGGCAAGTATTTTTTGCGCCGTTTTGCGGTATACATATTGTACAAAAAATCGTCACATACGGCGGTTTTGAAAAAAACTATTTACAAATCGTATATTTTAGAGTAAAATATATGCAGTATGATTACTGCATGACCGTACCGACGGTGCGGCCGCAGAGATTCGGAGAAATATATGGACATATCTTTTAAGCGCGTTCTTCTGAAGCTGTCCGGTGAGGCTCTCTCCGCAAAGGACGGAGTTATCGATTACGAATACATTCAGAAGATCGGCTCAGTCGTCCGCAAATGCGTAAAGGACGGCGTGCAGGTTGCAATCGTGGTGGGAGCAGGCAACATATGGCGAGGCCGTCAGGGTCTTTCTATGGACAGGGTACGCGCCGACCATATGGGAATGCTGGCAACCGTCGTCAACGCTCTTGCCATTCAGGACGCTTTCATATCCGTGGGACTTGACACCGTGGTTATGAGCGCAGTGGAAATGAATGCCTTCTGCAATCAGTATACGCAGCGAGACGCAGTTCGCGCCCTTGAAAGCGGCAAGGTAGTTGTATTCGGAGCGGGAACGGGCAATCCCTTCTTCTCCACCGACACGGGAGCCGTGCTGAGAGCGGCGGAAATAGGCGCCGATGTTATTCTCATGGCGAAGAATATTGACGGCGTTTACACCGACGACCCCAGAAAGAATCCCGACGCAAAGAAGCTTTCCGACGTCACCTACGACTATATCCTGTCCAATCATCTGGGCGTTATAGATATGACGGCGGCAAGCCTTGCAATGGACAATTCCATTCCCCTTTACCTGTTCGGACTTGACGACCCCGAAAATATCTATCGGGTTGCAAAGGGCGAGCACATCGGCACAATCGTAAGAAAATAATATCCACATAACATTTCCGGAGGTCACATTATGAAGCTTGACACTAAACCCTTTGAAGAAAAAATGAAGAAGAGCATATCCGTTTATCAGGCGGAGCTTGAGACTATCCGTGCAGGCAGAGCTAACGCCGCCGTGCTCAACGGAATAAACGTTGAGTATTACGGCACTCCCACCGCCATCAACCAGATGGCAGAGGTAAAGGTCAGCGACGCCCGTACTCTTACCATCTCCCCCTGGGACATGACCACGGTTAAGTCTATCGAGAAGGCAATACTTGCCTCCGATCTTGGCATCACCCCTCAGAATGACGGCAAGGTCATCCGTCTGATGTTCCCCCAGCCTACCGAGGAGCGCCGCCGCGAAATGACAAAGCAGGTCTCCAAAATGGGCGAGGATGTGAAGGTCGCCGTCAGAAACATCCGCCGCGAGGCAGTTGACGCCGCAAAATCGGCAAAGAAGGACGGAGAAATGACCGAGGATGAGCAGAAGCAGAGCGAGAAACTCATTCAGGAGCTTACCGATAAATATATCAAGGAAATCGATAAGGTGACTGATGCAAAGAGCGCCGAGATCATGCAGTTCTGATCATAAAAAGCGTTTTTCGTGATGCGCCTTGGCGCAGGTTCGCCTGCGCCGGGGCGTTTCGTACTGTTTTGCACTGAGCCGAACACCCGTGCAATTAGTTTTTTGAACGGAGCAAGTTATGATTTTTAAGAAAAAGCCTGCCGCGCTGAAAAGCACGGAGGAAATGAAGCAGCTCGTCTCCGACTGCAATCTCAGACATATTGCTTTTATTATGGACGGCAACGGCAGATGGGCTACCCGCCGCGGACTTCCCCGTGAAACGGGGCACAGCGTAGGCGCACGTGTATTCAAAAAAACCGTTACCACCTGCCGCGACTGGGGCATCCCTACGGTTACGGCATACGCTTTTTCCACGGAAAACTGGAAGCGACCCGAAAAAGAAGTAAACGAGATCATGCGGCTTCTTGACTCTTACATCAAGGAAGCAAGAGAGGACAACGAGAAAAACCGTATAAGATATATTTTCCTCGGCGACAAAAGCAGGCTGAGCGACGATCTGCGGCAGAAATGCGAGTATCTCGAAGAGCTTACAAAAGACAACCGCCTGACCCTTAATATCGCCCTTAACTACGGCGGCCGCGACGAAATAGTCCACGCCGTGAACACGCTGATTTCAAAGGGCGCCGACCGTGTTACGGAAGACGATATATCCCGCTGTCTCTATACCTCGGCGTCTCCCGACCCCGATCTTATAGTGCGCCCCAGCGGCGAATACAGACTGTCCAACTTCCTGCTGTGGCAGTCGGCATACAGCGAGCTGTATTTTACGGACACCCTGTGGCCCGACTTTGACGAAGCTCAGCTTCAGCTTGCCGTCATCGACTTTTCAAATCGCAGCCGCCGCTTCGGAGGCGTCTGACTCAGTATTGCGGATGTGAAAAATGCTGCGGAAAACCGCCTTTGTTTTCCGCGCAAATATGAAGTTTCACTTTCGCGGCATTTGCCGAAATTTGTTTGAACTATGCTGAAAAGATCAATAACCGCGGTTATCGGTATTTCCCTTTTGGCGGTTGTGTGTTATTTTTCCGACACTTTGGCATTCCCCATAGTGTTCGGACTTTGCGCAATCGTAGGCGTATACGAAATGCTGGGCTGCGTGGGTATGAGGCGCAATTTCATCGTCTCTCTCAGCCTTTATGTTATGACAGTAATAGTTACGGTGCTGTCGCAGACCATAAAACCCCTGTCGTATTATATGTCTGCCTATGCTTCCTCCCTGTTTCTGGTACTGACCATACTGTTTGCGGTATCCGTACTTTCCGAGGGCAAGGTACCGATCGACAAGACCTGCGTGGCATTTACCACCTGCGCTTATGTAATTACCGGCTTCATTTCCGTGATTATGCTGAGAAAGGCGCCCCACGGCATATATCTGTACCTGATGCCTTTCATCGTGCCGTGGTTTTCCGATACCTTCGCATATCTTTGCGGACGCCTGTTCGGCCGTCACAAGCTCATTCCCTCAGTCAGCCCCAACAAAACGATCGAGGGCAGCATAGGCGGAATAGTTTTCGGCATCGGCGGATGTATGGGCTACGGATTCCTTCTCTCCAAATTTACAAACTCTCCCCTGCACATATGGGTGTTTGCCGTTCTCGGATTTTTCATTTCCGTCGCGTCCCAGATAGGCGACCTTATATTCTCGCTTATCAAGCGCCGCTACGGAATAAAAGACTACGGCTTTATATTCCCCGGTCACGGCGGACTTCTTGACCGCTTTGACAGCGTTATCGCCACCGCTCCCCTTATTCTCATCGTCTATGAGATGATTCTGAAGCTGGGCGGAGTTGCTGCCTGAAAAAGCCCTTTACTGCTCCGCTTTCGGCGGAGCAGCGCTGTTTCACAGCAAACAAGTCATACGGCACTTAGCCGGGAAAGATTACTTTTTATGACAGATTACTCAACAAAAACCGCAGCGGTGCTGGGATCTACCGGCTCTGTAGGCAGACAGGCAATAGACGCGCTTACGGCTCTCGGCGTCAGAATAAGCCTTCTTAGCGCGGGAAACAATATTGAACTGCTGCTGAAGCAAATAGGTGAGCTTCACCCCGACGCCGTAGCCGTTCCCGGTGAGGAAAACGGCAAAAAGCTTCGGGAAATAACGGGCGACGGCATTCGTGTTTACAGCGGAGAGCGTGCCGTGTGCCGAGCCGTAAAAGAATGCGAAGCGGACATAATAGTCCACGCCATATCGGGTCTTGCAGGGCTTCCCTCCGCGCTTGCCGCGGCCGAGACCGGCGCCCGTATCGCCATGGCAAATAAAGAAGCGCTCATCAGCGCGGGACATCTTATATACGGGCGTCTTGCCGTCTCCGGGGGAGAGCTTATCCCCGTGGACAGCGAGCACAGCGCCATATTCCAGTGTCTGTGCGCCCAGGGAGCCGCGTCACCAAAAGCTCCCGCCGACCCCACTTATGTACGGCGCATACTGCTGACCGCCTCCGGAGGACCGTTTTTCGGCAAAAGCCGAAAAGAGCTTGAATCGGTAACTCCCGCTCAGGCGCTTGCCCACCCCACTTGGAAGATGGGCAAAAAAATCACCGTCGACTGCGCTACCCTTATGAACAAAGGCTTTGAACTTATCGAAGCGTGCCGCCTTTTCGGCGTCACTCCGGAAAAAGTTGAGGTGCTTGTCCACCGTCAAAGCATAATTCACTCCATGGTGGAATATACTGACGGGGCGGTAATTGCGGAAATGTCCTATCCCGATATGCGGGACTGCGTGCGCTACGCCCTGACATATCCGGAGCGCGCTCCTTTCGGCGGCGAGTCTCTGGATTTCACCGCCGTGGGAGAGCTGACCTTCCGCAAGCCCGATACAAAGGCGTTTCCCCTGCTTCGTGCCGCCTGTGACGCGTGGTATCGGGGAGGCACTGCGCCTGCGGCGCTGATAGCCGCCGACGAGGAAGCTGTGGAAGCCTTTCTTTGCGGCAGACTTTCCTTTAACGGCATTTCCGACGCGGTAATTGCAGCAATGGACAGAATTACCGTAACCCCTGCCGACAGCGAGGAAGCGATTTTCGCCGCCGAAGCCGCGGCAAGAGATGCCGCGCAGAAAGAAATCAACCGTCTCAGTCTGTAAATCATACGGCACGTCCGTAAATTTACGAAATAAAGCGAGGATTCTTATGCCGACCGCAGTATACATTATTATAGCAATTCTTATATTCGGACTCCTTATATTCATCCACGAGGGCGGGCACTTTCTGTTTGCGCGTCTTTTCAAGGTGACGGTAAACGAGTTTTCCATCGGTATGGGTCCGAAGCTTGTATCAAAAAAATCAAAAAAAAGCGGAATATCCTATTCCCTGCGCGCCTTTCCCATCGGCGGTTTTGTCAGTATGGCGGGCGAGGACGAGGAAAGCGACGACCCCAACGCACTCAATAAAAAGCCAGTGTGGCAGCGTATGATAATCGTAGCCGCGGGAGGAGTTGTCAATCTGGTTGCCGGCATCCTTGTTATGTTCATTCTTGTTTTTTCCTCAACGAGCATGGGACTCGGCTCCACCACCGTTGCCGAGTTCAGAGACGGTGCCCTGTCTCAGAGCAGCGGACTCAAAGCCGGCGACACCATAGTCGAGGTTGAGGGCAGAAACGTTCATATTGCAGACGAGCTTGTTTATGAAATAATGCGGCTGGGCATCGAGCCTGTGGACCTGACAGTTGTGCGCGACGGCGAAAAGACGGTTATCGAGGATGTGGAGTTTCCCCAAATATCCGAGCAGGGCGTGGCATTCGGCGACGCGGATTTCTATGTTTACGGACAGGAGCGCACCTTTACAAACCTTGTAAAGCACTCCTTCTACCGCTCAACTTATACGGTGCGTATGATATGGGAATCCCTGTACGATCTGGTTACGGGAAGATACGGGATCGAAGCGGTCTCGGGTCCCGTGGGAGTCACGGAGGCACTGACAGAAGCGGCGCAGACGGGATCGTATAACTTCATATACCTTGTAGTAGTCATAAGCATGAATTTAGGAGTTATGAACCTTTTGCCTCTGCCAGCTCTTGACGGCGGCAGGCTTGTGTTCCTCCTTATCGAAGCGGTGCGCCGCAAACCCATAAACCCCAAGGTGGAGGGAGTAATCCACACGGCAGGTCTTGCCCTGCTTATGCTTCTGATGATATTCATATGCGTAAAGGATGTAATAAAGCTGTTTTAGCACACTTGCGAAACAGCCAAAACACAGCTTAGCCACCCGACGTATTAAAGAAAGCGTGATTTTATGGAAACCGTGAGAAGAATATCAAAAAAGATCCGTCTGAGAGACAGATACATCGGCGGCGGAGAGGACATAAGCGTCCAGTCCATGACCAACTGCCCCGCCCACGATTTTGAGGGAACGCTGAAGCAGGCACTGCGGCTTCAGGAAGCAGGCTGCGATATTGTAAGAATGGCAGTTCCCGACGAGGACGCGGCACCCGTGTTCAAATACCTGAAGGACGGCGGAGTAAACATCCCCCTTGTTGCGGACATTCATTTTGATTATAAGCTTGCCCTTGCCTCTCTGAAAAGCGGCGCAGACAAAATAAGAATAAATCCCGGAAACATTGGAGAGGGCTGGAAAGTTCGTCAGGTAGCCGACGCCTGCAAGGCGGCGGGAGTGCCCATACGCATTGGAGTAAACGGCGGAAGCCTTGATAAAAAGCTTTTGGAAAAGTACGGCTCTCCCACAGCGCAGGCGCTGGCGGAAAGCGCACTGA
This sequence comes from uncultured Clostridia bacterium, assembly GCA_945949385.1. Taxonomy (GTDB): domain Bacteria; phylum Bacillota; class Clostridia; order Oscillospirales; family CAG-272; genus Avispirillum. The sequence goes on along the minus strand of CAMFEL010000018.1, from coordinate 2,686 downwards.
CTCAAGCTGAAATGCTTGAGGATATGGGTTTTTCCGATATAGTTATATCCATAAAATCCTCCCGTATCGCCACCGCCTGCGAGGCGGCGCGTATAGTTGCCGCCGACAGCGAATATCCCCTGCATCTGGGCGTGACGGAAGCGGGCACTGAATACTCCGGTATTATAAAAAACGCCATCGGCATCGGCAGCCTGCTGTGCGACGGCATCGGGGACACCCTGCGCGTTTCCCTGACTGCCGACCCCGTGCGCGAGGTTACGGCGGGAAAAGAAATACTGAAAAGTCTGGGACTTCTTCGCGGCGGCATTGATATAATATCCTGCCCCACCTGCGGCAGAACAGCCATAGACCTTATTTCAATTGCCGACGAGTTCAGGCGGCGCAGCGCTTCCCTTGATACGGGCAACAAAAAGATATGCGTGGCAGTAATGGGCTGCGCTGTCAACGGTCCCGGAGAAGCCAGGGAGGCCGACATAGGCATTGCCGGAGGAGACGGCTTTGCCCTGCTGTTCAAGAACGGCAAAACAGTGTGCCGCGTCGAGGAAGAGCGCGCGGTAGATGTACTTATAGAAGAAACTAAAAAACTTATAGCTGAAAAAGAGTAATCGAAAAACGTCGAAAGACAATCGAAAAATAATCGGAAACCTAAAGGAGCAGCGGCGTATGGCAGACACAAAAACACTGGGGAATATATTTTCACGCTTTACGCCGGACACCGAGTCCGCAAGACGGATTTTTGAAAATTCAAACGATGCCCGCATTTCCGGAGACCGGGAAAAGAAAATGTACGAGGTACATTTCACCCTGCCCTCCCTTGAAACGAAAAAAGCGCTTTACGAGCTTGAAGAAAAGCTTGCCGCCTGCTACGGTCTTGCATATATTAGGCTTTTGCCGAAATATCCGCCCGAGCTGTTCAGCCTTGATTATATGGGCGAAGTCTATAAAGAAGCAAAGCGCGTTGGCGCCGTTACAAACGGCTTTTTCGACAATTGCAAAACAAGTATAGAGGACGGTGTTATCACCGTATCCGTTCCCTTTTCAAGAGGCGGAGTTGAACTGCTTGATCTGGGGCGAGCGGGAGAAATAGTATCCGGAATAATCAGAAGCGAATTCGGACTTAACTACGAAACCGTAATCGAGCAAAGCGATGATTACGAAAAAAGCTACCTTGCGTATCTTGAAAGACAGGCGCAGTACCTTAAAAATTACAGCGATGACGCCATAGCTTACAAGCGTCGCTCCGAAGAGGAGCAGGCAAAAAAAGAAGCCGAGGCAAAAGCCGCCGAGGAGGCTGCCCCCGTACTTACCCGTGTTGCGTCCGTTTTCAGCGGCAGCGACACCGTCAGCGAAATAGAGGGCGGCATATACAAAAGCGGGCTCATGACCTTTGACACCAACGGTGCCGAGCTTATATGGGGCGACGAGTTTGAAGCAGACGACCCCACGGCTCTGCGCAGCATAAACAGAGCCATGAAAACCTGCGTGGCCCTCGGTCAGATATTCGAGGCAAACGCCGCAGAGGTGCGCGGCAGCGATAAAATGTCCGTAACGGTGGGTATAACGGACAAGGACTCCTCCGTATTTCTCAAAGCTCTTATGGGAGCCGAGGAATCCGAGGGTTTTGTAAAAAGCATGAAAAGCGGCATGTGCATTGCCGCAATCGGAAATGTGCGGCAGGACAAGTTCGGCGAGTTCAACATAAATCCCAAGGGAATAAAAAAAATAAAGCCGGTAATCCGCAAAGACAGCGCCGAAACAAAGCGCGTTGAGCTTCATCTGCACACAAATCTTTCCTCTATGGACGCCATTCCGAAGCCCGAAGATGTGGTAAAGCGCGCGGCGGCATGGGGACAAAAGGCCGTGGCAATCACCGACCACGGAAATGTTCAGGGTTTTCCCACGGCAATGCTTGCCGCCGAAAAGCTGGGCGACGATTTCAAGGTAATATACGGTATAGAAGCATATTTTGTGGACGATACACAGCGAGCCGTTTTCGGAAGCACCGATGTGAACTTTGACGACGAGCTTATTGTTTTCGATATTGAAACCACAGGTCTTTCCGTGCATAACTGCGCCATTACGGAAATCGGCGCAGTAAAGGTACGTGCGGGAGAGGTACTTGACGAATTCAATATGATGACCGACCCCGGTCAGCCTATCCCCGAAAAAATTACGGAGCTTACGGGCATTACCGACGATATGGTAAGGGGTCAGCCGGACAATGTCGCAGCCGTGCGCGCTTTTCTGGATTTCTGCGGCGGCAGACTGCTTATTGCCCATAACGCCGATTTTGACACAAGCTTTATAAGAAAGGTTGCGTCCAAAGCGGGAATTGAATTCCCCAATTCCTATCTTGACACGGTCTCAATGTCCAGATACGTGAACCCCGAGCTTAAAAAGCACAAGCTTGATGTGCTTGCGGAGTACTTCAACCTGGGCGATTTCAACCATCACCGTGCCTCGGACGACGCAAAAATGCTTGCGGAGATTTTTTACAAAATGACCGACAAGCTGCTCGATGAGGGCATTACCGATTTTACGCAGCTTACGGAGGCAATGAGCCTGAACGCCGACCCGCTGAAGCTGCGTACATACCATCAGGTCATCCTTGCAAAAAACAAGGCGGGACTTAAAAATTTGTATAAGCTTATATCCGATTCATACCTTAATTATTACAGACGCAATC
>CAMFEL010000017.1 GCA_945949385.1 uncultured Clostridia bacterium | reverse complement strand
GAAGAAACGCAGGAGAGAGCTTGCTTTCTCCTGCGTTTCTTCAGATGCCTGCCGCCTGCGCGGCACCCCTGCGGGAACTATTCTATATTTCCATACCCTAATTAAAAGTTTTTTGGAGTCCTTAGAACCTTTTTCTCAAAAAAGGTTCTAAGCGGAGCGCGAGGCAGAGCCTCGCATATACCCACCGGGGTACGGGGCAGCGCCCCGTGTGAGGTCGGGGCGCGGGGCGGAGCCTCGCATATGCTTAAGCGGGGTTCGGGGCAGCGCCCCGCAAATGCCGGAGCGCGAGGCTGCAACACGCGTGATAACAGCGTTTTTTCTCAGCCTGTTAAGTAAAGAATTCACAATTCGTTAATATTGTTTTCGTATATATTGGATATTGAACTTCCGTGGCAAAAAAGGTATAATATATTAAATATAATTATATATAATGTGAAATTATGTCCGGCTTCACATTCATTCGACAGGAGCGTTTATGAACATAGCAATTATCGGGACCGGTTACGTCGGTCTTGTGTCAGGCGCCTGCTTCGCGGACGCGGGGCACAGCGTTATTTGCGTTGACACAGATTCAAAAAAAATCGAAAAACTGCAAGCAGGAAAAATCCCCATATATGAGCCCGGACTTGCCGAAATCGTACGCCACAACTGCGAGGACGCAAGGCTTTCTTTTACAACGCGAATTTCCGAAGCGCTCCATAATGCACAGATATGTTTTATTGCGGTAGGAACACCCATGGGCGACGACGGCAGTGCCGATCTTCACTATGTTCTGAACGTGGCTCACGATATAGGCGCGAATATGAGCAGCGAGCTTATAATCGCGGACAAGTCCACCGTTCCCGTGGGCACGGCGAAAAAGGTGGCTGACGCCGTCAGTGAGGAGCTGAAGCGCCGCGGCAGCACTCTTGATTTTGAAGTAGTCTCCAACCCGGAGTTTCTGAAGGAAGGCAGCGCCGTAAGCGACTGTCTCAACCCCGACAGAGTCGTGCTGGGAGTATCCTCCCAAAAAGCGGAAGCCGTTATGCGGGAGCTGTACGCCCCGCTTTGCAGCGGTGAAAAAATAGTCGTAATGGATGTAGCCTCCGCGGAAATGACAAAATATGCCGCCAACTGTATGCTTGCCACCAAAATAAGCTTCATAAATGAGATATCCCGCATATGTGAGCTTACGGGCGCAGATGTGAACAGCGTTCGCCGCGGAATAGGAAGCGACAGCCGAATCGGATACCACTTCATAAATCCCGGATGCGGATACGGAGGAAGCTGTTTTCCCAAGGATGTCAGGGCACTTATAAAAACTGGCACGGACGCAGGATATACTCCGCGCTTACTCACCGCCGTGGAAAGCGTCAACGAGGAGCAAAAGCTGTATATTCCCCACCGCATAGCAGAGCGCTACGGCAACGACCTGCGGGGACTGAGCTTTGCGGTTTGGGGCCTGTCCTTTAAGCCCAATACCGACGATATGCGCTGTGCCGCATCTGTCGTTATCATAAGCGAGCTTACCGAACGCGGAGCAAGGGTGCACGCCTACGACCCCAAGGCTTCAAGCGAAGCGCGCGCCTTTTATCTCAGAAACAATTGCTCCGTTGATTATTTCGACGATAAATACAAAGCGGCGGACGGCTGCGACGCGCTTATTCTGGTTACCGAGTGGGAGGAATTTCTCTCGCCGGACTTTGATAAGCTGAAAACGCTTCTGAAAGCCCCCGTCATATACGACGGACGAAATGTGTACTCCTCCAAAGGCCTTGAAAAACTGGGCTTTGACTATTATCAGATAGGAGTGGCGCGGGAGGAAAACAGCGTCCTGTCCCGCACCTGAAACTGAAATGAAAAGAATTCTTGTTACCGGAGGCGCCGGTTTTATAGGTAGTAATCTGTGCGAGAGACTGCTGAAGGAGCCCGACAATTATGTCATCGCCCTTGACAATCTTTTCACCGGACGGCGCTCAAATCTTGAAAAGTGCTTTGAATCGGACAGATTTGAATTTATCGAGGCGGATGTGTGCGCCCCCGTTGATATTCCCTGCGACAGGATATATAACGCCGCCTGCCCCGCAAGCCCCCCGGCTTATCAGAAAAGTCCCACTAACACAACAAAAACCTGTGTTCTCGGCGTAATCAATATGCTGGAGCTTGCCACGAAATACGGCGCTGTGATGATGCAGTTTTCCACCAGCGAGGTCTACGGCGACCCCGAGGTGCATCCTCAGGTGGAAGCCTATCGCGGAAATGTGAGCTGTAACGGCATCAGAAGCTGTTACGACGAGGGAAAGCGCTGCGCCGAAAGCCTGTGCTTTGATTACAACAGAGAATTCGGCACAAAGATCAAGGTCATACGCATTTTCAATACATACGGCCCGAAAATGGATCCCGAGGACGGCAGAGTCGTCTCAAACTTTATTATGCAGGCGCTTCGGGGCGAGCCGCTTACCGTCTACGGAGACGGAAAGCAGACCCGCTCATTCCAGTACATCGACGACCTTGTTGAAGGCATTATCCGTATGATGGAATTCAGCCGAATCAACTTTACAGGTCCCGTAAATCTGGGAAATCCGGGCGAGTTCACTATGCTTGAGCTTGCCGAAAAGGTGTGCAAAAAAGTGGGAGGCGCAGCTCAGTTTGTTTTCAAACCCCTGCCCGGCGACGACCCCACAAGGCGGAAGGCGGATATATCTCTTGCCGAGCGGGAGCTCGGAGGCTGGAAGCCCGCCATATGCCTTGACGAGGGACTGGACCGTACCATAGAATATTTCAGAAAATTAGTGTAAACCTCAACACTTGTCGCCCATTTCACAGTTGAGGCGCAGAAAGACAGATAATATGAACAAAAACACCGCCGCACTCGCCGAGGGTGCCAAAGAATACACGCCTGTCAGAAAAAGCGGCGTATACCGCGTGCTTAAACGCACCGCCGATATTGCCGCATCCCTTTTCGCCTTGATAATCCTTGCAATCCCCCTGCTTTTCGTAGCCCTCGCCGTAATGATAGAGGACGGAGCGCCCGTGTTTTACACTCAGGAACGCGTAGGCAAAAACAGACGCAAATTCAGAATATACAAATTCCGTTCCATGAGGCGCGACGCAGAAAAGATCCATGAAAAGCTGAGGCAGGAATACGGCAGCAGCGATGTTTCATTTAAGCTGAAAGACAGCGAGGACCCCAGAATTACAAAGGTCGGCAGATTTATCCGCCGCACCAATATCGACGAGCTTCCCCAGCTTATAAACATACTGAAGGGCGATATGTCCCTTGTGGGTCCGCGTCCTTTGCCTACATACGAGTACAATGAGGAGCAGAGCCGATACGGCGACAGATACGCCGCACGCTACGATGTGCCTCAGGGACTTACCTGCTACTGGCAGATCTCCTCCCGCAGCGAAGTGGATTTTGATGAGCGTATGCAAATGGATGCGGATTACGCCCGTGACGCAAAGATCTCGGTAGACACAAAGCTGCTTTTCAAAACAGCGGTATACGCCGTAACGGGCAAGGCAGGCTACGACGGAGAGAGAAAAAAAGTTGTAAATAAGTAAAGCTTTTCCCAATACGGTTGCAGAAAGGATTTATTGAAAATGTCCGTTCTCATATGCGGCGGAGCCGGCTATATCGGTTCTCATACAAATAAAGAGCTTAACCGCCGCGGATATGAAACCGCGGTGCTTGACAATCTCATATACGGACACCGCGAAGCGGTCAAATGGGGACGCTTCGTGCAGGGAGACCTGGCAAACGAAAAAGATATAGAGGCCGCCTTTGATGCCGCCGACACCCCCGTGGAAGCGGTAATCCATTTTGCAGCCTTCGCCTATGTAGGCGAGAGCGTTGCCGACCCGGAAAAATATTATTTCAATAATGTGGCAAACACCCTGAACCTGCTTCGTGTCATGCGCCGCCGGGGATGTGATAAAATCATCTTTTCCTCCACCTGTGCCACCTACGGCGAGCCGGAGAGAGTGCCCATAACGGAGGATATGCCCCAGAATCCCATCAACCCCTACGGAGCCACAAAGCTTACGGTGGAACGCATTTTCAAGGACTACGCCGCGGCGTACTCACTGAAATTCGCGGTGCTTCGCTACTTCAACGCGGCGGGTGCCGACCCCGACGGAGAGATAGGCGAAAGCCATGACCCCGAAACCCACATAATCCCGCTGGTGCTTGACGCCGCAAGCGGCAGGCGCGCCGACATAAAGGTTTTCGGCACTGACTATAACACACCCGACGGCTCCTGTGTGCGCGACTATATTCATGTTACCGATTTGGCGGACGCCCATGTAAGAGCCCTTGAGCACCTGAGGGGCGGCGGCGAAAATCTGTTTCTCAATCTGGGAAACGAGCGCGGCACATCGGTGCTTGAGCTTATCGACAGCGTAAAGCGCGTCACCGGACGGGATTTTGCCGTCACCCCCGCACCCCGCCGTCCGGGAGACCCGGCCATACTTATAGGAAGCCGCGAAAAAGCCCGGCTCATACTGGGCTGGGAGCCCCGGTACGCCGACATCGATACCATAGTAAAAACGGCGTGGAACTGGTACTGTAATAAGGAATACTGAGAAAAGACCTCCGGCGCACACAGATATGTGCGCCGGAGGTCTTTTCTTATATAACCAAAATCACGTGATAATGTGTGCCTTTTGCCTTTTTGCTGTTTTCATCTCACTTTTGATCAAACGCTCAGAATTTTATCTCGAAGCGCAGATCCTTTTCCCTGTGGGCATCGCGGTCTGCTTCAAAGTATGTAAAGCCGTCGGATACCGAAAACTCAACGGGTGCACCCTCAAGAGTTACGCTGACAGCCTCTCCGAACACCTTGACATCAAAGGCGGTAACATCGCCCATAGGGAGAATATCGGGGTCGGACATAAGAGAAGCTTCCGTTTTTTCTCTGCCCTCAAAGCTGCCCTCACGCCTGTAAAGCGCAAGCTCAAAGGCACCGTCGCGGCTGTTTTCCAGAGCGATTTTTGTAGTACCCATCTTGCCCTCAAGATAGTCGTAGGTGTAGCCGTCGTCCTCGTAAAGAGTAAACTGCGCGTCGCCGCCGGGATAAACATTTATATGGTATTTATCGGGAGCAGTCTCCTCAATGAACTTCTGATAATCCCTTGTGCAGAACACGCTGCCCGCTTTTACCATAAGCGCGCCGCCCCGTCCCTCGGGGATCTTGTAGTCGATCACCTGACCGCCCTCGTACACGTCTCCGGTGAAAAAGTCCACCCACTTTTCTCCCGCAGGCAGAGTCAGCTTCATATCGAATACCGCTACCAGCAGACTGTCGCCGAACATATATGAGTTTGCCACATAGTCATATTCGGGATAGTCGGGATACATAAGAGACAGCGCCCTTGCAATTGGCAAACCGGTTTCGGACGCCTTATGCGCCATTGAATATATGTAGGGGAACAGGCTGTTTCTCAGGTGAGAATAATACTTTATGCACTGGCACAGCTCGTCCCGGAGGAACCAGGGCTGCTGCCAGTTGCGCCAGCCGAGCTGCTGAGTCCAAGGAGACAGGAAGCCGTAGTGGATTCCCTCTTTGGAAACTACCTCCATATCGCAGGTAACATTGGAGTGACCGGAAAGACCGAAATTCAGCATAGCAATAACGGTGTCAAAACCGCCGCCGGTGTCACCCGCCCAGGAAGCTGCGTAGCGCTGTGTGCCGGAATATACGCAGGGGGTGTATATAACGGCGCGTCTGCCCGTGTGATTGGAAAAGCCCTCCTGCATCTGCTTTACATAGATAACGGGGTATACGTTATGTACCTCGTCGTCAAAATACTTGCCGCCCCAAAGCCTGTCGGGGTGGTCGTTTGTCTGGAAGGCGCCGTCCAGCTTAAAAGCGGAGGCTCCGTTGTCGCAGAACTTTTTCAGATGGTCGAACCAGGGCACATCGCGCACGGTAATGCCGTCCATATACTCGGGGCAGGCAAGATGAGGGTCAAGTATGGAAGCACCCTCAAAGGTATACTCCTTGCCCAGTTCCTTTGCCCGCTCACCGCACTGACGCTCCTCCTCAAACAGCAAATCGTAGTCCTGACAGAGCCAAAGGCTGAATTTGAAGCCCATCTCGCGCAGATTGTAGAAGAATGTATCGTAGCCGCTGTAATTCTCCGGCATCCAGTCCGGGAAGAAGAAGCGATCGCGGCTCCATGTTTTGTAAATGGAGCGGTCATAGTGATTTGTCATCCACTGAGGCTCAAGTCCCACCATATCGCAGGAAATGTCCTCGCGGCGGAAATTCAGACAGTCGTACAGCATCTCTCTGGCGTTTGTCTGCTCATTAAGCACAAAGGTATATCCGTATGCAAATTTGGGAAGCAGTATGGGATTGCCCGCCACCTTGCCCTGAAGAGTAAGAATATCCGTAAGCTTTCCGCTTTCGGGAATAAACAGGTAAAAGTCTATCTGTCCCTTGTGGGAGGAGATAATAAGGCTATCAGGGTCGGAGGCGCCGCAGTCAAAGGTGGAGGCGTAGGTGCAGTTAAGCAAGAGGCCCCAGCCGTTGGAGGACATAATAAAGGGTATAGGACCGTAGGACGCCACATTTCTGATGTCAAGGCGCGCCACGGAGCCGCGGCGGGCAATGTTCTTGCGTGACTCGTCGCCGAGACCGAAAAGACGCTCGTCCTTTGTAAGGGAAGCCGTCAGCGTAAAGCCGCGGCTCTTATAGGGTTTACCCTCAAAGCCGTCGAAGGAAATACAAAGCTTTTCCTTTGTGCCTGACACCTGAAGGGAGCCGTCAGCCGCGGTAAGGGTCACGCCGCCCAGAGTCAGCGCGGTGCCGTCAAAGGACGCCTCAGCCGCCTCGCCGCTTTCGCGGAGAATGTTGTAGCGCGACATAAGGCTTTCCGTATATTCCCCATCGTGGCTTACTCTGACGCGGAAAATGCCCTTTTCAACGGCGCGAAGCTCAAGCTCCGCATTTTTTGTTTTAACAGTATACATAGGGTAATAGGGGGCTCATGGCCCTGCTCCTTAAAAAATATCTCATTTTGTGCCGTAACCGTTTGACGGCAGCGGCTGTTTTGCTGCCGCAGCAGGCTTTGCGTCTTTTTAAGCTCCGGCTTCCTCACCGAGAGCCTTTACAATGGCGCGTGCAAGCTGATCTGCACAGGAGGTAGACTTCATACCGCAGGTGTTGCCCGAAAGCAGCTCTGCTACTTCCTTTGCGTCTTTTCCCTCTACAAGCTTTGAGACCGCTTTCAGGTTGCCGTTGCAGCCGTTGGTAAATCTCACATTGTAAAGCTTGCCGTCCTCAATATCGAAATTGATCTCCGTGGCACAGGTACCTCTGGTTCTGTAAGTGTAGCTCATTTGTTCTTCCTTTTCTTTATAATAGTCTTTATTATCAGCTCTCGCTGTCCGCACCGACCTCTTCCCCGCTTTGAGCGCTGAGAAGCTCAAGGGAAACATTAAGCTCGGAGGCCGCAAGACCTGTATTGATCTTCAGATAAGGAGGATTTATATCTTCCTCCTTGCCGTCACCGTCGCCCGCCGTATCTTTGTTGGCATCCTCGGTGCCGTATCTGAACAAGTCCGTGTATGTGCTGCCGTTGACGGTCATTTTACCGCCCGTAGCTATTTCCGCGCTGAATGCGCCGCCCTCAAAGGGAGTATAGACCATATCCGCGCTGCCGCCGCTTATCGCAATATCGCAGTAGCGGGCGCTGAGTCCCGTAGCGTCAAAATCCGCCTTTGCGGCGCATATCCTGACTATTTCGGCTGCCACATTCTCAAAGCAGACCTTAACGGCTGCGGGGTCGTCGGATTCCACGCTGAGGGCGGACTCGGTGCTGACATTCTTTACGGTGACGTTGCCGCTGCCCACCCTGATATTGTAATCGGTAGCCGTGTCTATATCGCTGACGGTTATGCTCCCGCTGACACTGCTGAGGTCAAAGCACCTTACGGTTTGCGCCGAATCAAGGTAAATATTGATGACCCTCTCTCCCTTGCCCGTGCCGGGGAAAAGGAAGTATCTCAGCCCCTTGAAGCTTATGCCGCTTTCCCAAAAGCCGGATATAGAAGAAAGATCCGGTGTCTGATTAAATATGACCGTGGAGCTGTTGTTTGAAAAAGAGCACAGATTTTCGTTGAAATTTATGATCTCCATATAAGCGCTGTCCGCGCCGCCGATTATGTTGATGTTGGCATCCTCAACAGACAGCTTGATTTTGTCAAGGTCGTCGGAGCCGAAATACTCCGTGTAGCCTTTCTCCGCGCCGAAACTGTCCGCCAGAATCTGCTCGTCCGTGCCGAAGCTTACGCAGTAGCCCACGACGCACAGCACCGCACCCAGAGCCACAAGCACGCCGGCAACGATGAGAAAGAGTTTGGATCGTCTTTTCACAGCCTGTTGCACTCCTCTCTGAACCTGTCAAGAGCAGGCGGAATACGCCGCAGACAGTAGCCCTCAAAGCTTATGAGCTGCCTGAGCAGGCCCGGAAGCACTACCACGGCGAAATTATATGTAAGTATACCCAGCGCCAAGGCCACACCGCCCACGGCAATTCCCAGACCTATTTCAAAAATGCCTGCGGCGGGAGAGCCCGTAAATATGCGGGATATGCCGTAAATAATACCTACAAGCGCCACAGCACCTCCCGCGGCCGCCTCAGCGCATACAAGACAGATGCAGGCAGCCATAAAGGCGCAGACCGCCGCAACGCATATACCGAAAACGCACATGATCAAAGCGCCGCAGCATATCCACAGCGGGGAGGTCAGCACGGTTATGACCCAGAAAAACACCTTCCCCCGGGAGGTAAGCACGGTCTTTTCTCTAATGGGCAAGGTTTCCTCTTCAAGATATATTTCCTGCGTGTCGCCGTCCGCAATATCCTTTGCGGACGCGCCCCGCTCCTCACTGCTCCCTACGGGCACAACGCTTGTAGGTGCCGTGACGGCACCCGTAGACGCGCTCTCGGCGCGCACCGAGTCAAAGGCTCTGGTGCTGCCGATATCCGCAGTATTTATTCTGAGAGTGTCCGATGCGGGAACGCTTGCGGCGGTTTCCCTGTCGGCAGTGCTTTCCGCTTCGGTCTTTTCGGACTCACGTATTTCAGCATTGTCCGGCTCCCGGCCCTTTTCGGCACCGACTGCTCGGTCAGGCTCGCAGACCTTGACTCCGCCGTCGGTATTAGCCGCAGTATCGGCAGAAATATCACCCGCCGCACGCTCGGTTTCGCCCGCCGCATATTCCGTTTTATCCGCCGACGCATACTCCGTTTCGCTCATCGCCGCGTCCGCACTATTTTCGATAGCCTTTCTCTCCCTCTCAGCTCTTGAAAAGATAAGCGCCGCAAGGCTGTCGGAAAGCTCCTTGAAATCGTCGGCACAGCCGTAGTCCTCCACCTCACGCAGATCCTCACGGGAGAAAGTACGCACAAGAGCCGCGCTGTGCTTAATGGCTTCGTCGCGCCCGACTCCGCGGGCTGCAAGCTCCTTTGCCAGCGTACGGGCAAATTCGTTGACTGTCAAGCCTGTCCCTCCCTTCGGTCAAAATGAAAAAAATGTGGATTTTCGCCCGAGCATATGGTATAATTCTATGTAACATATATTTTATCAAAAAGTGAGACATATTTCAATATGAGAATGAGAAAAAAACGCAGAGGCGAGGAAAGACTTCGCGCTCTCAGCGCTCTGTTTGTAACAAAAGAGGATTGCACCGCCGCCATGAAGGGTATTTTTGGCGAAGATCGCCCCCTAAGGCTTGAGATCGGCTGCGGCAAAGGGGAATTTATCAGAAAGCTTTCAAGGCGCGACCCGGACTACAACTACATAGCGGTAGAGCGCGTGGGAGATGTCATCGTCACCGCGGCGGAAAAGTACGCCGAGGACAGGGGTCTCGGACAGCTTGACTGCCACGGAGGGTGGAGAAGTCCCGACGGCACTGTGTATAAAAACGAGCGCTGGGAAATACCTTTGGACCTGCGCGGCAATGTCCGCTTTCTGAACTGCGACGCCGCGGAGCTTGACGGGCTTTTCTGCGACGGCGCCTTTGACGCCGTATACGCAAACTTCAGCGACCCGTGGACGAAAAACGGCTACACCGCCCGTCGCCTTACCCATCCCGATTTTCTCAGACAGTATGTGCGCCTGCTGCGGGAAGGAGGCTCCTTTACCTTCAAGACCGACAACACGGAGCTTTTCGACTTTTCCCTTGAAGCCGTGCGGTGCGAGCCCTGCTTTGACATTGTTTTCGAGACGCGTGATCTGCATGGGAGCGAGCGCGCCGGGAGTAATATAGTTACCGAGTACGAACGGAATTTCTCCTCTCAGGGTATTCCCATAAACTGCTTCGAGGCAGTAAAGAAGGCCGAAAAAAAGTAAAGATAAAAAAGGAAGATAAAATGAAAATATTCATCGCATCCGATATACACGGCTCCGCCCTTTGGTGCCGCCGAATGCTGGAGCACTTTGCCGCCTCCGAAGCCGACAGGCTGCTGCTTTTGGGAGATATTCTCTATCACGGTCCCAGAAACGAGCTGCCCGGGGGATATGCACCCAAAGAAGTCATAGCAATGCTGAACCCTCTTGCCGACAAAATCCTCTGCGTCCGCGGCAACTGCGAAGCGGAAGTAGACCAAATGGTGCTGGACTTCCCCGTAATGGCAGACTACATCGGAATTTTCGACGGAAAACTTTCCGTATACGCCACTCACGGCCATCTGTGGGGAGAGGACAAGCCGCTTCCCGCCTGCCGCGGCTCCGTACTGCTGTGCGGTCACACCCATGTATCAAAATATGCAGATCACTCAAGCTATATTTATATGAATCCGGGCTCCGTTTCCATACCCAAAGAGAATACCCCCCACGGATATATGCTTTACGGGGACGGACTTTTCACCTGGTATGACCTTGAAAGCGGAGCCGCCTATATGACAAAGCGACTCTGCTGACATTTCAGAGCAGAAAGCGGATATGAAATGAAAAAGCCTACTCAAAGAGAGACAAATCCGTACAAAAACAGCGACTCCAACAAAAGATACTACACCTTTGACTATTATATGAAGCAGCGCTTCGGGACAAAATGCGCCCGGGTTGCCCTTGACGCAGGCTTTACCTGCCCCAATCTTGACGGCACCTGCGGAAGCGGCGGCTGTATATACTGTCTGGGGGGCTCCTCAGGCGCGCAAAGTGCCGACACTCTCAGGGAACAGTACGAAAAGGGAGTTGCGGCTGTAAAAAACAAATGGGACACGGACAAGTTCATTCCCTATCTTCAGGCACACACCAACACCTACGCCTCTCCCGAGACCCTGAGAAGGATATACGGCGAAGCGTCGTCCCTGCCCGGCGCCGTTATGCTTGCAGTGGCAACCAGAGCGGACTGCCTCGGCGAAAAGGTGCTTGAAGTTCTTCGTGAGGTGTCGGAGAAAATTCCCCTGCTGGTAGAGCTGGGGCTTCAGACGGTGCACGACGAAACCGCAATGAAAATCGGCAGGGGGCACGATTTTGCAGCCTTCTGCGACGGCTTCCGCAGACTGCGGGCGGCGGGGGGAGATATACAGATCTGTATCCACCTTATAGACGGTCTGCCGGGAGAGAGCCTTGAAATGATGCTTGACAGCGCCCGCAGCGTGGCAGTGCTTGAGCCGGATATGGTAAAGCTCCATCTTTTGCACGTTCTTCGCGATACACCGCTTGCCCGGCAGTACCTGTCGGGCGATTATACCCCCATGAGCATGGAAGCTTATACGGACACGGCAGTGCGTCAGCTTGAGCTTCTGCCCCCCGATACGGTAATCGCCCGCGTTACGGGCGACGCCCCCGCAGAGCTTCTGCTTGCCCCCGACTGGTGCCGCAAAAAAACCGCTGTTTCCAACGAAATCGACCGCCTTATGTACGGACGGCGTACATATCAGGGTGCTCTGTTTACCAAATAGTACCACTGAATTATAACATATAAATAAATTTTATATCTGTCGATGTTTTTTAGCAATATATTTACAAATCGTTCAATTCTTTCTCGTTTTTCTTGTTGAAAACTGTCAAAATTGTGTTACAATAATCCCGTAAAGTATTACATCTGACAAACAGGATGTACGGCAAACGCAACACCGTGAAAGGACTGAATATTATGAAATACGGTAAGCGCTGGTCAATCAGCAACGAGAAGAAAAGCGAATACATTTCCCGTCTGCTCCCTCAGCTTTCCGTGCTGAGAGCAAAAGCAGGGCTGTCGCAGGATGAGCTTGCGGGTCTTGTGGGGATTTCCCGTCAGACCTACTGCCTGACGGAGACGGGAACAAGAGGCATGACCTGGGGTACATATCTGTCCCTTATTATGTTTTTCGACAGCAACCGACGCACACATGAGCTTGTACGCAGTACAGGCGTCTACCCGGAGGATCTGTTTTACCAGTTCAACCTGGGCGAGACGGACAAATCCGAGGATGCCTTCAGCGCCTCTCCTAAACTTGCATCCGTATATGAATCCCTTGACAGCGAGGGCAGAAATGCGGTAAAGGCAGCGCTTGTAATGGAATATGCCCGGTGCAGATCTCTTTCCAAAGCTGAAACGGTAAAGCTTATGAACGACCTGCTTTAATTTGTCACGCTTATTTATCCGAGAATACAAAAAACTCCCCGCGGGGAGTTTTTTGATTTTTGTCGGCTTTTTCAAAGCCGACGCAGGAGAATGATCGGTATGATTTCTATGATTCAAAGTAATTATTCGGTTACGGTAATATGGCTGTAAGTAACGCTTGCATCCTGTACGATATAACCGAAATTGTATTCCGCGGGACGGTATATCCTGTAAGTAAACGCGATTTTGCCGCCTATAAAGACTTCCATCATATCATCGTCGATGACAATATCCACCGACACCGTGTCGCCGGGTGCGAATTCAAAAAGCTTTTCGGCAACTCTCACACCGTCCGGGCCGGGATCAGTGGGGCTGGGAATAGCCTGACAGGACTGCTGCCAGAAAGGATCCACAGCCATAGGAAGGCTGTAAAGCGCCGCCCGCTGATATGCGCTCTCAAACCGAAGCTCCGCACAAACGGAAGCATCGCTGTCGCTTTTCAGCAAAAATCCGAAATAATCGTTTACACTGTCTATATGCACCTTGCACGAAAGCATAGCGGATTTTTTATTGCCTATGTCGAAGAAGCCGTAGGTGCATTTTCCGGGAGAGGCCGCGCTTACGCTGTCGGCACCTATTCGGGAATCGCCCATCATAGGTACGATGCTGTAAGGAACGGGAGCCGATATGGCTTTTCTGTATTCCTCGGGGAGCATCACGTCAAGCTCTCCGTCCTCGTTCTGCCGTACCTCGTGAGGGATGCAGAACGCTCCGCCCCAGTACCATTCGCCGTAGTCGCTTCTGTCGGCTCTGTCATGAGCCCAGCCGAAGTAGAAGCGTCTGCCCTCGTCGTTTGCCATGGACTTTGCGGCATAGAAGCGTCTGCCTCCGATACCGTCGAATTTGGGTGTCGCCCAGGGGCCGTAGGGAGAATCGGAAACACGGTATATGGTGTTTACAAACTCGGAAAATCTTGAATAGGAAAGATACCACTTGCTGCCGATCTTATACATTTCGGGACACTCGGGACAGTTTGTGTGACCTGCGGCGTATATGTCGCCGTAAAATTCCCACTTAACAAGATCCTTTGAGCGGAAAAGTATAACTGCGCCGCGTCTGTTGGGGGGACCCTCCTTGTGCCTTGCGGAAATCAGTATCCAGTAAAGCCCCTCTTCCTCATTGTAGAACACGTAAGGATCGCGCCAATCAAGCTCCTCGTAGAGCTCCGCTATGGGGGTGATAACGGGGTTTGCCGGGTCCTTTACCCAAGTAATACCGTCGTCGCTTGTGGCATGGCATATAGTCTGCTGAAAGCGGACTTTAAGGCTGTATCCGGTGTAGAACGCATGATATTTGCCCTCTCCGTATATGACGGAGCCCGTCCAGATGCCGGAAGCGTCCGGAGCGTTCTCGTCGTCGGAGGGATACAGCGCGGTGGGAAGCTGCTCCCAGTGTACCAGATCGTCGGACACGGCGTGTTCCCACGTTGTCCGAAGTCTTGCCGGATAGACCGTAGTTCCGCAGGGAGGAGTCAGGGTGAACAGATGATACTTTCCGTCGTGATAAAACGGTATAGCGTCACCGGTCGAATCTGCGAAATCCGGTTTGCGGTATATGTTCATTATTGTTCCTGCCTTTCAGGTTTCTTTATGTCTGTTATGTCACGCCGCTTTTTTTGCAGACGATCTCTTGAATTTACCTATCATCTTGCTGATGGGGCTGTCGGGATTCTTCTGAGAGTCGATAACGACCGCGATGAGTATGATAATACCCTTAACAACAAGCTGCCAGAAGGAGTTGACGTTCATAAGGTTCAGTCCGTTGGAGATAAAGCCTATGACCATTGCGCCGAAGACCGTACCGCTGATACGTCCCTTACCGCCTGACATGGACACGCCGCCCAGCACGCAGGCCGCGATAGCGTCAAGCTCGTAGCCGTCGCCCACGGAAGGCTGACCGGAATACATACGGGAGGACAGCACCAGACCTGCGAAAGCGGAGAGAAGACCGATGATCGTAAATACGGCGATCTCCACCTTCTTTATCGGCACGCCGGAGAGACGTGCGCTTTCGCGGTTGCCGCCGATGGCGTAAATGTATGTACCGAATTTTGTTTTGTTGAGAATTACGGTGAATACAACGATCAGCACCACCATATATACAACGGGCAGCGGTATTACCTTGAAAAGGTATCCGGAGCCGATTGAAGAGAAGAATTCGTCGGTGATTCTCGTACTACGTCCGCCGGAGTAAACGTTTGCGGCGCCGCGGGCAATATTCATCATCGCCATTGTCACGATAAAGGCGGGCAGCTTGAACTCTGCCACCATGGTGCCGCTGATAAATCCGCAAACAACGCCGATAAGCAGACCGATGGCAATGGCAGCTCCGATAGGCAGACCGGAATTAACTATAAGTCCCACAGTGACCGTTCCGGAAAGAGCGACTATTGCGCCCACGGAGAGGTCGATTCCGCCCAGGATGATGACCAGCGTCATACCGAGTGCTATATATACATTGATGGAAATCTGACGCATTACGGATATAAGGTTGCTTGATGTCAGAAATTTGTCGCTGAGAAACGACAGCAGCACTCCGATAATCAGAAGCACGCATATGATACCGATATTGGAGCGCACCACGTTTACTACGGGGTTGTTCAGCAGAATATTCTTTTTCCCGGTAGAAGTTTTAGCCTTCATTGCCTTCTCCTCCTGTTGCATAGTGCATAATGATTTCCTGTGTCAGCTCGCCGTGCTCAAGGCACGCGGCGATATTTCCGTTATGCACGACGCAAACTCTGTCGCACATATTGATTATTTCCGGCAGCTCGGAGGACACCATTATAATTGCCAGACCCTCTTTTGCAAGGTCGTTTATAATCGTGTATATCTCCTGCTTTGCGCCC
Organism: uncultured Clostridia bacterium; assembly: GCA_945949385.1. Taxonomy (GTDB): domain Bacteria; phylum Bacillota; class Clostridia; order Oscillospirales; family CAG-272; genus Avispirillum. Next base: position 4,934 of record CAMFEL010000017.1, on the reverse strand, counting down.
ACGTCGACGCCTCTGGTCGGCTCGTCAAGGATAAGCACGCGGGGTCTTGTGGCAAGCCATTTTCCCAGCACGACTTTTTGCTGGTTACCGCCGGAAAGGCTGCCTACCTCGATTTCGGGAGACGCCGCCTTTATGCGCATCTTTTCGCCGTACTCGCCGTATAATTTCGAAATCTTTTTCTTGCTTTTAAGTATGCCGTTCATCACGTATTTCAGTGACGAAAGCACCATATTGAAGCTGCAGGAATTTACCAACACCAGACCCTGTTTTTTTCTGTCCTCGGGCACAAGGGAGATGCCCCGGTCTATTGCCTGCATGGGATTTTTGTTTTTAATTTTTTTGCCGTTAAGATATATTTCTCCGCTGTCGTATTCATCGGCACCGAATATGGCGGTCATTATCTCGCTGCGTCCGGAGCCCACAAGTCCGGAAAATCCCAGTATCTCTCCGGCGTGCACAGCAAAGGAAACATCCTTGAATACGCCTTCCCTGCAAAGATTCTTTACCTCAAGGACAGCCTCTCCGGGCTCGTTGTATGTTCTTGTATAGAAGCTTTCGAGCGTTCTGCCCACCATCATGGCCACAAGCTCTCCGGCGTTGGTTTCTTTCGTTATTTTTGTTCCCACATACGTACCGTCACGGATTACCGTTACGCGGTCGGAAATGCGGAACAGCTCTTCCATTCTGTGGGAGATATAAATTATGCTTACTCCGTCGTTCTTCAGCCTTTCAATAGTATCGAAAAGCTTTTCAACCTCCTCATCGGAAAGAGACGAAGTCGGCTCGTCCATTACCAGTATTTTTACGTTAAAGGAACTTGCCTTAACTATCTCCACCATCTGCTGCTGAGCAATGGTAAGGTTTTCAAGCACCGTCGTCACATCAATATCAAGTCCCAGTCCGCTGACCATGCGGGAGGCCTCGGCGTTCATTTTCTTTTTGTCAACTAAGCCGAGTTTCGTTTTCGGTTCACGTCCGAGAAAAATGTTTTCGGCAACCGTAAGATAAGGAACAAGCACGATCTCCTGATGTATGATGCCGATACCGTGTGCTCTTGCCTCGCCAATGTCCGTCATTTTTACTTCGGTGCCGTTTATCAGTATCCTGCCGCCGTTAGGTTGATATATACCGCCGAGGATCTTAATAAGTGTGGATTTGCCGGCGCCGTTCTCGCCGAGAAGCGCGTGGACTTCTCCGAGTTCCAGCTCGAAATTTATATTGCGAAGCGCGTAAGCGGAGCCGAACACCTTGTCAATGTTTTCCATCCTGAGTATGACGTCACCCACAACTTTTACCTCCTTATTTTATAATTGATTGAGTGATTGAGGGCGGCAAAGCCGCCCTCATCATTTCAAATTCAGATTACTGCCAATCGTTCAGAGTCTCTTTTGCCATATCAAGCGTGATAAGCATGGAGTCAAGGTAGTACTCAGCCTCAACGGAACCGCCGTTGAGAAGGTCGAGAGAAAGCTCAAATGCCTTTTCGGAGATCTGGATCGGAACCTGAGCTGCAACGCAGGTAAAGTCGCCGTCTACGAGAGCCTGTTTGCCGTCGGGAGAAGCGTCGATGGAGTATACGCCGATGTCGCCCTTCTTGTTGGCGGACTTAACAGCGGAAGCTGCGCCCAGAGCAGAGGGGTCGTTGATGCAGAAGAATGCTTCCAGATCGGGATTAGCCTGGATAATATCCTCAGCCAGAGTCATGGAAGCGTCAAGCGCTGCCTTACCGTCCTGCTGAGCAACGATTTCAAACTTGTCCTTGCTGTCGCCGAGACCTGCGAGGAAGCCGTTTACACGGTCAACGCAGCTTTCGTTCTCGGGGAAGTCAAGGACAGCGATCTTCGCGCCGTCGGGATAATCCTTAGCCATCTGCTGACCTACGAGCTCGCCTGCCATGTAAGCGTTAGTAGCAACGAGAGTGCTTACAAGGTCGCGGTCCTCGTCGATAACAGCGGTATCAACGTTGATAACGATCGCGCCGGAGTCCTTCAGCTCCTGAAGACCGGAGCGGATACCTGCGGAGTCAACGGGAATTACGAATACAACGTCGAACTTCTGGGTTGCCGCGTCGGACATCTGGCTGAGCTGCTTGTTCAGATCGTAGTCGGGGTCATAGCAAACGTAGTCATAACCCTTTTCGTCGGCAAGCTTCTTGAAGGTGTCGTTCATGGTGGACTGGAACGTGTTGTTCTGGGTGTTTGCAAGGAATGCGAAGCTGTAAGTATCGCTGTCCTTGCCGTCGTCCTTTTTGCCGTCCTCTCCGCCTGCTGCGCAGGAAGCCAGCGCCATAACGGTCATAACTGCACAGAGAAGAAGCGCGATGAGTCTTTTTGCTTTCATTTTCTTTTCCTCCGAAATAAAAATTTTTTAACTGATCTGCCCGGGATACCGACCGACGGGAACCGCGTCCCGAAAGTCCGCTCCGTTTCAAACCGCTTCGCATCGTTTACATAACTTGTTTACGTAAATTCCGGCATTTGACGGAGTTTTCTTTTTCGTCCGACGATCCTCTCGTTGTTCGAACCCCTTGGTTTACGTAAATTATACATAAGACAAACCGATTTGTCAACACCCTCAAAGCAAAATCGACAAAATTACAAATACTTTGTCTTGATATATATGCATTTTGACATCATAAAGCAAAATAAATGCCGAAATTTACGTAAATTTCGGCATTTATTGAAAACATTCACTGTTTCGACATATAAAATTTCGTTTTTCTTTTCTCGGCGCCTCACCCGAAAATATTTTTTTCGGGAAAATTACAGAAACAGCGCATACGAAAATCAAAAATTATAAAACAAGCGGGTCAGAGCTGTTCATTGCCCTCTCAATAGGCAGCGGAGCTTCCTCGTGCATAATATCTTTCCATGCACGCAGAAGGTTCTCCCTCTTTACGCCGTACGGGCCGAGAGCCACATACTTAAAGCACTCCCCGCCCACCAAAGCCTTTGCGGCAGCCATTGCCACGGCAACACCCTGCTCATACGGTCTCTGACTGCTGATTCCTTTTACGATCTGCCCGGCGCCCAGATACTTTCCTATTTCCAAATCAAGGTCGGTGGTGAAAAGCGCAACATCCTCGCGCCCCATATCCTTCAGCGCCCGTATTACCTCCAGGGCAGGTCTGTCCCATGACACGTACAGCGCTTCAATATCGGGATGCTCCGTCATCATGGTCATGCACTCTCCGTAAGCGCTTTCAAAGGTAGTGAATTTCCCCACGGCGGCGATCTGAATGTTGCCGTAGCGCTCCGTGATCTCACGCTTTGCGGACATATCTCTGAGATGAGTACCGTAAAAAGGCACGCCGTGCATAATAAAGCCCGCCTTGACATTTCTCCTGCCGACAAAATATTCTCCCATAATGTTTCCTATGGCAGCGCCGTTTTCGCTTTCGTTTACGGAAACGCAGGTGCAGTATTCCGACGCCCGCAGTCCTTGGGGCACATTGCTCATAAAAACGAGCTTTGTGTTGCGGGAAAGCTTGCGGAATTTGTCGGAGGTCACATTGTCGTCCACGGGGATAGCAATAATCAGATCCGGCTTCTGCATAGCCAGAGCCTCAAGCTGGGTCAACTGAAGCGACGGGTCGAAATGAGCGTCCGACACGGAAATCACCGTTACCCCGAAGTTTTCGAGAGTGTTTCTGATGGCGGTTTCATGCAGATGAGTCCATGCGTTGCCGCTGTAATGGAAGGATATGCCCACCTTGAAATTGCCGGCACGCAGCACTCGCTTCTCCTCGGAGGACAGAACTATCTCGGAGGGCAGATGCGCCTGCTCTCCGAAGGGGCCTTTTCCTATCATCATGGTAGAACGCCTGATATTAAGCCTGATAGGTACGTCTTTTCTGCCGTACTCAGGCTCCTCGCCTCCGATCTCCCGAAAAAGCTCCTCTGCGGCAAGGGCTGCAAGCCTGTCCGTATCCTGCTCAAGCACCGTAAGCGGCGGCGTCACAAGCGAACACCACTGCTCGTCGCCGAAGCCTATAACGGACAGATCCCTGGGACATTCAATACCCAGATTATTAAGCGCACGCATAAGCATAAGGGTAAGCTGATTGCCCGCCGCGATCACAGCAGTCGGCCTGCTCACCTCGTACCAGTTATGAAAAGCCGCGGCAAAATCCCGCTCGGTCATACTGATGTCCGAGCGCAACACCAGCTTCTGATTATACTGAATGTTTTTCTCCTCCAGAGCGCGGCAGTAACCCTCAAGCCTCTCCTTCATGGCACTCTGCATACCGCTGTCAAGGATAATTCCGATGGTCTCATGACCCGAGCGTATCAGGTGCCTTGCGGCAGAGTACATTCCGTCCGTATTTTCCGAAGTAATGCAGGCGCAGTTATCGCCGTCCACCGCTCTGGACAGACAAACAACGGGAAGCACGGAACGGAACAGCTTTTTGTAGCTTGCGCTTTTGTCGGAAATGGGTGCAAGGATTATTCCCGCTATGCGCTTGTTGGTCATAAGCCCGGAAATAATACTGCGCTCCGTGGATTCATCGTCGTTGGTCACATATACCGCCAGAATATAGCCCTTTTCAAGCATAATTCGGCTGAGAGCGCTGGCAAGCTTTGAGTATACGGTAGATGTAACATTGGGCACAACAAAGGCAACAACGGAATTTTTGCCGGGAACCATGGCATTTGAATGTGTATCGGTTTTTACCTTGTATCCGGTCTCCTCGATGGCTTTGTATACAAGTTCAGCAAGCTCAGGACTTACATACCGTGTTTTATTTATGGTGTGAGACACCGTGGCAATGGAAACGCCCGCCGCCCTTGCCACGTCATTGATAGTTACTTTCATCTTCTGTCCCCTCTGCTCGCATTAAAGCCCCTCAGCTATCAGCGCCTCGATCTCTTCGCGCCGCGGCATGATCGCAATGGCGCCGTAGCGGGATGTGGTAATGGACGCGGCGGCGGAAG
>CAMFEL010000016.1 GCA_945949385.1 uncultured Clostridia bacterium | reverse complement strand
AGCAAATAATTTTTCGGCATATAACCACTCCTTTCAAGAGAATTATACTACTTTTAAACAAATCAAGGCGAAGCCTTGTATATCATCAATTCCGAAGGAATTGTATATCATCAACACGCAGTGTTGCATCTCATCAAGCCGCAGGAAAAATACACGCTGGCGCGTGATGAGATACAGCCCCAAAGGGGCTGATGATATGCACCGCACTTTGTGCGGCGATGATATGCCAAGCCTGCGGCTTGGATAAAAAAAGAACGAACTTTTGGTAGACAAAAGTTCGTTCTTTTTTGGCGGAAGGTGTGGGATTCGAACCCACGTGTCCGTAAGGACAAACGGTTTTCAAGACCGCCTCGTTATGACCGCTTCGATAACCTTCCGGATTTTTGCGCCGCCGAAAACAAAGCGGATATTCCGACAGCGTATGTATTTTATCACATCGGAGAGCCGTTGTCAACCTAAAATATTCAAAAGGCGGCGGCCGGGGGCGGGTTTCGGAGATTTGACGGGGCGGTGATTTTTGGTGTGGCGGTGTGTTTTGCAATTTGGGTCGAGGTTTCGGCAATTTGAGGGCGGGCGCGGTCTTCTTTGTAATCAAAGGAGCGATTCCGGCATATATTTCAATACGGAAATGACGGAAAACGGGAGGACATATGGCAGAGCACGGTATATACAACATATACAGCGGCAGAGGTGAGTGCGGGGAGGACTTGCGGGGAGCGGTTTCCGCCGGGGCGCGCAGAGAGAGTATTGATATGGAGCGCAGAAAGAGCATTGACATAGAGCGCAGAGAGAGTGAGCCGAAATGCTCCCCCTCGGCGGGAGGCGGAAACGGTGAATTTGCCCTGCGTGCGGGGCGCATGAGAGAGGGCGCGGGGGCAGACTGCGGGACATACAATAAAGAATCAGTCGGTATTCACACAGGTGCTGTGCCTATACGGACGGGGAGGGCTGCGGCAAAAAAAGCCCATACTACCCGTGCGGCGGGGGAGAGCGTCCCTATGAATGAGCCGTCCGGCAAAAAGCGCAGATTTCTGCGGGCGGCAGACGCCGCGGCGCTTATCTGCGCAATTATTTGCGCCGCTTCCCTTACGGTTTTCAGCCTTTCCGGCAAAGAGGGCACATCGTCGGATTATGTCCCCGCTGCCATAACCTTTACCCCGCCGGAGCAATTGGAGCCGAAGGGCTTCTGGGACTATTTCGCCGAGGCTGTGGCAAAGCTGTTTGGCTCGGTGGGGCAGTAGGGATTTAATTGGCAGGTATTATTGTTTTTATCCTTTGCGCCGCCGTATCGTCCTCTCCCCTGTCCCTGTTTTTAGCTGTATTTGTTCACGAGGCGGGGCATCTGCTGTGCGCCGCCCTTTTGCATATGGGCTATCCGCGTCTGAAAATCAACGCCGTGGGTATGCGGGTGCTGTACGGTGCGCCCGCATACGGGGCGCGAAGGGCGGCGCTTTGTCTGTCGGGACCCCTTGCGGGGGCGGTTTTTGCCGCCGTCTTTTTTCGTTTCCGCTTTTTCTTTCTGTATTCCATGGGTTTTTCCCTTATAAATCTTATTCCCGTTTCCTGCTTTGACGGGGGCGGCGCTCTTGCCGCTTTGTGTGACGCCGTTTTCCTGCCTGACATCTCTGTGCGGATACAAAAGACCGTGTCGGTCATATCGGTTATTCTTTTGTGGGCGCTGTCCGTTACGGTACAGCTTCGCGCAGGGGCAAACCTTTCACTTATGGTGCTGTGCTGTGCCGCTGTTGTGGCAATACTTACAGACAGGGCATAGTATAAACCGAGAGACTTAAAACGGCAAAAAAGAAAGGGCTTATACATATGTTTGACATGCAAAACCGAAATAACGAGGAAAACGGTGCGCCGGAGGGACAGGGCTGGCTTCAGGTGAGGGTCACCTCCGCAAGGGGCGCTTTTCCCATTGAGGGCGCTGTGGTCATGGTGCTGACCGACCCCAATGCGGGCAGCGGGGAGCAAAGCTCCGTTATACGCACCCTGAGAACCGACAGGTCGGGGCTTACGGAGGCGGTGCCGCTTCCCGCACCGCCGCGCTATCTGTCGCAGACTCCGGGGGCGGCAAAGCCTTATGCTACCTACAACATATCCGTATCAAAAGAGGGCTACTACGATGTGGAGGGACTGGGCATCCCCGTGTTTGACGGGGTGGTTTCCACACAGGCCATAAATCTTCTGCCGGAGGACAGGAGGGCGCCCGGCGGCATAGGCGGCGAGACGAGTATTCGTGAGGAGCCCGGTTATCTCAATCTTCGCTCCGGATTTGCTGAGGACGGGAGTACGGCGGAGTACGGCGCGCCCGAAGCGGAAACGGACGGCGGCGATGATATGAGCGATGATTTTATGATGGGCGATGATATGACAGGCGATGACACGGACGGTTTGGCTTCGGACGGCGCATACGGCGGCACGGGCGCGGAGGGCACAGGGGATGAATGAAGTAAATCTGCCTTATATTCCCGAATCCATAACTGTGCATCTGGGACCTCCCGGATCGGACGCGCAGAATGTTACGGTGTCCTTTGTGGATTACATAAAGAATGTGGCATCAAGCGAGATATATCCCACATGGCCGGAAAACGCCCTGCGCGCCAACATAATCGCACAGATCACCTTTGCACTGAACCGTATTTTTACGGAATACTATCCCTCCCGCGGATACGATTTTGACATAACCAATTCCACCGCCATAGATCAGTCCTTTATATACGGCAGGGATATATTTGAAAACATCAGCACTCTTGTTGACGAGCTTTTTGCCACCTACATACGGCGGGAGGGCTCGGTGGAGCCGATATTTGCCCTGTACTGCAACGGCACCACGGTCACCTGCGACGGTATGAGCCAATGGGGCAGTGTGGAGCTGGCAAATCAGGGGTATACGCCCTTTGAGATACTTCGGTATTATTTCGGGGACGATATTGTTCTTGTGAGAAACGCTCCCGTAATGGGCGCATCCCGCAGTTACCCCGGTCGTGTGCTGCGCCGGGGATCTGCGGGCAACGATGTGCAGTTTATTCAAACGCGGCTTAACCGCATTTCCAAAAACTACCCCGCCATACCGAAGATAAAGTCCGTAGACGGCATATACACGGACGATACCGTCAACGCCGTCAGCGAGTTTCAGCGTATTTTCTCCCTGCCCGTGACGGGAGCTGTGGACAGAAGCACATGGTATGCCATACTGCGCATATACGGCGGGGTTAAAAGCCTGTCCGACCTTGATTCCGAGGGAATACCCATTGAAGATGTGACAAATCTGTTTTCAAGAGAGCTGTCTGTGGGTGCTGCCGGGGTGGGGGTACGTGAGCTTCAGTATTTTCTGCGGTTTGTATCTCTGTTTGATCCGGCGGTTTATCCCGTGGATATTGACGGCATTTTCGGCGAAAAAACAAGGCAGTCCGTTATGTCCTTTCAAAGGGAATACGGACTTCCCGAGACCGGTACGGTGAACACCGCCACATGGGAAAAGCTATATAACACTTATCAGAGCCTTATGGAAAGTCTGCCGCCGGAGTATTTTTCCGCTACCACGGCGCCATATCCCGGATATGTTATACGCATAGGCAGTACGGGGGCGGATGTGAGCCGTATTCAGGAATATCTGAACAGAATATCCGACACCTACACTCAAATACCGAAGCTGAATGTTGACGGCGTTTTCGGCGCCTCCACCCAGGCTGCCGTGCTGGCGTACCAGAATCTGTTTGATCTTGAGCCTACCGGGCTTGTGGGCTTTAACACCTACCAGTCCATTGCAAACACCTACCGCACTTTGGTGGAGGGATCGGAGGCGTCGGGCGGGCAGTTTACCGGCACCTCCGGCTGATGTGCGTCAAACGGTGAAAAGCCTAAAACCGTGAAACCGGTGAAAAGGCTAAAAGGTGAATAACGGAAAGGAGCAACTTTATAATGGCATATTACAGCACGGAGGATGAGCGCGCCTTTGTTATGCAGATTCAAAAGATGCTGTCCTCTCTTGCAATATGGACGGACGATCCCGCTCTCAGCGTGGTGCGGGACGGGATATACGGAGAAGCCACAAGGGCGGCGGTGGAGCATTTTCAAAGTGAGAGGGAGCTGCCGGTCACGGGGAACACGGATTTCAACACGTGGCAGATGCTGGAGGAGGAGTATTCCTACAATAAAGAGATATTTTCCTCCGCGCAGGGCATACATCCGTTTCCTGCCGCTCCCGATTTTGCCGTCAGGGAGGGAGACAGCAGTCAGCTTGCCCTAATAATCCAACTGATACTTAACGAGCTGCAGTTTTTCTACGCTTCCTACGGCTATATCCCGCCCGGCGGGCGCTACGGTTCGGCCACAGCAGAGGCGGTAAGGGCGTTTCAGACGGCAAACGGCTTGAAGGTAACCGGAGAAGTTGACCGCATGACTTGGAACCGCATGGCGGAGCAGTACGATATGACGGTGCGGAGCAATCAGTAAAAAAGATATAAAAAAGGATACGGCTGTCTGCCGTATCCTTTTTCAGGTTCAATCTGCGTAGTAATACATATCGTCGCCCTCTTCGGTAAATCCCGCTTCTTCAAAATCAAAGCCCTTGGGCACGGGAACGTAGAAGCATCTGAAATAGGAGTTTTCGTCGGTTTCAACATTCATTTCAAAATATGCGACCGAGTCGGCGGAAAACTCCGTTTCATTGACCGCGGCGTCATCTATTAGCTTAATAAGCGTTTCTGCGCTGTTCATCTGTTTGTCGTAGTACTCATCCTCCGTCGAGGTGCTGTAAGAGTACAGCCACAGATGCTGCGCTTCTTCGCCGCTGCCGTCTTTCACATAGGCGTATATATTCCACCAACAGCTTGCTGACTCCGATTTGCTGCCCTCGGGAATATTTTCAATGGCTTTCATCAATTCCAAATCGCCCGTTGCCTTATTCCACGAAAGCTCGCATATCTTTTTGAAGGTTTCGGGGTATTCGTCGGCGGTTACGGTAAGTCTTACCTCATATGTGCCGGAGGCATCGGCACTGTAATACATCGTTATACTGTCGGAGTATCCGCCGGTCGCACCGAACACAAGACGGGTATACCACTTTTCAAAGCCGACATCGAAGATCTCATCCTGAAGAGTTTCAAGAATTTCTTCAAGCTCGTCCTGGTCGTCGGAGTCGGTGTCAATACCGTAAAGACCGAAAGTTCCGTTTACGGGCTCGGGCAGGGTCATGACCGCATTCCGGTAGCTTTCGTTTTTGCTCAGATGCTCGGTTATGATATTGAACTCGTCCTTCGTAAGTATTATCTTGCGGTACCTTGTAACGGCTCCCTCCCTGAAGGCTACGGTGATTTCCGTAAAGGTTTTTTCGTTATTGTTAACGTAACGGTCGGGATAGGCGGACGAAGTGATGCTCTTGAAATTCTCGTAGTCGTCGGGATCTACATAAGGAAGGAATCCGCGCTTTTCGTAATATTCAAGGTTGTTATTCAGTGTAGTCGTTACAAGCTCGATTACGGATCTGTCGGTGATCTTTACTTTGGATATGGCGTTATTGGGATAGTTTTCGGTATTGGAATTGTCCGTCAGATCCACTATGCGTACGCTGTCAATGCTGTCTGCGTCGGGACGGTAGCTTTTTGCAAAATATGTGCCTGCGAATATGGCACCCACCAGTACAAAATTAAGCACTACCACAGCCGCAATTGCAGGCAGGGAACGCAGAAGGTTTTTCCACTTGAGGGTGGACAGAATTTCATAGGCAAAGTAGGCGATAAGCGCCAGTATATACATAACGATTCCCAGAGCCGTTTCTCCGTTGATAATAAGTACGGTGCCGAAAGCTGAGGGTATCATGGTAAGAGCTATACGTACCACAGCCTGTGTTATTCTGCCGGGTGCGGGCTGACCTGCCGTTTCGCTTTTCCTTCTGTTGAAGAAAAACAGAGACAGACCTGCGTACAAAACGCATATGACTGCGGCGTAAATAATGGGACCCCAGTCGTTAAGCGTGCGGTCCGAGTCAAAGGTGTTGTAGAACAGCGCCACTACGGGATTGTAGCGGGGTGACAGAATGGGGGTGTAAAGGTTGCCGCACAAAAGGGGCATATTTTCGTTTATCTGCTGGGTAACGAGCCACACCATAATTCTGGGGAAGGAGAAAATAAGCGCCGCCAGAGTGATGTTGGAAAACACGGTGCCCGTAAGGCTTGCCGCAAGAGTCACGGTAAAGCAGACATACAGCGCCGTCAGTATTTCCGTCAGGATATACATGCCGTAGCCCGTAAAGCTCAGCGCGAAAAATTCCGGCATAGCAATACGGATAAGTATACCCGACGCTCCGCACAGCACCATAAGTCCCAGTACCCACGTCATTACTGCCGCAACATTGGAAATGAAAATGCAGCTTCTGGTATAGGGCAGAGAGTGGCAGAAGTCGCAGTAGGCGCGTCTGTTAAACGAGGAGAACAGCACCAGGGTCATCAGCGGCACTACCAGCAAAACGATAGCGGGAAGCACATAGCAGGTCGCGAAAAAGCCGCTGGCTCCGGGAATATAGGAGTCATTCAGAGAGTTTGCCGCATATTTTGCGGCCTCCATTTTGATGACCATAGGGGGAGCTATTTCGGCAAGCAGACCCACAGCCGCCAGTATCAGTCCGAATACGCGCAGTCTGCGCAGCCCTTCCGTATATATGCCGCGCGAGAACAGTTTGTTTTTCATATAAATACCCGTTCCTTTCCAAAAAAGGTTAGTAGGTTAAAGGTTTATCCGCGGCGCTTGCCGCGGCATCTGTCATTGTCAGTCAAGCTCGAAGGAATATCCCAGAGCCTCCATTTCATAGGTGAACACTTCCTCAAGGGTGAGAGGCAGCACATCGAGAATCACGGGATTCATGGCGGAAAGCTTTGCTACGGTTTCGTCACGGTCTCCCTTGACTATCATATTTACAACGGAGCCGTGCTTCTGGAAGCGCACAAGCTCAATGCCGCTGAATTTCTCGGGTCCGTAGTCGCCGGCATCTCCGGAGAAAGCTATCTGAATCTTGAAACGGGTGGTACGCAGGTTCTGAATGTCGCTTTCAAATACCAGACCGCCCTTATGCAGCAGTGCAAGCTGGTCGCAGGTGTCCTCAAGCTCACGCAAAGAATGTGAGGTGATGACGGCGGAGGCGCCGCGGTCTACCACATCCATGCAGATAAGCCGTTTTACGTAGTTGCGCATTACGGGGTCAAGACCGTCAAAGGTCTCGTCGAAAAATATGTACTGCGGTTTTGTGGCAAGCGCAAGCACTGTCATTGCCTGACGGCGCATACCCTTTGAAAAGGTGCTTAGCGTTTTGGAGCGGTTAAGGTTAAGGTCTCTTGCAAGCTCCTTGTAGCGCGTGTCGTCAAAGCCGGGATACAGGCTTCTGTACATGGCGGCTACGCGATCCATGGTAGCGCCTGCGGGATAGTACAGCTCGTCGGGTACAAAGGCTATGTTTGCTTTTGCCTTTGTGTTTTCGTAAATATCTTCTCCGTCAAGCATGGCTCTTCCACCGTCGGGCTTGTATACTCCCGACAAAAGGCGAAGCAGGGTGGATTTTCCGCTGCCGTTGGAGCCGACCATGCCGTATATGCAGCCTTTTTCAATAGCACAGTTTATGCTGTCAAGCGCTGTCATATCGGAAAACTTTTTTGTTAGATTTTCAGCTGTTATCATAGCTCAGCCTTCCTTTCCCGTACCGTCGGCGGTCTTGCCGGAGACGGCCTCGTCGATGGTTTGATGAAGCTCCTCGGCGCGAACTCCCAGAGAGTGCAGCCTTTTCGCAAGGGCGTAAAGCTCGCTCAGACTCTCCGTGCCGCGGCGGCGAAGCATCTCCGGGGCGTTTTGCGATACAAAGCAGCCCCTGCCCGGCACCGAGGTGACAATGCCGAGATTATCCAGCTCCGTATATGCTTTCTGTATGGTGTTGGGATTTACCAAAATCTCTACGGAAAGCCCTCTGACGGAAGGAAGCTGATCGCCCGCTTCCATTGCTCCCGTGGCAATGAGAGTTTCAATCTGGTCAATGATCTGCTCGTAAACAGGTACACGGGACAGAACGTCGATCTGCAACATAAATGCCTCCTTTCACTGTACTATGCGAATTAGTACAGTTACATATTATCACAGGACAACTCTGAATGTCAACGGTTTTTTCAAAATTTTTATTGTTATGGGCACATAAATATGTTATATTTAGATAAAAGAAGCGGGCGGTGTGTCGGATCAGGGACAAGAGATTGCAAATGTACAGGTGGTATTAGCGTGAAAGAATATATAAACACTTCTTCGGCGTCCTTTCCTTTGGGGGGCATAGGCGCGGGCAGCGTGGGTCTTTGCACCAACGGTGCTCTGTGCAACTGGGAGATTTTCAACCGTCCCGACAGGGGCACTGCCAATCCCTTTTCTCACTTCGCAATAAAGGCGGAGAGGGACGGAAAAGTGCTTGACTTTCGGGTGCTTCAGGGGGACTTCGCGGGTGACGCCATGGGCAGGGTCGGCACCGAGCGGGGAGAGATGTATGTCTACGGCAACGGCATTGACCGCGGCACCATGGCGGGGGTAAAGCATTTTGAAAGTGCGGAATTTTCCGCCTTTTACCCTATGGCAAAAATAGATTTTTCCGATAAGTGCTTCCCCGGGCGTGTCACGCTTCGGGCGCTGTCGCCGTTTATTCCCATGAACGCTTTTGATTCAAGCCTTTCCTGCGCTTTTTTTGAGATTGAAGCGGAAAACACAAGTGACGGTACATTGGACTACACGGCGGCTTTTACCGTAAACAATCTGTTCGGCGGTGCGAGACAAAACAAAAAAACGGAGATCTCCGGAGCTGCCGCCATGTATTATGATTCTGACGAAGCTGAGGACAGCCCACGCTTCGGAAACATGACCGTGCTGTGCCCCGACGGTCATGTATCCTTTCAGGAGCATTGGTACCGCGGGGGATGGTTTGACGAGCTTTGCACCTTTATCAGGGATTTTTCCGCTCCGGGAGATTTGAAAAACAGAACCTACGGCGAGCCGTCGAAATGTCCTACGGACGCGGCGACGCTTGCCTCCCGTATAACGCTTGAAAAAGGGGAAAGAGGGCGCGTGCGCTTTATTCTGTGCTGGTATGCGCCGAATTTTATTAAATACTGGGATGCGCGGCGGCAGAAGATGAAGAATTATATGTCCGCAAAGTTTGCCTCTTCAAAGGAGATAGCCGCCTACTGTCTTGAAAACTACCGCCGTCTGTGGGACGATACGGAGCTTTTTGTGCGCGCTTTTGAGTCGCAGACACTGCCCGATGAAATAAAGGAGGCGGTTCAGGCGTCCTTTGCTGTGCTGAAAAGCACAGTCTGCGTGCGGCTTGCGGACGGAACTCTTTGGGGCTGGGAGGGAGTTACGGAAAAAAGCGGAAGCTGTGAGGGAAGCTGCACTCATGTCTGGAACTACGCTCAGCTTGCCGCCTTTCTTTTCCCGGAGCTTGAGAGGAGTATGAGAGAGGCGGAATACCGTTACAGCGTGGACGACAACGGCAAAATGGCGTTCAGGCTCCTGCTGCCGCCGGGTGAGTGCCGTTCGAATTTTCGCGCCTGTGCCGACGGGCAGATGGGCACCGTCATAAAAACCTACCGCGAATGGAAGCTGGGAGCGGGGGACGGCTTTATCCGCTCAAAGTGGGACAAGATAAAAAGTCTGGTTTCATATGCGTGGAGCGAAAAAAATCCCGACAGATGGGACGATGCTGCGTCGGGAATTCTCAGCGGACGCTGCCATCACACCCTTGATATGGAGCTGTTCGGCGCCTCCTCCTGGCTTCAGGGCTACTATCTGGGCGCGCTGAAAGCCTGCGCCGAGATGGCTGACGTCCTGGGCGATCATGAGACGAAAACGCAGTTTGAAAAAATCTTTGAACGGGGAAAAGCCGCAAGCGAAGCGGAGCTTTTCAACGGGGAGTATTACTGTCAGAAAATAGATCTGTCCGATCTCAGTGTGCTCGACGGCTACGATATGGGGGAGCTTATAAACTCCGACGGATACCGAAACGAGGAAGCGGGAGAGCTGAAATACCAGATAGGCGACGGACTTGCGATCACCGCTGTGGCGGGTGACTGGCAGAGCAGATGCGCCATGCTCGGTCCCGTTCTTGACGAAGAACACACCCGCTCCACTCTCGGCGCTATGATGAAATATAACTTCAAATCCATGCGGGAGGTAAACAATCCCTGCCGCGTATTTGCCGCCGACGGAGAGCGGGGGCTCATAATTTGCTCATGGGACGGCGCCGCCCGCCGCCCCGCCATTCCCCTGACATATGCGGAGGAATGTATGACGGGCTTTGAGTACGCCGCCGCCTCCGCTATGACAGCGCTTGGTATGACAAAGGAAGCGCGCCTTGTTGTGGGCGCCGTGCGGGACAGATATACGGGCGGACGGCGCGACCCGTGGGCGGAATTGGAGTGCGGCGCGTCTTATGCCAGAAGCATGGCAAGCTATGCTCTGGTAACGGCGTACAGCGGATTTTTTGCCGATCTTTCGGGCAAAAAACGTATCATAGGCTTCGCCCCGGCGGAATACGGCGAGTATTTTTGGTCTCTTGACGGCGCGTGGGGAACTGTAAAATGCAGTGAGCATGGCGTTGCTTTGCAGGTGCTTTGGGGAGAAACGGAGCTTTCCTGCCTTGCTTACTTACGTCCCGCAAACTTGCTTTTCCTTAACGGTAAGCCGCTGGACTGTCTCGGCGCAGATAGCGCGGGAGCGTGTCCCGAATACGCGCTGAAATTTGAAAAACTGCGTCTTTCGAAGGGGGACTGCCTTGAAGCGCGGGCGTGAGGCGGAAAGATGGCACACAAAAGTTTGCCCGTTTTTTTCGGACGGTTGCAAAAAGCACGGAAATGCGATATAATCTGCATATGATCAAAATTTTGAAGCAAAGGGAGGATATATATGGCGCAAAGTAAGCCCTGCGCCGACAGAATCAGACCCTCGGATTTTGACGGGGTCGTCGGACAGCAGCATCTTGTGGGAAAAAACGGCGTGCTTCGCAAAATGTGCGAGCACGGGCATATAACGAGCATGATATTTTTCGGCCCTCCCGGAACCGGAAAGACTACCTGCGCGTCTATCATCGCACAGAAAAGCGGTATGGAGCTGAGGCGGCTGAACGCTACTACTGCTTCTCTTGACGATGTTAAGGCGGTGGCGGCGGAGACCTCCGGAATTTTTGCGCAGAACGGCATACTGCTGTATCTTGACGAAATACAGTATTTCAACAAAAAGCAGCAGCAGTCGCTTCTGGAATACCTGGAGGACGGAAGAATAACTCTGATTGCTTCCACTACGGAAAATCCTTACTATTATATATATGACGCTCTTTTGTCCCGCTGCTCCGTTTTCCGGTTCAAGCCGGTCAGTGCCGAGGATATGCTGCCCCTGCTTCGCCGTGTGTCAAATGAGTTGACAGGCGGCGGTATAACGGAGGAGGCGCTGCGCTTTATTGCCGGCTGCAGTCAGGGGGATGTGCGCCGAGCCGTCACCTTGCTTGACTGCGCCGCGGGAATTTCCGACGGAGAGATCACCGAGGAGGATGTGCGCTCTTTCCTCCCCGATGTGGCGGCGGGCTGCTTTGACAGCAACGGAGATGTTCACTACGATCTGCTTTCCTGCCTGCAAAAGTCCATACGGGGAAGCGACCCCGATGCGGCGGTGTTTTACCTTGCAAGGCTTCTGGAAGGGGGAGATCTGCTGTCTCCCTGCCGCAGGCTTCTGGTTATCGCCTCCGAGGACATAGGACAGGCGTACCCTATGGCGGCGGCAATAACATACGCCTGTGTGGAAAGCGCAAAGGCGCTGGGACTTCCCGAGGCGAGAATTCCTCTTGCAAACGCGGCCGTTATGCTTGCAACCGCTCCCAAATCCAATACGGCGTACTGCGCCGTAAACGAGGCGGCGGAGGATATAAAGAGAGGCAGGGGTCTTGACATTCCGGAACATTTGAAATCTCCCCTGTTCAAGGGTTATGTATATCCTCACGATTTTCCCAACGACTGGACTGAGCAGCAGTATCTGCCCTCCGACATCCGTACAAAGCGCTATTACCGCTTCGGCGAAAATAAAAACGAGCAGGCGGCAAAGGCATACTGGGAAAAAATCAAGGGAAAAAAGCTATGATACAGAAAAACGGGAATTTGCCGTGCGGCAAATTCCCGTTTTATCGTATTAAGCGTCAGGTGCGGAGAGCGTATCCCGTAAACTCAAGGATTTCGCTTTGCAGGGTGTCGGCGGCGGCTTTGCCCTCGTCATACGCCGTTTCCAATTTTTCAAAATTTGTGTCAAAGGCTTTGACATAGGAGCGCTTTGGGCGTACTACCATTATTTTGCCTTCATCCGCAAGTCTTCCCATAAGCTGTGCCTGCTCGGCGTATCTGTCGAAGCGGGTCATCATGGCGTCGAAAAGCCGTGGGTATTCTTCTTCAAAGATCTTGGAGAGAACGAGCCTCATTTTTCTGTAATCCGTGGCGGGCTCGTCTTCCGGCTTTGTCAGAACGACCAGTACCCTGTCGCAGCCTTTTTCAAAGGCACGCTGAAAGGGTACGGAGTCAGCAATGCTGCCGTCCACGAATTCCCGTCCGTCGACCTCCGCTTTGGGAAACAGGGCGGGCAGGGAGCAGGAGGCGACAAGAGCCTTCAGCAGCCGCTTCTCATCTTTTCGCTCGGAAAAATATTCCGCCCCTCCTGTGAGACAGTCGGTGGCGACTATTTCACATTCGGTATCCGAGGTGAAATAAGTGGTAAAATCAAAGGGAAACTGATTGTAGGAGTAATCGAAAGCTATTTTGTTCAGCTCCCTTGCCAGCACATCGTGCAGGGGAAGCACGGGGGTCTTTGCATCGTTATGGGGGATCATCATAAACTTTGAGCGCCCCGGCTGCCGCGACACGAAGTTCATAGCTGCCTGCGCTCCGGCGGAAACGCCGGCAATGTAGGGAAATTCTACGCCGAAATCGTACAGACGGTCGAGAAAGCCGGCGGTGAACAGCCCGCGGCGAGCGCCTCCTTCAAGAACCAGACCGCACTTCATACGGTTTTTGCCTCAGCCTTGTCTATGTAATCGCAGAGATCCCCGACGGTCTCCGGGTGGAAACCGGTCTCGAAGCGTATATTGAACTCGTCCTCGGCCACTATGGCAAGAAGCATAAGATTAAGTGAGTCCAGCCCCAGATCCGACAGCAGGTCAGAGTCTCTCGTTATCTGCTCAGTGTCGGTGTCGGGCATAGAGTTTTTCAGAAGAGCTTTCAGCTTTTCAAGTGTATTTTCCATATGTTTATTTCCTTTCGCGATTTAATAACCTGACTTACTGCTGCAGGCGGGAAACCTTCATGGCTCCCGTGCGCTTGAAGTCCTCGGTACGTACCGTAAGCTTTGCCACTCTCTTATAGGAAGGAAGCCGGGCGTTTATTTCCTGCATAAGTGCAGTCAGAGCGGCCTCGGTCTCCTGCTCCGTTTTGCCCGCAAAGGCCTGCGCCACGGGAAGTATTTCGATGGCGAGTACCGCGTGGCCGTTTTTCAGATCCTCTTTTACCAGACAGTCGCGCACCATGGGGCTCTGATAGAACAGATCCTCGATTTCCTCAGGGGACACATTCTCGCCGTTGGGAAGCAGGATGATGTTTTTCTTTCTGCCGGTTATGGTGATATAGCCCTCGTCGTCAAAGGAAACCAGGTCGCCCGTGTGGAGCCAGCCGTCGCTGTCAAGCACTTCGGCGGTCTTTTCGGGATCCTTGTAATAACCCTGCATTACATTGTCGCCCTTTATAAGCAGCTCGCCGTCCACCACTCTGTAGTCCTGACCGGGATATATGTGACCCATGGAGTGAGGCTTTACATCGGTATCGTAATTGCCCGCCGTAAGGTTTGCACCTTCGGTCAGACCGTAGCCTGCCAGCATCTCAATGCCGTACTTTTTGAACTCTGACATAAGACGGGGAGGAACGGGTGCGGCGCCGCACAGTACCATATGCAGGTCTCCCAGGAAAGCTGCGCCCTTCATGGAGGCGATACCGAGAATTATTTCAACGATTCCGGGCACCAGCACAAGAGTAGTGGGACGGAAAACGGGAATAAGTCCTATGCCGCTTTTCACATCGGGGCAGGTGCAGAGGGTGTCTCCTGCGTACAGCCCGGAAAGAAAGCCCATAACGGAGCCGAAAATATGTGAAAGAGGAAGCATCATAATTGATTTTTTGTGCAGGGTGTTGCCTTTATACAGACAGCCGTTGCGGCTTCCGCGCATAAGTGCGCCGTGGGTAAGCACCGCACCTTTGGGCGCTCCTGTGGTGCCGCCGGTAAAGAAGATCGCCGCTGTTGTATCGGCGTTAATATCTGCGGCGTCAGCGACAGCCTCGCTTGTTTTTGCGGCGTCAATTACGGGTATTTTAAGCCCCTCTGTCAAAGGCAGAAACTCGTCGTCCGCTATTACGGCGTCGTAGTCGAATTTTGCGGAAATCCCCGTAATTGCCTGTGCGTTCAGGGAAACGGGCATCATCATAAGAACTCTGCCGGAGGTGGTAACGGCAAGAAACCATTCGGCGGCATCAAAGTTGTTGCGGCACATAACGCCCACATGACCGCCTGCGGGGATACCGGCTTCGTCAAGTAAAGCGCGGCGGTGAGCCACCTGCTCATACAGCTCTTTGTAGGTAACGGAGGATTTCGTATCCGTCAGCGCCGTATGAGCGGAAAAATGAGCGCAGCTCTTTTCCAGAAGTGCGGTGACGGTGGGCAGATATGCAAATTCAGCCTTCAGTTCGTCGTTGAAAATGTCTTCAAAATACTTTCTGCTGTTTTCGTAGCGTTCGCTTTCAAAATATGATTTCATGTCCCTTTCCTTTCTTAATCATATGTAATATTTATTTCTGTTCCCGTACGGCTTCAGCCTCGGTGCCTGCGGTGCGCCCTCGGATTTCCGGCGATCTTTTTTCCGTCGCCGCCGCTTTCAGCGCATACGCCTCCTGTCGAAAGCCGCTGCTTACATCTTTAAGATATGCGGAGTCCATACAGCGCCGTCTGTCCGTTTCCTGCGGCAGTCCCACGGCGGCATATGTACGGTGAAATGCACGGTACTTTCCCGAAAGACCCACGCACACCACGGGGGCGCCCGTCATTGCGGACAGCATGGCAAAACCGGATTTGAACTCGTTTAGCTCCCCGTCCGTTCGCGTTCTGCCCTCGGGGAAAATCAGTACGGAGCGTCCGCGGGACACAGCGTCTCTTGCCTCCCGCAGCCACTGAGTGTCAAGCCCTCCGCGGTCACAGGGGATACAGCCGCCGCCGATGAGTATCTTTCCGATTACCGGCTTTTCGCACCAGTCACGCGCCGTCAGCGTCGCAATGTCTCCCTTCAGTGCGGACAGCAGAAAAAGCGCGTCCTTGTGGTCGGTGTGATTTGCAATTATAACGGTGGGAGAGGTAAACCTTTCGCTTTGTGTTTCTTTATCGGCATATGTAAAACGCGGTCTGTAAACCGCCCGCATATAGCGGGAAATTATGCCGACGGCAAGCTTTGCAAAGGACACTTTCACACCCCGTTTCAAAAGAACATCACTGTTATTATATACTATTTTTTTCTCCAAATCAATGGTAAACGCCAACAAAAACGGATACTTATGCCGAAAAAAGCGACAAATGATACTTTTTTCACGTATTTGTATGGGCGCAGACGGCGCTTTTTTGCCGCCGAAACAAGCGGACTTTGAAAAAAATTCAATATTTATCTATACAAAGCTATATATAATGTGATAAAATATATAATCGGTAAACTAAAATCCATTTCAGGAGATTCGGCATGATAGAAGTATCCGGACTTGTAAAGACTTTCGGCTCTTTTACGGCGTTGGACGGTGTTTCATTTTCCGTGGGGGAGCGTGAAATACTGGGATTTCTCGGGCCCAACGGAGCCGGTAAATCAACCACTATGAATATAATGACCGGCTATCTTTCCTCAAACGCGGGGTCTGTAAAAATAGACGGCGTTGATATGGCGGAGGAGCCGGGTCGGGCCAAAAAGCTTATCGGCTTTCTCCCCGAGCAGCCTCCGCTGTACGCGGATATGAAGGTGGACGAATATCTGAATTTCGTGTATGAACTCAAGGGCTGTACTCTGAGCCGGGCGGCTCACCTTGAGGAAATATGCCGCGTGTGCCGTCTGTCGGAGGTAAGAGGCAGGCTTATTAAAAATCTTTCCAAGGGCTACCGTCAGAGAGTGGGCATAGCACAGGCCCTTGTGGGAAATCCCAAGGTGCTGATTTTTGATGAGCCTACCGTGGGGCTTGACCCCAAGCAGATAATCGAGGTGCGCAATCTTATCAGAACTCTGGGGAGAACACACACGGTCATTCTTTCCACCCACATCCTGTCGGAGGCTCGCGCCGTATGCGACAGGATCGTGATAATAAACGAGGGGCGCGTGCTTGCCGACGAAAGGACGGACAGCATTTCCCGCACTCTGAATGAAAATACGCGCTACGGCTTAAAAATATGCGGTCCGCAGAAGGAAGTTGCCGAGGCGCTGAGAGCAGTGCCGGGCGTACTGAGGGCGGAGATCACCGGAGAACGGGAGCGCGACAGCTTTGCCTACCGTATTGAATGTGAAAACGGCTACGACACCCGCAAGAATGTTTTCTTTGCCATGGCGGAGAAAGGCTATGCCATCGTGGGCATGGAGGAAGAGGGTCTAAGCCTTGAGGATGTGTTTATAAAGCTTACGGAGACTTCCGAAAAAGATAAAAAGAAAGGGGGCGGAGCGAAAAAATGATTGCCATATACAAGCGCGAGATGCGCGCATATTTTACGACGCCCATCGCCTATGTGCTGACGGCTGTGTTTTCAGCCGTGGCGGGCATTCTGTTCTGTATCTGCACCCTGCAAATGCAGACCTCCGATTCATCGGCGTATTTTCAGTTTCTGATGTATGTTTATATTGTTATAATCGCCCTTCTTACCATGAAATCCTTTTCGGAGGAAAAGCGGGCGCGCACGGAGCAGCTTTTGCTTACCTCTCCCGTAAGCCTTACGGGAATGGTTATGGCAAAGTTTCTGGCGGCGTTTACTCTGTTTATGGGGACTCTTGTGCTTACGGTGCCCTTTTTCGCGGTGCTGTCAATGTACAGCGACCCAAACTGGGCAAAGATAATCGGCTGCACGGTGGGAATTATTCTTATTGGAAGCTGCTTTATCGCCGTGGGGCTGTTTATGTCCTCCCTTACGGAAAATCAGCTTGCGGCGGCAGTAAGCACCATAGCGGTGCTGTGCGGACTTGTTATGACCTCCGTGCTCAACAGCGTGATCGACTTTTATCCCGTAAGAGCAGTGCTTAGCTGGGTATCGATTTATTCCAGATTTGCCAACTTTACCTACGGTATTTTCGACATACCGGCGGCGGTGTACTATATAAGTGTTTGCGCCGTATTTATTTTCCTTACCGTGCGCGTTTACGAAAAGCGCCGGTACGCGTAAGGAGGTGTGCATATGCTTAGAAAAAACAGAAAGACTTTGCACAAAAAGCGCGTTTACAATGCAAAATCCGGTGCTCTGATAGCGCTGGTGCTTGCTCTGGCAGTTGTGGTAAATGTGGCGGTATTTGCTCTCGGACAGCATTTCAGATGGTATCTGGATATGTCTGCGGGGCAGGTTTTCAGCCTTTCTGACGCCACAAAAGAGCTGCTTGCCGAAACGGAGGAGGAAGTAAACATTTACTTTACCGTGGAGGCGGACAAGATTGCCTCCGCAAGCCCTTATCTTTTCTATGTCTATCAGACTGCGCTGGAGCTTGAAAAGACCTTTGATTTTATTCATGTAAACTGCATAGATGTTGTAAAGCACCCCGGCTTCTACAAGCCGTACTACAACACGGCGGCGCAGGATATTAAGACCACCTCCGTGCTTGTTACCTCCGGTACGGAATTCCGCCTGTTCAATATTGAGGCGTTCTTTATTACAAATGAGGATAACAAAATATGGGCGTACCAGGGTGAATATAAATTCGCTTCCGCCGTTCTTTCCATGACTGCGGCGGAAATGCCTACGGTATGCTTTACCACCGCTCACGGGGAGCGTGTTGACAGCGACGCTTCGGCGCTTACCTCCCTCTTTAAGGATGCGGGATATAATGTAAAAACAGTTGATCTTTCAAAAGAGGATATTCCGGAGGACACCAGAATCGTTATCGTAAACAACCCGGTGTACGATTTTGCGGGATTCGGTGCAGGAGTCAACGAAATTGACAAGCTGGACGCTTTTCTTGACGGCTACGGCTGTCTTATGGTGTTTGCCGCTCCCGAGCGTGCCGCAAACCTTGTAAATCTCAGCGAGCTGCTTGCGGAATGGGGTATAGGCTTTACACCCGACACCTATGTGAAGGACAGCGCAAATTCCGTTTCCGTTGACGGCAAAGCCCTTGTGGCGGCTTACGAGGAGGAGGGGCTGGGTGCGTCCCTGTATCTTGACATTTCAAGCCTTGACTCCATGCCCAAGACCATAGTCAACAATGCCATGCCGCTTAAAATCCTGTGGGACAGAAACGACGCCCTTGACGGCGTGCGCGATGTGTCTCCCGTGCTCAGCGCTCATGACGGTGCCGAGGCTGTGGGGACGGACGGCACTGCGGATGCATCCGGCGACCCTCTTATGGTGCTGTCACGCGAGACAAGGATCGAGAACAATGAGTATTACTACTCATATGTGCTTGTGTGCGGAAGTGCGGACTACAACAACAGCGAGTATCTGAATGCCAAATCCTACGCAAACCGCGATATTCTGTACAGCGCCATGCGTATTACGGGCAGGGAAAGGATCCTTGCGGACATTCCCTACAAGGTGCTTGACGACACCTCGCTTGATATAACCACCGCTCAGGCAAACAACTGGACTGTTGCCCTTACGGCGGTCATCCCGGTTATTATTGCCGTATGCGGAGTGGCGGTATGGGTCAGGAGAAAGAACTCATGAAGCGGCAGAATATACTGATAATAGTACTGGCCGCCCTTCTTGTGCTGGCCGCCGCATTATACTTTTTCGTAGTGCGCCCTTTGGTTTCCGACGGCGGCGAGGTCGAACCGGAGCCCGTTGAGACCGAGGAGGGTGAAAATCTGAGCGCCGCGGGTACCGTGTTCATGTTTGCGGGTATGAGCCGTGAGGATGTGGAGTTTATTAAGGTTGACAACGAATACGGCGAATTCAGGTTTGTTTCAAGCGGCGACGGGGATTTTGTCATTGACGGCTACGACAGTGTACCCTATGACAAAAACCTGTTTGCCTCTCTTCTGAATGTGACCTCGTATACTCTTTCAAAAACCAAGGTAGGCTCCGGATTGTCCGACGAAGCCCTTGACGAATATGGGCTCAAAGAACCGCAGGCAAGCTGGACGGTGCAGTCAAAGTCGGGAAAGGCGTACCGCGTTTATGTGGGCGACAGGCTGCTGACCGGCGGCGGTTACTACTGTATGTTTGATGGCAGGAGAAGCGTTTATGTGCTGGGCACCGAAATTGAGAACACGGTGCTGGTGCCCATAGAGAGCTATGTGACGCCGGTGGTGTGCGCGGGCATATCAAAGGATGACTACTATGTGACCGATAAGTTTACCGTCTACAAGGACGGCGAACTTATGCTGCGCATCCGTCTTAAGGATAAAAAGGATCAGATAAACGTCAACGCCATGGCGGAGAATATTATGGATTATCCTACGGCGTATATCCCGGATTCCACTCTGTATTACGATATAATTTACTCTTACATGGGACTTTACGCCGAAAGCTGCTGCAAGCTGGGTGCGGGGGATGAGGATTTTGCTGCGGTGGGACTTGACGATCCCGCTCATGTTATTACCTTTGAATATAAAGATTACGAATTTGAGATCTACTTCAGTGCTCTGACCGACGGTAAATATTATATGTACAATAATATTTATCCCAATGTCATAGGTGTCTGCAACGCCGAAGATTTTGAGTATCTGGAATATGATCTGATAGACTGGATAGACCCCTATCTTTTCCAGCAGTATGTTACGAATATTTCGGATATAAGCGTTTCCTGCTCCTCCGCTGCGGTGGATTTCAAGCTGTATCACGGCATTGACGACAGCGGCAACGCCACCCTTGCCGTAAAAGCAAACGGTGAAGCTCTGCCCTCTGCGTCTGTGGACAATTTCCGTCGGTATTACAAGACCCTGCTGGCGTTTACGGCGCAGGATTACTGCAAGTATGACGAGTACTGCCCCCTGAGCGAGGAGGAGCTTGCGGCTCTTGCCGAGAATACGGAGGCGGCGGATCTTACTTTCAGCTATACTACCCTTTCGGGTGAGACAACCGTGTTCCGCTTCTACCGCTATTCCACAAGGCACTCCCTTGTGACGGTGAACGGCGTGGGCGAGTTTTACACCCTGACCGATCTGGTGAAAAAGATAGAAAACGA
>CAMFEL010000015.1 GCA_945949385.1 uncultured Clostridia bacterium | reverse complement strand
TCTTATTGTGTTTGAGCGCTCCACAAAGCTCGGAGACATAGTTATGACCGGCACGGTCATAGACGCCCAGACCGGTTCATTTCTCATTAGAAATATATTTTTCAATAAAGCGCCTCTTCACGACGGCGCCATGATAATCAGAGCGGGACGCATTGTTGCGGCAGGCTGTCTTTTGCCGCTGACGGGGCAGGGAGACATTAACCGCGACCTTGGTACTCGCCACCGCGCCGCCATAGGACTCAGTGAAAACAGCGACGCCGTTGTGGTGGTGGTATCCGAGGAGACGGGAGTTATTTCTCTTGCCGTTGACGGCAAGCTGACAAGAGGATACAGCGCCGAGACACTGCGAGCAAAGCTTAGCTCCTTGCTCGTCCCCGAAACCGAGAAGAAAACCGCAAAAAAGAAAGCCGTACGCGTGGCTGCGGCAGACGAAGCTTCCGACGGAGACGGCACACCCCGAGACTGATATATGCCGGCACGGCGGTTATGACTCATTTGTGCCGAAAAACATCTCAGAAAGGCGTGAGAATTACTATGGAACAGGAAAGAAATGCAAAAAAGCCGAGTGCTGTAAAGCGACTGAATTTGATTCCGCGAATTGTTTGCTTTCTTTTTGCATTCATAATGTGGATATATGTCATGGTGGTTGACAGCCCGGACTACGAGCAGAAATTCGAGAGCGTTCCCATAACCGTTACCGGAACTACCGTAATTGAGAAAAACAGCAGTCTTTCCGTGTTCAGCGGAACTGACATTTCCGTCGATGTTACGGTTAAAGGACAGAAAAGCATAATTTCACGCTATTCAAAAGACGACATAAAGGTGGAAGCCGATGTAAGCGGAGTTACGGAGGGCGGCAGGAAGACCTTTGCTTTGACTTTTGATCTTCCGTCGGGACTTTCACTTGTTTCCTCTTCTGCCACGACTGTGGATCTGTTTATTGACAGAAAGGTCACCCTTGACATAGATGTAAAAGCTAAGCTGTCTTCTTATAAGGTCGCGACTGACTTTGAACTGGGTCAGATCACCTGTGATCCTTCTGCCATCCGTGTGGAAGGACCGTATTCGGTACTTCGCGATGTAAAATACGCCTATGTTGACGTTGGTATGAATGACAGCTATATCAGCGAATCCTTTGTAACAGACGGTACCGTAGCACTTACGGATTCCGACGGAAATCTTATTGAAAACAGATACTTAAAGCTTTCGCAGAACAGTGTAAAGGTAAATGTTCCTGTTTACACCTACAAGGAGCTTACACTTACCGCCGCAACGAAATACGGATTCTTTGACACGGATAATTCAAAGATCACTTTCGATCCGCCTGCCGTCAGAGTTAAGGGAGATCCCACGAAGCTTGCGTCCGTTGACAGCGTTTCCGTCACGACCCTTGACGAGAAGATGATAACCGAGGATACTACTTTCCTTGTGGATATTGTGCTTCCCGACGGGCTGACTCTTGCCGATGGTGAACCGACTGCCGCAAAGCTTTCGGTGAAGCGTATAGGTATGTCTAAAAAGTCCATCTCCGTTAAGGATATTTCGGTAAACGCTCCCGAGGATATGAAATACGAGCTTATTACAAACGCTGTGGCTGTGACGGTAATTGCGGACGACGATATTATATCCGATATAAAGGCAACAGATATAAAGCTTACCGCAGATATTTCAAACTTCGGCGATTCCAGCGGAAATGTAATGGTGCCTGCAACTGTCGAAATAACCTACAAAGGCGGCACCGTGTACGAACTGGGAGAATACAGCATACAGGTAATTATCGAATAATGACTCAGCTTATAATTGACGGTATAAGAATACCCATAGACCGCGGCGAAAACGAAGCGCTGTCGGCCGCAGAGAAAAAGCTCAGAAGTGCGGGAGTGCCTTTTGAAAAAGGCACTCTGCACATTTATAAGCGTTCCGTAGACGCACGCCGTAAGGACAGTATACATTTTGTATATTCCGTCAGCGCTCGGACTGAAGCAAGTGCGGACAGTATAAAGTCAACCGGAATACGTGCGGTTGGGTGCGAAAGAGAAAAAACAGTCCGCGGGAATGAGACAATGAACGGGCGTCCCTTTGTTGTGGGCTTCGGTCCCGCAGGTATGTTCTGCGCTCTGATGCTTGCGGAATACGGTATGCGCCCCGTAGTTCTTGAGCGCGGCGCCTGTGTCGAGGAAAGAGTCAGAAAGGTAGAGCGTTTCTACGAAACGGGAAGCCTTGACACCGATACGAATATTCAGTTCGGCGCCGGAGGCGCAGGCACTTTTTCAGACGGAAAGCTAATTACACGAATCGGGGACAGCCGTACATCCTATGTGCTTGAAAAGCTATATGAAATGGGTGCTCCGGAGGATATTACAAGGGTGGCAAAGCCTCATATAGGTACGGACATTCTGAGAGATGTGGTAAAAAACTTCGCCCGCCGCATCGAAGAACTGGGCGGAGAAATCCGCTACGGGGCAAAGGTGGACGGTATAGGTGACGGGTGGCTGTCGGTAAACGGTGAAAAGCTGTCCTGCGGCTGTGCTGTGCTTGCTCCGGGTCATTCGGCAAGAGACACTTACGCAAAGCTTATTTCCGACGGTTGGGCTATTGAAGCAAAGCCTTTTTCCGTGGGAGTCCGTATAGAGCACCTGCAAAGAGAACTTGACCGCGCCATGTACGGTGACGAGTCTTTGTCGGAGCGTCTCGGTCACGCCGAGTATCAGCTTTCTCACCGAAAAGGCGAGCGCGGAGTATATACCTTCTGTATGTGTCCCGGAGGCGAGGTGGTTGCTGCAGCTTCCGAGGAGGGCGGAGTAGTAACAAACGGTATGAGCCGACGGAAAAGGGATTCCGGCATTGCAAATTCCGCCGTGGCGGTTTCCGTGCTCCCGGAGGATTTCGGCGGCTCCCCCAAGGGCGCCATAGCCTTTCAGCGCGCCCTTGAAGCAAAAGCCTTTATGGCGGGCGGCGGCGATTTCGGCGCTCCCTGTCAGACTGTCGGCGGCTTTTATGACGG
This sequence comes from uncultured Clostridia bacterium, assembly GCA_945949385.1. Lineage (GTDB taxonomy): Bacteria > Bacillota > Clostridia > Oscillospirales > CAG-272 > Avispirillum. The sequence goes on along the minus strand of CAMFEL010000015.1, from coordinate 17,798 downwards.
CAGAGTAGGGGATATAACTTCAAAATTCACTCCCACTTACATGAACGGACGTGTAACTCCGGCCGATCTCGGAAGGATTTTGCCGCCCTTTGTTTCGTCAATGCTTAAAGAGGGGCTTTCCTGCTTCGGCATGAAAATTAAGGGCTTTTCGGATAAGGATGTGCCGCTTACGGGAGTTGAGACCCGAACAAGCGCTCCTATTCGTATACTGCGCGATAAGAATACCATGTGCGCCGTCGGTCATTCCCTGGTATACCCCTGCGGCGAGGGCGCCGGTTATGCGGGAGGTATTACAAGCGCCGCAGTTGACGGTATGAGAGCAGCGGAGGCAATCCTTTCCCGCTTCGCTCCCTCCGGCGGTTCTGACTGAAATGCGGTTATAATTGCTTTCTTTTCGCTCACGGTTTTGATATTGTTGCAAAGCCGTGCCAAAAGGCGGCGCGGACGCCGCCGTTTATCGCTTTTTGATGTTTATAATAATTTAAGGATATATAGGTATTATGCTGCTTCAGAAAAAAGATACTTGGCTCGTGAAGGCTTCTCGCGAAGAAACAGAGAAGAGCGCACGGGTACGCGCTGTTGCCGTAGCCTTGGGGCTCAGACTCCCCACGGCACAGCTGCTTGTAAACCGCGGATGCGAAACACCCGAGCAGGCGAAAAGATTCCTTGAAAAAGGGACAGAGAGCCTGCATGACCCCTTGCTTATGAAGGACGCCGAAACTGCGGCACGGCGCATTCTTGCTGTCGCTGAAAGCGGAGAGAGAATAGTAATTTACGGAGATTACGATGTGGACGGCGTTACTTCCGTTTCCATACTCCATATGTATCTTACTTCTCTCGGCGCCGATGTGGGCTATTATATTCCCTCACGGCTTGGCGAGGGCTACGGTATGTCGGAGACATCGCTTCGCCGTTTGTCCGGTGAGGGATGTCGGCTTATTGTCACCGTGGATACGGGTATAACGGCTGTGGAGGAAGCTCAGATCATTAAAGAACTGGGCATGGAGCTTATTGTCACCGACCACCACGAATGTCACGGCGACATACCCGAAGCCTATGCGGTGGTAAATCCCAAACAGCCCGGCTGTCCTTATCCCTTCAAGGAACTTGCCGGTGTGGGTGTTGTTTTCAAGCTCATTTGCGCTATGGAAATTTTGAGAAATCCGCAGCTTTCCGCCGCAGATAATGTGCGCGCCGTTGCGGATAGCTATGCGGATCTTGCGGCTATCGGCACCGTGGCGGATGTAATGCCCCTTACGGACGAAAACAGGCTTATTGTGTCCAAGGGACTTTCAATGATCGAGAACAGCCCAAGAGTCTCTCTTGCGGCACTTCTTACTGCCTGCACTCCGGACGCAAAGGCACAGAAGCGCAAAATAACCTCAGGGTATATAGGATTTACCATTGCTCCCAGAGTAAACGCCGCCGGGCGGATCCGCAGTGCTTCTACGGCGGTGGAGCTTTTTCTCAGTACCGACAGGGAACAGGCAAAGCTTCTGGCGGAGGAGCTTTGCGAGATCAATAAAGAGCGACAGATAGAGGAAAACCGAATAACCGAAGAGGCCTTTGAAAAAATCAGCGCCGAGCACGATTTCGCCCATGATCCCGTAATTGTGCTCAGCGACGAAAAGTGGCATCACGGCATTATAGGAATAGTAGCCTCCAGAATTACGGAAAAATATAACCGTCCCTGTATACTTATTTCTTTCGATGACGCAGGCGACGGTACCGGCTCCTCGGCAGTTTCCTCGGGCGATATAGGCAAGGGAAGCGGCAGAAGCATAAAGGGAATGAATCTTGTGGACGCGCTTACCTGCTGCAGGGATCTTTTGGTAAAATACGGAGGTCACGAGCTGGCGGCGGGACTTTCCATAGAGCGCTCAAAGCTTGAAGCCTTCAAACAGCGTATCAATGACTACGCCCGCGGCTGCTTTGACACTGAGGTGCCCGGTGCCGCAATAGAAGCGGAATGCGAGCTCTGTCCCGCAGATGCCGATATGGAGCTTGCAATCGAGCTATACAGGCTGGAGCCCTACGGCGTTTCAAATCCCACGCCGCTTTTCGTAATGTACGATATGAAGGTTGCCCATATTTCCTCAGTGGGAAACGGCAAGCATACAAAGCTTACACTTTCAAAGGATTCGCTGGTTATTACGGGAATGTATTTCCGCCGAAGTCCCGCAGAGCTTGACCTGTACGAAAACGACAAAGTCGATGTAATGTTCAATCTTGACATTAACGAATATCAGAATATTAAAAGCCTGCAGTTTATAATTAAAGATATACGGCTGTGCGCAGAGGAAAGGGAAGTTCTTGAAAGGGAGCACAGGCTTTACGTCGCGATAAGCGACGGCACTCTCGATTTTGCGTCCGTTTCCCCGCATCAGGCGCAGAGCATAGTTCCCCGCCGTGAGGACTGCGCCGTGCTTTACAATCTTCTGCGCAGGGAACTGAGGCTTGAGCACGATACCTTTTCTTTGCGCGCCTTGTGCTGTCTTCTCAGCGCCGAGGGACACCCTATGCGTTATGTAAAGGTGAAATACATAATACGCGTGTTCCAGGAGCTTAATATCCTGGGCGTTGACGAGACTGACCCCGAGGGTGAGGTCTATAAGTTCAAATACATATATGTAAAAACAAAAGCGGATCTTGATAAATCAAACATACTCCGCAAGCTAAGAACATCATTTATTCAGAAACAGGGATGACCCATATGCTCCGATACAGTGAAAACGACCCCCGAATGTCAAATGTGACAAACCTTATGTCCATACTTAAGGCAAGCGGGAAAAAGTACGATATAGATAAGATACGCAAGGCATATCTGTATGCGGCGGATCTGCACGAGGGACAGTTCCGCAACAGCGGAGAGCCGTATATAATCCATCCCATTGCTGTTGCGGAGATAGTGGCGGCTTTGGGACTTGACACTGACTCCATCTGCGCCGCTTTTCTGCACGACACGGTGGAGGATTGCTCCGACAAGACAGACATTGAGACCATCGAAAAGGAGTTCGGCTCCGAGGTTGCAATGCTTGTGTCGGGACTTACCAAAATGGTGGATATGAATATCGAGGACAAGGAAGAAGCGCAGATGGAAAACATCCGCCGTATGCTCCTTGCCATGTCCAAGGATATCAGAGTCATATTCATTAAGCTGTGCGACAGACTTCACAAAATGCGCACCCTTGACGCAAAGCCGGAAAGCAAGCGCAGAACTACCGCGCTGGAGACTATGCATGTGTATGCGCCGCTTGCTCACCGGCTCGGTATGCAGCGCATAAAGCAGGAGCTTGAAAATCTTGCGCTTCTTTACCTTGACCCCATAGGATACGCGGAGGTCACCCGCCATATTGAGGAAAAATACGGTCAGAACCGCGATTTTATCGGGAATGTACGGAAAAATGTTTCGGAAGTCCTTGAAAAGAACGGTATTTCCTTTTCTCTTGAGGGGCGTGTAAAGACAGTTTACAGCATATACCGAAAAATGTACAATCAGGCAAAAGAATTTGACGAAATATACGACTTTTACGCCCTGCGTATTATCGTTGAAACAGAGCTTGAATGCTACACGGCGCTGGGCATAATCCATGAGATGTATAAAAGCGTGCCCGGTCGCTTCAAGGACTATATTTCCACGCCTAAACCCAATATGTACCAGTCTCTGCACACTACCGTAATAGGCAGGGAGGGCGTGCCCTTTGAGGTGCAGATTCGAACACGGGAAATGCACCATATTGCCGAATACGGTATCGCCGCTCACTGGAAGTACAAATCGGGAACGCAGAGCAAGGAAGAGATCGACCGCAAGCTGGAATGGGTGTCACGGCTTATCGACTCCGAGAACGAGAATATCGACCCGGACGACTTTATGCACTCATTGAAGATTGATATATTCCACGACGAGACCTTTGTGTTCACGCCTAAGGGAGATGTGATCGCTCTGCCGCAAGGCTCCACGCTGATAGACTTTGCATACGCCATCCACTCGCAGGTGGGCAACAAAATGGTGGGTGCAAAGATCAACGGCATGATTGCCCCCATAGACAAATGCCCTCAGAACGGCGAGATCGTTGAGATTATCACTTCCGCCGCCTCCAAAGGACCCAGCCGCGACTGGCTGAAAATAGTCAAGACAGGTGAAGCCCGCAGTAAAATACGCCAGTGGTTTAAAAAAGAGAAGCGAAGCGAGAATATTGTAATCGGTCGCGCCGATCTTGACAGAGAGATTGCCAAGATCTCAAAGCGTACCACCGAGTCTCAGCGCACCGAGATAATCACGGGCGTGGCTCACAGAGTAGGTATGCAGGACGCCGAAGATCTTTGCAATGCTTTGGGCTACGGCGGACTTGCCATGAGTAAGATACTGCCCAAGCTGCGGGATGAGGTTGTGAAATACGTAAAGCCCGAGGACGAGCATCATCCCGTTGAGGTAAGTGAGGTCAAGACCTCTCCCGCGCCGGGAAGCGGAAAGTCCGGCGGTATTATCGTGGACGGTGAGCGCGGCTGCGCGGTCAAGTTTGCAAAGTGCTGCAACCCCCTGCCGGGAGACCCCATTATCGGCTTTATTACAAAGGGCTACGGCGTTTCCATCCATAAGCGCGACTGCCCCAATGTTATAAACGGAATGAAAAACGAGGACTTTTTCCACCGTTGGATTCGTACCGAATGGGATGAGGCTGAGCTGCACCGCGGACAGCAAAGCGTTTATGAAGCGGTTATTCAGATATTTGCCGATGACGATATTTCCGTCATTGCAGGCATAACCTCCGCCCTTGCGGATATGAGAGTGTCTATTATTCAGATAAATTCAAGAAAGCACGGCGACGACGGAATTGCCGTTAACCTGAAGTTTACCTGCAAGGACACCTCTCATTTCAATTCCGTAGTGTCGCGGCTCAGAAACGTGCCCCATGTCAATAATGTAATAAGAGGCTTTAACTGAATGATAGCTGTAATTCAAAGAATAACATCCGCAAGCCTTACGGCGGACGGCGAGCCGTATTCCGGGTGCGGCGCGGGACTTCTGGTGCTGCTTGGTGTTTCCCGCAGCGATGAGGAAGAGGATATTGACCTGCTTGTAAAAAAGATTTCCGCTTTGCGCATCTTTACGGACAGCAGCGACAAAATGAATCTGTCCGTAAATGACATCGGCGGGGAAGTAATGGTAGTTCCCAATTTTACATTGCTTGCTTCATACAAAAAGGGCAACAGACCGGACTATATGATGAGCGCCCCTCCGGAGGTGGCCGAAAGAATGTTTGAGCTTTTCTGCGAAAAGCTGTCAGCTCTTGTTCCGGGGCTTGCAAAGGGAAAATTCCGCTCCGATATGAAGGTCTCCTTTAAAAACGACGGACCTGTCACGATCTGTATGGACAGCCGCGTGCTGAAGGGCGAGCGGGATATTTGAAAAACCTGTAAACTGCCAATAAACTATGTAAATTTTCAGAAAGGTACGGTCACGCCCATGACGCTTATAACGGACGGCTCCGTCAGTAAATACAGCGCTCAGGCGTTGGCGCTTCTGTTTTTTCCCGGCTCCGGTTTTCCTGAGGACGGCAGCGGAGGGGAACCCGTAGTGGAACTTTCCGTGTCCCGGGACGGGGAAACCGCCGTGGGACACGCCCGTATTACAAAGGACGGAAATACAGTTGAGAAATCCTATGCCCCGTCTGCCGAGACTGCGGCGAGATCAGGTGAAAAGCGGCTATGCAATCTTGCCTGCGGCGGAGCTTTGTATCTTGCAGGATGCGAGGTTTGCGGCACTGTGCCTCCGTGGGGAATACTTACCGGAGTCAGACCCGTGAGAATTTGTCGGGATATGCTCTCGGCGGGCAAAAGCGGAAGCGAAGTCGAAGAAATCCTTGTAAAAGACTATTTCTGCTCTGCGGAAAAAGCAAGAATTGCAGTCGGCACCGCGCTCAGAGAACTGAGACTTACAACAGACGGTGACAGGCGTCGGTGCAGTGTATATGCTGCAATCCCTTTTTGCCCTTCCAAATGCTCCTACTGTTCCTTTACTTCATTTGCTTCCCCAAGGCTTTTATCCCTTATACCCGATTATGCCGACAGGCTTTGTACTGACATTGAAAACACCTTTGCCATTATAAAACGTCTGGGTCTTGAGGTTTCAACGCTGTATATCGGCGGCGGCACTCCTACCGTTCTTGACGAAAAACAGCTTTTCTGCGTTTTGAAAAAGCTGAGTGAATGTACGGATATAAGCGCGCTTCGGGAGTTTACTCTTGAAGCCGGCAGACCTGATACCATAAACACGGAAAAACTGCGTATTGCCCGGGACTTCGGCGTTACCCGTGTCAGCGTCAATGCCCAGACTATGAACGCCGATGTGCTTTCTGCGATCGGCAGACGGCACACCCCGGAGGACTTTCTCAGGGCTTACGGCGCAACAAAGGACAGCGGCATAAGAGACATAAATGTAGACCTTATTGCGGGGCTTCCCGGCGAGAGCGGTGACAGCTTTCTGTCCTCTCTTGAAACGGTGATCGGCCTTGACCCCACAAACATAACCGTACATACCTTTTACGCAAAGCGCGCCGCGCAGATAGTAAAAACCGACGGCGATCTTGTGTTCCGCCCGCAGGACAGAGGGACGGCCGCGGCTCTTGACGCCGCAGGGAAAATGCTTGACAGAGCTCACTACGCACCGTATTATCTTTACAGGCAGAAAAACACGGCTGCAAATCTTGAAAACGCAGGATATGCCAAAGACGGACACGAGTGTCTGTATAATATATTCATGATGGAGGAGCTGCACACCGTTTTCGGTATTGGCGCCTCCGCTATGACAAAGCTTGTATCTCCCGACGACAAAACGGTAAAAATAAAGCGTGTCTGCGAGACCAAATACCCGTATGAATATCTTGATCCGACGAAAAACAGCGCGGAAAAAAGGTATAAGGAACTTCTGGAGGAATGTATTCGTTTTTACGAAGGAGAGCCTCAGAACGTCGGGTCTTCGGAGCAAGACGGTACAGAGGGCGGTTTTGCCGCTTTATAGAGGCTGAGTATACGAGAAACTTAGAAAGGTGCCTGCCGCGGATGATTGAGATAAACAGCATTTATGCCGATAAAAGAGATGCACAAAACTTCGTTGCGGAATGTGAAACGGGTTTTAATACAAGCCTGTCACGGATCGCCGATGCCCTGCTTTCGGAAAAGGGCGGACGTTATCTGACTCTTGCGGGCCCTACCTGTTCGGGAAAAACTACCACGGCCGAAAAGCTGACGGCGCTTCTTGAGGCGGGCGGCAGACGGGCAAGAGTCATATCCATTGACGATTTTTATTATGAAAAAGCGGAAATGGATAAGATGAGTATTGACGATCTGGAGGGGCCCGATTCCATAAACATCCCTCTTTTTGAAAAATGCGTAAACGATTTGTCCGCAGGAAGAGCTGCAAGACTTCCCACATTTGATTTTTCAACGAGAAAACGTATTTGTCTGACGGAATATATTCCCCGTGAGAACGATATTTATATATTTGAGGGCATACAGGCTATGTACCCTTCTGTCAGCAATGTCATAAAGCCCTACGGCTTCAGAAGCATATTTATAAGCGTGGCTGATAACGCAAGCGTTAAGGGCACCGTGTTTGACAAAAACGATATAAGGCTTATGCGTCGTACTGTCAGAGACTTTTACCACAGATCTGCATCCGTTGAGCTTACCATGAAGCTGTGGCCGGCTGTCCGTGCCAATGAGGAAAAGAATATTTTCCCTCTTATGGGCAAGACGGACTTCGTAATAAATTCCATGCTGCCATATGAGATTTTTCTCATAAGCAGTTATTACCGGAAAGTGACCGAGGGTTATCCCGCAGACGGATTTATGAGCGATGCGGTTTACGGACTGAGGGAAAAACTGTGCTGTACGGCGGGCAGCGCCGTCACAGCGTCTATGATTCCCATGGACAGCGTGTTCCGTGAATTTATAGTATAATCAAAGCTTTAGTACCGCCGCGGCGGAGTTAGGAGTATTCGTGAAAGACAGAAAAGTACAGACAGTAAAGGATATGAAAGCAAAGAACACTTCAAAGCTGTTCTTTTCGGGTGTACTTGTACTGACCGTAACCAATCTTATCGTTAAGGCGATAGGACTTATGTTCAAGATACCCATGAACCACATCGTCGGCGATGAGGGTATGGGCTATTATAACTCTGCGTATACCTTCTATACATACCTGTATATGGTATCCACCGCCGGGCTTCCCACTGCTATATCAATAATGATATCCAACAGCCGCGCCAAGGGACAGCTAAAACAGACTAAAAGAATATACCGTCTGTCTGTTGCACTGTTCTTTGTAATCGGCGTTGTTTCAATGCTGATTATGTTTTTCAGCTCGGGGATAGTGTCAAAAGCAATCGGTGCGGAGAATACAAAATATTCTGTAATGTCAATAGCCCCCACCCTTTTGTTCATATGTATATCAAGCGCTCTGCGCGGATATTTCCAGGGGTATCAGCAGATGGTGCCTACCGCAGTTTCTCAGTTTCTTGAAGCTGCCTGCAAGCTGGGTGTCGGTATAGTATTTGCAAAATATGCCATAGATCAGGGCTACGAAATATATATTGTGGCGGCTTACGCTACTGTGGGACTTACATCCGGCGCCTTTCTGGGTATGCTGTTCATGATGTTCTCAAAGCTTCTTTTCAAGGAACAGCAGTATGACGCCGAATATATTGCTCAGGGCGAGGACAGTACAGTTCTTTCAAGAGGTACCCTTTTGAAGAAACTTGTGCTTATAGCACTGCCCATTACAGTCAGTGCCTCCGTAATGAGCCTCACAAATCTGATCGACGCCGCTATCGTTCAGAGGCTTCTTCAATCTACGGGTCTGAGCCAGGTGGCGGCTACGGAGCTTTACGGCAATTATACCTCTCTTGCCGTGCCTATGTTTAACCTGCCTCCCGTGCTTATATATCCTATATCCTATTCAATCGTACCTTTGCTGTCCGCCGCAAAACAGCGCGGAGACACACAGCGGTGCAAGATAGTAAGCGAGTCCTCCATGCGTATAGCAATGATAGTCGGTATACCCTGCGGCCTGGGACTTTCCGCACTTTCGGAGCCTATACTGAGTCTGTTCTACAAGCAGTCATCCGTACAGCTTGCCCATCCGCTCCTCTCCCTTCTGGGACCCTCTACGGCGTTTATCTGCATACTGTCAGTAACAAACGCTATACTCCAATCCGCAGGATATGAGCGCAAGCCGCTGATTTCCATGCTTTGCGGCGCCGCGGTCAAAATTGCTACAAACTTTGTGCTTATAAGATATATTGGAATGAAGGGAACACCGGTTTCCACTTTTCTGTGCTACCTTACCGTAACCATACTGAACCTGTACTTTATCCGCAAGCACGTGGGTATTATGCCGAAGCTGTCAGGACTTTTCGGAAAGCCGCTTGCCGCAGGCGCAGTATGCGCCGTCAGTGCATATTTCGTAAATCTTTTGCTGTCCGGATATATATCTTCAAAAATCTCTGTAATTATAGCCATAGCCGTTGCCGCAGTCGTATATCTTGCTTTTCTGCTGCTGCTTCGGGGAATTACCGGAGACGATATTAAGCTTTTGCCCAAAGGACAGAAGATATACGGAGTTATGCACCGCCTGAAGCTCATAAAATAAATCAGCGTTTGACTGAAGGATCGAAAATGAAAGATAAAAAAATACCTGTAAAAGACAAAGAAGCACTGGTACGTGAAGAGGAGCATGATTTTTCCTCACTTGTATCCCTTACCGCCGCACTTCGTGAGCCCGGCGGCTGCCCTTGGGACAGAGAGCAGACTCATAAAAGCGTCAGAGGCTGTCTGATAGAAGAGACTTACGAGGTAGTGGAGGGAATAGACAGGGATGACAAAGCTCTCATGTGTGAGGAGCTTGGCGACCTGTTGTTCCAGGTGCTTTTCCACGCAAGAATAGAAGAAGAACAGGGTAATTTCGATATCGGCGACGTTATCGACGGCATTACACGTAAAATGATAAACCGCCATCCCCATGTTTTCGGGAATGTTAAGGTCTCGGACACGGGAGAGGTGCTGGATAACTGGGACGCTATAAAGAAAGAGGAAAAATCTTTGGAAAGCGACGCGGATCAGCTTCGCCGTGTACCGCCGTATCTGCCTGCCCTTATGCGTGCGCAGAAAATACAGAAAAAAGCACTGAGAAAGTTTTCCTTCGGCTTTCCCGATGCCGCCTCGGCGCTTGACTATGCAAAAAAGACTCTTGACGGTATCAAATCGGACAGGCAGGGGTCGGGCAACAAAGACAGCATGGACGGCGAGAAAATCGCTCTGGCGATCTTCGCTTTGTGCAGTGCTGCCGTCTTTTCCGACACCGATCTTGAGGAAAAGCTGACGGAAATATCCGACGGCTTTGTCTCTTCGTTTGAAGAAAAACAGAAAAACTGATCAGACTTCGCACTCCGAAAATCGGTATTTTAGCCTAAAAAGTCAATATTTTGTAGAAAAATCACTAAAAAAACACCATATATAAGCAAAAAAATAGAAAAAACACTTGCCAAGACGCGTGAAAAATGGTATACTAAGCCAAGAAAAGCATTGCGAAGCAAGGCTTTCGTAAAATAATTTTTTTGAAAGGAAACACACCTATGAACAAGACTCAGCTTATCGACGTAGTAGCAGCTAAGACCGATCTTAAGAAGAAGGACGCTGAAGCAGCAGTTGCAGCAGTTCTCGACGCAGTAGCAGAGGCTCTCGCAGCCGGCGACAAGGTTCAGCTCATCGGCTTCGGTACCTTTGAAGTTAAAGAGAGAGCAGCTCGCATCGGCCGTAACCCCGCTACCGGTGCAGAGATCAAGATTGCAGCTTGCAAGTATCCTGCATTTTCCGCAGGTGCAAAGCTGAAGGACAAGGTTAACTAATCTTTTGCAATGCTTGACAGCTCCGGTCTTTCGATCGGGGCTGTCCGTTTTATAGGCGTGTGGTATTCCGTGCAGTAAAAAATGAGACTTGATAAATTCTTAAAGGTATCCAGAGTAATAAAAAGACGCACCGTCGCAAATGATGCCTGCGACGGCGAGCATGTAAGCGTAAACGGCAAGACCGCAAAGGCGTCTTACAATGTAAAGGAGGGCGACATTGTCGAAGTGAAATTCGGCACTCGAACCCTGAAATTCCGCGTCGTTGATGTGAGAGAGCATACGGCTCGCGCCGACGCTTCTTCAATGTATGAGATAATAAACGACTGAGCTTTCCCTGCATAAGTTTTCAGCCCGCCGCATATTCTGTATCAGGCATGAAAGCGAGGTGCGCTTATGCAGGAAGCAAACGGACAGAATATTTTTCTTTACGACAGAAAGAGATTTGAAGCCACCGGAATCAAGGATGTTATTGCCTTTTCCGACGAAAGCGTGGAAATGGCGCTTGAGGAGGGTTGTCTGGCAGTTGACGGAAATGAGCTGAAAATCGAGAGTTTTTCTTCGGAAAGCGGCAAGATTAACGTTACCGGTAACGTTTCGGGAATTAGCTTTTACGGGAAGGCACCCCAAAAAAGCGGTCTTTTCCGCAAAAAACACGACTGATGCAGTTCATCGTAATATCCGACCAGCTTATTTCCATGGCTTGGGCGCTGCTGCTTGGTGCCGTCCTTGCCCTGTGCTATGACGCTTTGCGCATACTGCGTATGCTTGTCTTTTCAGACGGAGTGCGCATTGCGAGGCCGCTGACAAGAGTTCCCGCAATGATATTTTCTGCGAAGCCTGTGGGCACCGTCCTTGAGCTTATAACGGTAAATGTTTTCGATGTGCTGTTTGCCGCCTTTGCCGCCGCAGCATTTTCGGTATTTACATATCATTTCAACAGCGGGCATTTCCGCTGGTACATTTTTCTTGCCTGCGTTTTGGGCTTTGCTCTGTACAGGCTTTCGGTTGGCAGACTTGTAATGCTGTGTGCGGGATATGCTGCAGGAGCTTTGAGAGTTGCTTTGGGCTTTATTGTGTGGCTTATTCTGCGGCCTGCGGTGCTTATATGCCGACTTGCCAAAGCTTGCGCAGTTCCCGTATCTGCCTGTTTTCGCCGTCTCGTCGGCTTAAAAAGAACAGAAAAAATAAGAAAGCGGCTTCCCTCGGAGGTGCGCTTTCGGTAGGAGGTCGCCGTGAAAAAGATCAAAAAGAAAAAGAATACTTCGTTTTTCGTAAAGCTTGCCGTCTTTGCTTTTGCCGTCTTTGCGGTGATAACCGTGGTGCAGCTTCAGCTTGAACTGAACGAAAAGATTGAAGAAAGAGACAGGCTTCGTGCCGAGGTGGACGAGCTTGAAGATAAAAAGGACGAGCTTGAAGCAAACGTCGGCAGCCAAGCGGATCAGGAGTATATTATAGATATTGCAAAAAGCAAGCTTAATCTGCGTATGCCCGAGGAGATAATTTTCTATAACGACCTGTTCAGTTGACGGTGTAAGATCAGCCCGCCGCTTTTGCGGCGGGCTTTTTCAATATTAAAATACCTTATTTCTATTTACATACGGTCCGTTTTGTGGTAATATTATTTTGTATATCTATGCTGTGAGGTGTAATTATGAACAAGTACGCAAAAACCTATATTAACCCCATATCTCTTCCCGATTATCCTTTGGGCAGAGAAGGACTTGAAAATGAGTATAACTGGCGTGAGACCGCCGACCCGTCCGTTTTATATGAGGACGGCATATGGTATCTGTATCCCTCCTGCGGAATGGTATACTGGACTGAGGATTTCATTAACTGGAAGCATGAGCGTATGGAGCCCTACGATTTGGGCTACGCTCCTACCATTGTAAAGCACAAGGGTAAATACTATATGTGCGGCAGCCTTTCCGACGTGTTTATGTCCGACAACCCCAAAGGACCTTTCAAATCTATCGGCTGTTTCAAGCTGCCAGACGGCACAAAACTGCCCCGCAGCTATGACCCTATGCTGTTTTCCGACGATGATGAGAGACTGTTCCTGTATTACAGCACGGGCGAGCCGCTGATGCTGGGCGTTGAGCTTGACAGCGATGATCCCACCAAACTTCTGGCTGTTCCCGAGGTGCTGTTCCGCTTTAATCCCGACCATATATGGGAGCGTACCGGTGAGTACAACGAGGACGGCAGAATGTGCGCCATGGAGGGACCGTGGATGTATAAGAGAAACGGTATCTACTACCTGACTTATGCCGCTCCCGGAACAGAGTATTCCACATACGCTATGGGCGCTTACAAAGGTACATCCCCTATGGGTCCCTTTGAGTATATGAAAACCAGTCCCTTTACCTTTAAGAATACGGGACTTGTGCGCGGACCCGGACACGGCTGCGTGGTCAACGGACCCAACGATTCCATATGGGCATTTTACACCACCACCATATGCTATCTTCATCATCTGGAGAGACGCATAGGCTTTGACCCCATATATATAAACGAGGACGGCGATCTAGTGTGTCCCGAAGTATCCGAAAATCCCCGTTGGGCACCCGGCACCGTTGCCGATCCTGTCCATGACAGCGATACGGGACTTGTATGCGTAACGGGACGCCGCCGTGCCGTGGCTTCAAGCTGTGCTCCCGGACGCGATGCCATATATGCTACCGACGAAAACCTTATGTCCTGGTGGCAGCCTGCCGACGATGACGAAACGCCTACTCTCGAAATTCCCATTGCACCCTACGGTATGAACTGCTGTGCCATGCGTATTCTTTGGCGCGACGTGGATCTGAGCCTTCAGCACGGCAATCTGCCCGGACCTATCAAGTATAAGCTTGAGATCTGCGATACCTTCAAAGAGGACTGTCATTGGGTCACTGTTGTCGACCGCAGCGAAAGTGAGGAAGACCTCGTTGTGGATTACCGTACCTTTGAGGCGGTACGAGGTAACCGCATAAGACTTACTATACTCGGCTGGCCTAAGGGCATTAAACCCGGAGTTATGAACATCTCCGTATTCGGCTGGTGGTCGCCTGAAGAAAACGCCTGAACGCTTCTGAGCAGGAGAACAAAATGGATATTACCAAAACCTACTGTAACCCTACGCCTCTGCCTGACTATCCTCTGGGGCGCAACTATCTTTTGAAGGAAAACTATCCTCACAAAGCCGATTACCGCGAGACTGCCGACCCCACAGTTATATATGAGGACGGCAAATGGTATCTGTATCCCTCCTGCGGTATGGTGTACTGGACTGAGGACTTCATTCATTGGAACCATGTGCATATGGAACCGTACGATTGCGGATACGCCCCCACCGTGGTAAAGCACCGCGGCAGGTTTTATCTGCTTGCCTGCTCCTCGGAGCTGTATGTTTCCGACAGCCCGCTGGGACCCTTTGAGTCCCTCGGCTGTCTCAGAGCGCCGGACGGCAGCGAGGTATATGTGGATGACCCCATGCTGTTTTCCGACGATGACGGCAGGCTTTATCTGTACTGCGGATGCGGCGGCGCCATAAAGGGCGCAGAGCTTGATGCGGAGGATCCGGTAAAGCTTCTTGACGATCTTGCCGTAATGTTTTCCTACAATACCGTTGATCATGTTTGGGAGCGTATGGGAGACTGGAATGAGGACGGCTCATATAGCTGGACAGAGGGCTCCTGGATGTATAAAAGAGCTGATACATACTATCTTATATACAGCGCGCCCGGTACGGAATGGATAACATATGCCATGGGCGCATATACGTCAAGTTCCCCTCTGGGTCCCTGGACATATATGGAAACAAGCCCCTTCCTTATAAAGCGGGACGGTCTTGTGAGAGGTACCGGACACGGAAGTGTTGTAAAGGGTCCGAATGATACTTTGTGGGTGTTTTACACCTGCTGTATGTGCTACGGCGGAAAATTTGAGCGCCGAATCGGCTATGACCCCATAGGCTTTGACAAAAACGGCAATATCGCCCCCGTCACTGTCAGTGAAACACCTTCGTTTGCGCCGGGCGTGCTCAGAGAGCCGGAACGGGGAAACAATGCGGGACTTGTCCCTCTTACTCAGCACAGAGAGTGTACGGAAAGCTCTATGGCACCGGGCAGGGACGGTCTTTACGCAATTGACGACAGTATGATCACATGGTGGCAGCCTGCCGACGGGGATAGTGACCCGACCCTTACCGTTTATCTGTCTGTTGACAATACCACCCGCGGGCTTGACATATACAGCGCAAGAATAATCTGGCGCGATGTGGGACTTGATGTTGAAAAAGGTTATCTGCCCGGACCTTTCGGCTACAAAATCGAGGCTGAGGATATGGACGGAAACTGGGAATGCGTTCTTGACAAAAGCCGTAACGATGTTGATATGAACATAGATTACAGTCCGGTAAAGCATATGCGTGCAAAGTCAGTAAGGCTTCGTATATGCTCAAGTCCGGAGCATATAAAACCCGGAGTTGTCAATTTTACCGTATTCGGTAAATGGACGCCGGAAGCATAATAATCGGGAGTGTGAAAAAATTGACAAAAAGTTTCAAGGGCGGAGTAAGGCTCATAGAGCATAAATATACAAAAAATTCTCCCATCGAGCGCTGCCCCGACCCCGATACCGTTTCAATTTCTCTTACTCAGCACATAGGAGTAATGTGCCGTCCCACCGTAAAAGCGGGTGACAGAGTTCTTGAGGGACAGCTTATAGGCGAAATCCCCGGCGGTCTCGGCTGTCCGGTACACGCCAGTGTTTCCGGTACGGTGCTGCGTATTGAGGAGGTCACTACCGCCGCAGGCGGTACCTCTTACAATATAGTGATTGAAAACGACAAACAGCATTGCATATCTCCCGAGGTGCAGACCTTCGGCAAAAAACTGTCGGAGGCGGGAAGCGATGAGATAATTGCCGCCGTGCGCCGTGCGGGCATTGCAGGTATGGGCGGCACCGCTTTTCCGACTCACGCAAAACTGTCGGCGTCACGCGGCAAGGCAGACAGAATAATTGTAAACTGCTGTGAAAGCGAGCCTTTTGTCTGTGCAAATCACAGAATTATTCTGGAATATCCTGAGGAAGTGATTGCCGGAGCAAAAATAATGGCTGCCGCTGTGGGAGTTCGTGAGGTGTGGCTTGCCGTTGAGAGCGACAGACGTGATGAGGCTGCAAGACTTTCACGTCATTTGCAGAACGGCGGCATTGTTTCTGTTCGTAAAATCAGCTCAAAATATCCGTCCGGCAGTGAAAAACAGCTTGTCAGCGCTCTTATGGGTGTGGAAATAGGAGAAGGGAAAACTCCCATCGATGCCGGCTGCGTTGTCTTTAATTCGGAAACCTGTATGGCGGTTTACGAGGCTTTTGCAAAGGGTCTGCCCCTTATCGGCAGGGTAGTGACGGTAGACGGCGACTGTGTTGCACAGCCGAAGAATCTGCTTGTACCCATAGGTACATCTATGAGTCATCTGATTGATTGCTGCGGCGGGCTTTGCAACGAGCCGAAGAAGATTATAGCCGGCGGGCCTATGATGGGAACCGCTCAGTGGGATCCCGACGCACCTGTTACAAAAAACACCTCTGCCGTTCTTGTGCTGAGCAAGTTTTTTGACAGGGAATCTAAGCTTCCTCCCGTGTGCATACGGTGCGGAAGATGTGTCAGGGCATGCCCTATGAAGCTGATGCCTTTGAAGATCGCCGCCTATTCCGACAGAGGACAGCTTGACAAATGCGAGAGCTTCGGCGCACTCAGCTGCATTGAGTGCGGCTGCTGTACCTATGTCTGTCCCGGCGGTGTGCCGGTGGCGCAGACGGTTGCCCGCGCTAAATCTGCCATTATTGCGAAAAGGAGGAGAGCCGTTTCTCAAGGGAAATGAGGCGTGTGATACATGATGAATACTCGAAAAGAAACTGTGCTGACCGGACGTGAAAAGCCGAAAAACAGCTTTTCGCTTCCTAAGCTTTTAAGCGTCTCTCCGTCTCCTCATATGAGATGTCTGGACACTACGAGAAGCGTAATGCTGGATGTTATTATAGCTCTGCTTCCTGCGACCGTATGGGGGATATACACCTTTGGCATACGTGCTGCCGTAACCGTGGCGGTAAGCATTGCAGTGGCTGTTATTTCGGAGCTTTTGTATGAGGTGATTATGAGAAAAACGGTTACGGTTGCCGATCTTTCGGCAGTGGTGACCGGACTCATCCTGGGGCTTTCCATGCCTCCCGCCGTGCCTGCCTGGGTGCCCGCAGTAGGCAGCGCTTTTGCTATAGTTATTGTTAAACAGCTTTTCGGCGGGCTCGGTAAAAATATCGTAAATCCCGCCATAACCGCAAGGCTGTTCCTTATGCTTTGCTGGCCGTCGCAGATGACCATGTATGTGGATGTCAAGACGGATCTTGTGTCGGCCGCGACCCCACTTACGGTGATGAAAACAGGCGTTTCTCCTTCGGAGACCGTTTTTAACTGCGTAATCGGCAATATCGGCGGCGCAATCGGTGAGGTTTCGGCAATCGCTTTGTTTGCCGGCTTTATTTACCTGCTTGTCCGCAGGGTGGTGTCGTGGCAGATACCCGTTGGCTTTATAGGCACGGTTATGCTTTGGTCGGCACTGTTCCCGAACACGGGCGATAATGTAAACTGTATGCTGTATAACGTATTCTGCGGCGGACTTCTGCTTTGCGCTCTTATTTGCGCAAACGATTATTCCACCACTCCGGTTACAGCGGCGGGTCGGCTTATTTTCGGCGTCGGATGCGGACTTGTTACTATGTTTATAAGGTATTTCGGAGCATACGCCGACGGCTGTGCTTTCGCAATAGTTATAATGAATCTGCTTGTTCCGTTCTTTGAAAAATGGACGGCTCCCGTAGTATTCGGCAAAAAGCATTCGGCGCGGGTTG
>CAMFEL010000014.1 GCA_945949385.1 uncultured Clostridia bacterium | reverse complement strand
CCTGCATACTCAGCGGCTCTCTTGCGGGTATGCTGGCGCACGAGGCCGTAGGGCCCACGGTTGAGGCCGATCTGGTGCTGGGCGGAAGCGTGGCGGCTCACTCCCTTAACCGACAGGTGGCAAGCCCGCTTGTAAACCTTACCGATTTTGCAAGCACCGCTTTCGGCGCGCCCTGCCCTCTCCCCGTATGGCTTGACGACGAGGGCGTGGCGGCGCAGGATGAAGCGCTTATCCGCGACGGCGTGCTGTGCGGATATATGAACAGCCGCGAGACTGCCGAGCGCTTCGGTATGATCCCTCACGGCAACGCGAGAGCATATCTGTTCTCCGACGAGCCCCTTATCCGTATGAGAAACACCGCCATCCACCCCTGCACCTCAAAGCTCGAGGAAATGATTGCGGGAGTTAAGGACGGCTACTATTTTACCGACACAAACAACGGACAGGCAGATACTACCGGCGAGTTTATGTTCGGCATCTGCATGGGCTATGAAATCAAAAACGGCAAGCTGGGACGCGCTCTGCTGGACACCACCATATCCGGCGTAGCCTTTGAGATGCTCAAGACCGTTGACATGATATCCGACACCGTGGAATGGTCCTCCTCCGGCTACTGCGGAAAAAAGCAGCCTATGCCTGTGGGACTCGGCGGACCCTGTGTCCGCTGCCGCGTTACCGTCGGCGGAAGATAATCGGAAAGGGATACAAGTTTGAAGCAAAGTAAGCGTGAAGCGCACGTGAGCTGTTTCAAACCCTGTTTGTGTCTTGCCGCCGAAAGTGCTGCGGCAGGATGCAAAGCCGTGGGGCTTTGGAAAACCACCACAAATCAACGAAAGGCATGGTCATAATTATGAAAGATCTTGACAAGCTTACAGAGAGCGTTACAGAAAAGCTCGGTGAGCGCGGTGCGCAGCTTTCTCACTGCAGCGCAACCGTGCGCGAAACAAAGGAATTCAATGTGGACGGCGGTGAATTCAGTCTCCTGCGCACTCTCTTTGACAATTCCCTGTCGGTAACCGCCGTAAAGGACGGCAAAAAAGGCTCGGTGGGGCTTAACAATTTCAGCGACGAGGCAGTGGAGCAGGCGGTCTGCGACTGTCTTGCGGCGGCAGAGGCGTCACAAAGCGACGACGCCTGGGGGCTTTGCCCCGATGCTCTGCACGAAAGCTTTACGGAGGGCAGTCTTGTGCCTGACCTTGATAAGCTGTTTTTCAGAAGCCGCGAGCTTCTTGAAACCGTCAAAAGCGACTACCCTCTTATTGTGATAGAGCAGATGATTATTTCCCACGAGGCATCTCACACCGTGTACAGAAACTCAAACGGCACCCACTTTACAAAGGACAGCGGACTTTACTCCGTCAGCATTATGTTCTCGGCGCACGAGGGAGAGATCGCCTCCTCCTTCTTCTCCTCCGGCGTGATCACGGACAGCCTTGAAGCGCCGTTTATATCTCTGGGCAGCATACGCCGCGACCTTGCGGATGTGCAAAAGCAGCTTCATACCGTGACGCCCAAAGAAAAATTTACGGGCACCATGGTACTGACTCCGGCGTGCCTCGGCGAATTTGCGGACTGCATATGCTCTAATTTCGCCGGCGACGGTGTTATTCTGGACAACACCAGCATATGGAAGGACAAGCTGGGTCAGCAGGTGGCTGACGAACGGCTGACCGTGTCCTTTGCACCCTCAACGCAGGGCATCGTCTGCGGGCAGTCCTTTACGGCCGAAGGCTTTGTGGCAGAGGATTTTGATTTTATCAAAAACGGCAGGTTGGAAAGCTTTCTCATAGGTCTCTATGTTGCCAACAAAACCGGAAACAGGCGCGCAAAGAACAACTGCGCAGGTATGGTCATTTCCGCGGGTGACAAGAGTATTGAAGATATTATCGCAGGCATTGACCGCGGTATTCTCGTGGGCAGATTTTCCGGCGGTGACCCCGGTACAAACGGCGATTTTTCCGGTGTTGCAAAAAACAGCTTTCTTATAGAAAACGGCAGAATCACCGACGCGCTCAGCGAAACCATGATAAGCGGAAACCTTGCGGATATGCTGAATAATCTGCGCCAGCTTTCCGCCGAGCGGGTGTATGACGGCACCTCGATACTGCCCTACGCCGCCTTTGACGGCATAACCGTCTCCGGTAAATAAGTGTATATGCGAAAGCCCCCGCCTGCCGACATCGGCAGCGGGGGCTTTATGTGTATAACATCGGGGCTCTGACCCGTGCCCCGGGAATAATACGGGGCTCTGCCCCGTACCCCGGTTAAAGGACTTGCCCCAAAAAGTCCCTTAACAAACCTCAAAAACTTTCAGAAATAGGGAAAGAGTTTTAACCGTAAGGCCTGCACAAATCTAAGTATTGCTGATCTTTATATACATCGAAACGAAGTTTCCTGCAATTCTTTAGTTTCAAAATATACCCATTTTCAAAAGTTTTTTGGAGGTCTCGGGACCTTTTTCTCAAAAAAGGTCCTGAGCGGGGTATGGGGCAGCGCCCCATATATATTACAATCATTAAATTACGGGATTATAAAAAACGGGATTTTATTATTGACATTTGGAAACAATTGTTGTATAATGACAACACAATAAATTACAGAAAGGAGGCAGATAAAATGAAAAAATACAATGTTGTGCGTGGATTAGTGTTCAGGGGAGTCATTTTGTCTGCACTGCTGTAATCGGTTTTTTGCAGATATATTCAGCGGCGCTTCCGGCTAATCCGGGGGCGTCGTTTTTTCGTTTGCTCCCGGCTGAAAACACAGTATTCACGCAATAGACATTCCGCAAGAGCTTTCCCGCTTTTTTCATAAGTGTGAAAGCATTGACATATTGAGGAGCCGTATACGGCTTGCCGCATTAAAGCCGAGGATTGATTATGAAAAAGAAGACTAAAAAGACTAAAGAAAAGACAATTTCAAATATTCAGGTGCTGAAAAACTGCTTGTTCGCCGTGCGGGAACTGGCTGTTTTCAGCAAGCTGTATATCATAGTATTTCCCCTGCTTACCCTTCTGTACACCGTTACTTCCGCTTTTGAGTCCACATATTACATAAAGATGATAGTATCCGCTCTTGAAAACGGGGAGCCTTTTGAAAAAATCGCTTTGCTTATCATCATATTTATCGGACTTCAGTTTGCATTGATGTGCGTTGATTGGATCAGCAGTATTTGGTCGGATAACATAGTTGAAAATCGCTTCAGAGAAAGCTTTAACCGCCGTCTGTTCAGAAAGGCGGCAAATGTTGAGCTGGAGTGCTACGAAAATCCGGAGTTTTACGACAAATACACCAGAGCGCTGAGCGATACCTGCAGCAGAATATTCGATGTGTTTTACAACTTTGTATGGATTGCTTTCGAATCAATCAAGGTAGTGTACCTGATAGCGACTATGATGGCCATAGACGCGGGTGTGGGCATCTTCCTTGTTTTCCCCATTATCGGAAATTTTCTGTTAGGCAAATGGCTCAACGGTATAGAGCAGGAACGGTATAAGGAGAACACACGGAATACCCGCATAAGAGATTATGTGATGAGGACTTTGCACCTTGCAAGATACGCAAAGGAAATCAGGCTGACAAGTGTGTATTCTCTCATACAAAGACAGCATGCGAAGTCCGTGGACGATACGGGGGCCGTATATGACAAATACGCTTTCAAAAGCGGCGCGGTAAACTGGATAAAGGTTCAGTTTACCTTTACGCTGATTTTCGAAGGGCTGCTTGTTTACTGCGCATACAAGGCGCTGGTACACGGTACTATCAGTCTGGCCGATATGACGGTGCTTACCTCCGTTATGTCAACGGCCACCTGGGGTGTAATCAATATTTCCGACAGCATTCTGGAAATACAAAATCAGTGTATTTATCTTCAGAACGCCAGAGAATTTATGTCCTATAAAGAAAAAATACCCGAGGACGGAGACGGCATAGCCGTTCCGGAAAAAATCGAGTCCATCGAGTTCCGAAACGTAACATTTACATATAAGGGAGAAACAACCCCCACCCTTGACGGTGTTTCTTTTGCTTTGAGCCCCGGCGAGCATGTGGCGCTGGTAGGCAGAAACGGAGCGGGAAAAAGCACCCTGGTCAAGCTGCTGCTGAGACTTTACGACCCTGACAGCGGGGAAATACTGCTTAACGGCAGAAATATAAAAGAATACCGTGTTGCAGATTACCGACGGGCATTCTCCACAGCCTTTCAGGATTATCAGGTGCTTGCCATGAGTCTTTTTGAAAATATGACTATGGGGGCAAAGAATGAGGGCGACCGGCGGCGCGCCGAAAAGCTGCTCTGCAAGGTCGGTCTGTCAAAGAAGCTTGAAAGTCTGGATCGTGGACTTGATACAGTGCTTACCCGTGAGTTTGACGACAGCGGAGAGGTTCTTTCCGGAGGAGAGGCGCAAAAGCTGGCGGTTGCCAGAGCGCTGATGAAAAAAGGCGCCGCGTATGTGTTCGACGAGCCCTCCAGCGCACTTGACCCTATATCGGAATACGAGCTTTTCAATACCGTAATAGACGAAACCGCAGGTGCGACTACGATGATTATCTCTCACAGACTGTCCTCGGCAAAGCTTGCGGACAGAATTATCGTTCTTGACGGCGGAAAAATCTGCGAAAGCGGTACCCACTCGGAAATGATGCGCCGACGCGGGCTGTATTACGAAATGTTTGTAAGTCAGGCAAGAAATTACCTTGCCGATGATGAGATCGGAGGTGAGGCGGTATGAGTAAAAATTTTGAAATTGAGAAAGCTCCGCGGATGTCCGCGGCGAAGATTATTGCAAACAATCTGTTTCTTCTGAAGCTTGTTTTTTCCGCGGCTCCCTTCCCCTTTGCCCTGTATGCTTTTGAACAGTTCAGAGTTGCTTTTATGATATTCTTTGAGCATACACTGCTTATCAAAACCGTGCTTGACTGCGTACAGTATCAGCGCCCTTTTTCGGAAGCGCTTATTCCCATACTGATTATCGCCGCAATACTTTTTGTGACAAGCATACTGGGGTCAGTCACGGGGCAGTGGCTTCAGCCGAAAGCCGTACTGGCCGCCGAAACCAAGCTGAAAAACATGATATTTGACAAGGCAAAGGACGTGGATCTGAAGTGCTTTGACGACCCGCAGTATTACAATGAATTCAATCTGACGGTTGAAAAGGCGCCGCAGCTTGTAGCGTATATGATAGACATTGTGGCGGTGCTGGCGTCATCCCTGGGCACTCTTGTGACGACAGGCGTGTATTTTTCCGTAGAAAGCAAGCCGGTGTTCCTTTTGGTGCTGTTTTCCTCGGTGCTGTATGTGTTTTTAAGCATAAAAGTAAGCAAGCTGAATTACAGCAAGTATACGACTACGCGCAAATACGAAAGGAAGACGGAATACATACGCAGAATTTTCTATCTGCCCGATTACGCCAAGGAGATCAGGCTTAACGGAGAGGTTAAGGATCAGTGCTTTGAAAAATACGGAGAAGCCTACGACGGCATGATTGACAATCTTGTATGGCACTCAAAAAAAATAAACATGATGCAGCTTCTGAACTGGGGTATACAGACTCTTCTGTTGGATATGGGCACGACCCTGTTTCTTGTTTATCAGGCAAGCGTTAAAGAGACGCTTACTTATGCCGCGGTTATTGTTATGATGAACGCCTGTTGGCGGCTCAGCCGTTCTTTCAGAAATATTGTGTATAAAATTGCCACCTCTGCAGAAAATTGCATGTATGTTGAGAAAATCAAGTCTTTTCTGAAGCTTGAAAACGAAATCACATCGGAGAAAAATCTGGAAACTTACCCGCGTCCCTGCTCTCTTGAACTTAAGAATGTATCCTTCCGCTATACGGACAAAGGCAGGCAGGTTATCGACAATGTTTCAATCAAGGTGGATCCGGGAGAGAAAATTGCTCTTGTAGGCTCAAACGGAGCGGGAAAAACCACGCTTATCAAGCTGATAATGCGGCTTTACGACCCCACAGACGGGGAAGTGCTGCTGGACGGTGTAAATATTAAGAAATATGATGTTGAAAAATACAGACACAATATCGGCGTGGTTTTTCAGGACTTCAATATTTACGCCTCAAGCGTTGCCGACAATGTTGCCATGGGAGACCCTGTTAATGACGAAAAGGTACACAGTGCCTTGGAAAACAGCGGCTTCGGCGAAAGGCTTGCCGGAATGGAGCAGGGTGAGGCAACTCAGCTTACAAAAGAGTTTGACGACGAGGGCGTAAACCTGTCCGGAGGCGAAAGCCAGATGATAGCAATTGCCAGGGCTTTCTATAAAAATTCCGGCATCATTATCCTTGACGAGCCCTCCAGCGCTCTCGACCCCATTTCCGAGTACAGATTCAACAGATACATGGCAGAAGCGGCAAAGAACAAAACGGTTATATTTATTTCTCACAGACTGTCGACTACCCGGCTTGCCGACAGAATTATCGTGCTCGAAAACGGTTCCGTCTGCGAGGAAGGTACCCACGAGGAGCTCCTGGAAAAGAAAGGCGTATACTTCAGGATGTGGCACGCACAGGCAGACAAATACGCTCTGTAATATAGCGTTCGGGGGATATTGCGGGGCGCTGCCCCGCACTCCGGGAATATTACGGGGCTCTGCCCCGTACCCCGGTTAAAGGACTTTTTGAAAAAAGTCCCTTAACAAACCTCAAAAACTTTTAGAAAAGGGAAAAGGGTTTTACTCGTAAAAGCTGCACGAATCTAATTTTTGCTGATCTTTATATACAGCGAAACGAAGTTTCCTGCAATTCTTTAGCTTCAAAATATACCCATTTCCCAAAGTTTTTTGGGGTTCTTAGTACCTTTTTTCTAAAAAAGGTACTAAGCGGGGTATGGGGCAGCGCCCCGGCGGAGTCTCGCATATACCCATCTGTGTATGGGGCAAAGCCCCGTATAACATATAATATAAAACAGCAGGGCTGCCAACGGCAGCCCTGCTGTGCGTAAACTATAATCTCTCCGCTATCATGGCGTTTATTTTTTCTCTTACATCCAGCACCTGTTCGTCGCCGTGGGGGAAGTTTTTGAATTCCACCGTTCCCCGTTCCTCAATGACCGCCATAACGGCGTCCTTGCCGCACAGGGACTCCGCCAGCCTGAAAGCACGAAGATCCGCAAGCGCCGAGGTAAAGCTCAGCAGGTGCAGGGTTTCGTATGCGCCGCCACCCGGTGCGGGGTATACGGAGAATGCGTCTCCCGCGGGTACCCACATACCGCCGTCAGTACACATATAGGGGTCGCAGTATTCGCAGGACTCCTGCGTAAACCAGAAATTATAGCCCCACTGCAAAAATCCCGCAATATCATATTTGAAGAAAAGCTGACCCCTACCGCGGTCTCTCGCCGTAGGCATGGAAAGGAATCGGTTCGGCACATCCCTGTCCTGACAGCAGCAGTAATATGTCCATAGCTCCTTTACGCCTGCGTCAATATAAGGCTGCATATGATCCACCGAAACCACCGGATGCTCCACAACGCCCTTTTCGTAAAAACTGAAGTCGGACAGGGCGTCCATAATTATATGACCGCGAAGCAGGTCTTTCACACTGTTTTTCGCCGCAAGATAGCTTTCCAGCTTGTCTCCGCCGGGCTCGTCGGAAATGTGGAATACGCATCTGTCGGCGACTCCCAGACTTTCAAGCTCATCAAGCAGCGGCGGCAAAACGGCTGAAAGAAATCCTCTGTATTCCTCGCCTGCAGCGTCCGTGTCCCAGCCGAATATCCGCTCGTATCCGTTTTCCGTCTCCGCCATAATCTTGGGCGCGTGGTGAGCCCCCCACTGCGTAAACAGATGGGACATCTCAAAATACTCCACCCCGCATTCAAGGCACATATTGACCCACCTGTCAAGCTTTTCAAAGCCGAAACGCCACTTGCCGCCCCGGCGGTATACATCAATAAGCTGAACGGTGGGACGCTCTCCGCCGACGCGCGTGTCAAGAGGCGGCGTGAAAATGGGAGTAAGTATCATATTTATGCCGTTTTTGACCGCAGTTTCCACAAAGCGCCGTATAACGGCCCAGTGCTCCTCGGAGAATATCTCAACGCCGTAATACGCGGCAAGACAGTCCGTGTGCAGCCATTGAGTCACCGCTATCTCCTGTTTCGGCAGCTCGGCGGGAATTATGTCAATGTCAAAGCTCTTTTCGCAAAGCACTTTTTCATTCTCGTCACGCAGAATAAACCGTATGCCGTGTGCTCCTGCAGCAGCGTCCGCGGGCGCATTTATGTCCACCCATATGCTTGTAAGCTGCTCTGTCACGGGGATACGGTTTTTCTCCGTCATGGGACGGAGAAGGTCGGGATAAAGTCCGGGGGCGGTGCGCAGATAGTTGCCGTCGTCAACTCCGAAATTTACGGGAAGCCTCACCGGTACATAATCTATGCGCTGAAGCGAAATATCATCGCTTATGCCGCTTTCGACATACAGATGAGCCACCGTCTTTGCCGGGCAGGCTTCTGCATACTGCAATCCGAGCTGAAAGCTGAAACGCTCCCCTCGCAGCATACTCGCCTTTACACATTCCCTCTTGTCCTCAAGGCGCTCATCCGGAAAGCATTTTTCCGTCATCGCCATGGTTTTCATTAAAATCTCAGGCATTTTTCAGTTTCCTTTCCCTGCGGTCGCTTTCCGCCGCACTCAATATGCGCCAAACGGCGCATCTCTGCGCATATTTTACCATACAGCCGCCCCCTTTTCAAGTGCCTCCCCGCCGCTTTTCCCGCTTTTTTCCGTTATTCTCCTTAATGTCATCCCCTGTCACCAAACACCTCCCGCGCCGCCAAAAAAACGCCCCGCCCACCCTCTTTTTTTCCGCCGTTTCCTTGACTGTTGCAAAAATATACGATATAATAATATGTAGAGTAATATAATTTGGGTTTTTGCGCCCTTTTTGGCTTGCGCCGACCGCATACTTTATTACAAGAAAGGATCTCCGAATAAATGGCTACAAAAAAGAAAGCGGCACCTACCGCCGCACCTGTAACCTCTCCCGAGGAAAAGAAGAAAGCGCTTGAGACCGCCATATCTCAGATCGAAAAGAATTACGGCAAGGGTACGGTCATGAAAATGGGCGAAAACTCCAAGCTGAATGTTTCCGCCGTGTCCACCGGCTCCGTGGGACTTGACATGGCTCTGGGCGTGGGCGGCATTCCCCGCGGCAGAATTATCGAAATATACGGACCCGAATCCTCCGGTAAAACCACCGTGGCGCTGCATTGCATCGCCGAGGTGCAGAAGCTGGGGGGAGAGGCGGCGTTTATCGACGCGGAGCACGCTCTTGACCCCGTGTACGCGAAAAATCTGGGAGTCAACATTGACAATCTTCTCGTATCCCAGCCGGATTCCGGCGAGCAGGGACTTGAAGTCTGTGAGGCTCTTGTGCGCAGCGGCGCTATCGACATCGTTGTCATCGACTCCGTGGCGGCTCTGGTGCCCCAGGCGGAAATCGAGGGCGATATGGGCGCTTCCCATGTGGGACTTCAGGCAAGACTTATGTCGCAGGCACTGCGTAAGCTTTCCGGCACCGTGGCAAAGACCAACTGTATCGTTATATTTATAAACCAGCTCCGCGAAAAGGTGGGCGTTATGTACGGCAACCCCGAGACCACCACCGGCGGCAGAGCGCTGAAATTCTACGCCTCCGTGCGTATAGACATCCGCAAAACCGAGGTGCTGAAAACCGGTACCGAGTCCTACGGCAACCATGTAAAATGCAAAATCGTAAAGAACAAGGTGGCTCCTCCTTTCAAGGTGGCTGAATTCGATATTCTCTACGGCAAGGGCATTTCCAAAGCCGGAGAGATTCTTGACATGGGCGTGGACGCAGGCGTCATCGAAAAGAGCGGCTCCTGGTTCTCCTACAACGGCGAAAGACTGGGGCAGGGACGCGACAACGCAAGAATCGCCGTCGAAAACGACGCTTCCCTTGCCGCAGAGCTTGAAGCTAAGATCAAAGCGGCAGGCGTGCCCGACGAAAAGGGTGCGGAAGCAGAACTTGACGACGAGGAGCTTGACATCCGCCTGCTTGACATGGATCTTGACGAAGATCAGTAATACTTAAAACACAACGGAAAAAGCAAGGAGCCGCCGCTTGAAATGTCTCAGAATCGCGTTTTCCTCCTTTCGCAACATAGCCTCGGAAAGCTGCAGCTTTTCCGATGGGGCAAATCTTTTGTGGGGCAAAAACGCACAGGGAAAATCAAATATACTTGAAGGCATTTACTTTTTCGCCCGCGGCCGTTCCTTCAGAGGCGCCCGCGAAAAGGATATGATCTCTTTCGGAGAAAACGAGGCGCAGCTTTCACTTGACTTTATAAAGGACGGCGACAGCCTGCCCGTAAATCTCTCCGCCGTCCTTTCCCAAACGGGCAAAAAGGTACTGACGCGCACAGGCGCGAAGCTTTCCGGCACAAAGGAAATGATCGGAAACTTCCGCGCCGTGCTTTTCTGTCCCGCTCATCTTACGCTTGTAAGCGGCGGACCCGCCCTTCGGCGCAGCTTTATGGATATAGCCCTCTCTCAGCTTTATCCCGCTTATCTGGACTCCCTTTCCCGCTATAACAGAGCGCTGCATCAGCGCAACGCCCTTATAAAGCAGGCGCAGGATACGCCCATAGATTCGTCTCTGTGGGAAATTTACGCCGAGCAAATGTCCTCCCTTGCCACAGATATTGCGTCAAGACGGCTCAAGTATATGACAGAGCTTGACGGCTATGTGGCAGAGCTTTTTGACAGTATGACCTCGGGCAGAGAGGTGCCGAGGCTTGACTTTTCCACCGTACTTCAGAAAGAGGGCGGCGGAGAAGAGGAAATCAAGGGCGAGGGACAAAAGCGACTGAGGGCAATGCTGTGCGATAACCTGAAGCGGGAAATTGCCTACGGCTCCACACTTTACGGCACACATAAGGACGATTTCGGCGTCCTGCTTGACAAAAAAGAAGCAAAGCTGTATGCGTCTCAGGGTCAGCAGCGCAGCCTTGCGCTGGCAATGAAGCTTGCCGAGGGCGAAGCGTCACGAAGAGCAGGCGGGGAATACCCCGTGTTTCTGCTTGACGATGTGCTCAGCGAGCTTGACGAGGGGCGCAGGAGCTTCATTCTCTCAAAGCTGTCAGACAGACAGATAATCATTACCTCCTGCGACAGCGATGTTATGGAAAAATACGCCGACAGCGTGCGGCTCATAAAGGTAGACGGCGGCCGTCTCACCGACACTGCAGATTACGGGGACCGTTCCTGCGAATAAGAAAGGTTGCATTATGGATTATAAGATTACGGAGATTTTGGAAACAAAAGCAGGAATTTCTGCGGAGATCACTCCTCTGGAGGACGGCGAGGAAAAGATCCTTTTGCTTTTTAAGCCCTCTCTCTGGTTTGATCAGGAGTTGTCAAAGGATGACGGTTTCGGCGAGGAAAAGCTCTGCGAGCTGCGCCGCGCCGCGGATTTCAGCCGAGCCATCGCCAGAGCCGAAGGTATGCTGGCTTCCTCCGATTACAGCAGAGCAAGACTCATATCCCGACTTATGCACCATCAGCTTCCCCGCGACATATGCGAGGAGTGCGCCGACTACATGGTGGAGCACGGCTACATAAAGGAAGAGGAGCAGGCAAGGCGCATCACCAGATTTTTCTGTATAAAGAAGCATTGGGGCAAAAAGAGAATTGCCGCCGAGCTTATGGGGCGCGGTTACGACAGAAAAGTTATCTTCGCCGCCCTTGATACGGTAAGCGAGGACGAATACTACAATTCCCTCCTGTCTCTTGTGGAAAAGAAATATGCCGAGCCCGCCGAAGACAGGGACGAAAAGCAAAAACGCATAGCCGCACTTTCACGTCTCGGCTTTTCTTTCGGGGAAATAGAGCGCGCGCTTCGCGAGGCTGAAGAATTATACACGGAGAGTAATCTTGCAGATGACTGAATCACAGAGAAAAAAATATAAAGTAGGCTTTGTCTCCCTGGGATGCGCAAAGAATTTGTGCGATACGGAGGTAATGCTCCATCATATAATGGAAGCGGGCTATAATATCACCCCCGAGGAAACTGAGGCCGACGCCGTAATCATTAACACCTGCGCCTTTATCGAAAGCGCAAAAAAAGAATCTATCGACAGTATTCTGGATATAGCATGGCTAAAAGAGCACGGCAAGCTGCGTGCTATCGTTGTGACGGGCTGTCTTGCTCAGCGCTACCGCGAGCAGGTACTGGAGGAGCTGCCCGAGGTTGACGCCATTCTCGGCGTGGGCGGCATACATAAAATCGTTGAAGCGCTTGACGCTTCCCTTGAGGACGCCGGCAAGAAAAAATCAAAATACTGCTGCCTTGACGCAAATGACTCGGCGGCCCTCGGCGGCGACAGAGTGATCACCACAGGCGAGGTCAGCGCCTATATTAAGATCGCTGAAGGCTGTAACAACCGCTGCACCTACTGCGCAATCCCCTCCATCCGCGGACCCCTGCGCTCCCGCACCGTGGAGGATATTGTGGAGGAAGCCAAAAACCTTGACAGCATGGGGATTAAAGAGCTTGTGGTAATTGCACAGGACACCACCGTCTACGGCAAGGACATTTACGGCGAATACAGCTTGCCCCGGCTGCTTCGCGCCATAACGGACAATACATCAATCCCCTGGATACGCATACTTTATTGCTATCCCGATAAAATTACAGACGAGCTTATTGCGGAAATGCGCGACAACGATCGAATTGTTCATTATATTGATCTTCCCGTGCAGCATATAAGCGACCGAGTGCTGAAAGCCATGAACCGTCACGGCGACTCCGCCTGCATAAAGGACGCCGTACGCCGTCTGAGGGAGGCAATGCCCGATATTGTTATACGCACCACCGCCATTGTAGGCTTCCCCGGCGAGACGGAGGAGGATTTCGAGGAGCTTTGCAGCTTTGTTAAGGAGACGAAATTTGAGCGTTTCGGCGCCTTCCCCTATTCCAGAGAGGAAAACACCCCCGCCGCAGAGCTTGCCGGTCAGATAGACGAGCAGACAAAACAGGACAGATACGATATTATCATGAAATGCCAGAACAGAGTCAGCGCGGAGTATAACGAAGCTTTGCTGGGCTCCACAGTTCGCGTGCTGTGCGAGGGCTTTGACCCCGTTTCCGAGGCATTCTTCGGCAGAACATACCGCGACGCCGCCGAAATTGACGGCAAAGTGTGGTTTACCGCAAAGAAAAAGCCCGCCCCCGGCGATTTTCTCGATGTGCGCATAACGGATACCATGGACTACGACCTTGTGGGCGAGGCGCTCTGATGATTGAAGTAGCCACTCTTTTTTCCGGCTCCTCAGGCAACAGCACCCTTATACGCACGGAAAAAACCGCCGTCCTTGTTGACGCAGGACGAAGCTGTAAGGCTGTATGCACTTCCCTGGGAGAGTTAGGCATGAGCCTTGACGATATATCCTGCATATTCATCACCCACGAGCACAGCGACCATATCAGCGCCCTTGACGTTATGACGCGCCGCCACCCCGTTCCCATACATATAACTGCAAAAAGTGCGCGGGAGGTGTGCAGAATGAAGGACGCCGCTCACCGCATTGTGGTGCATGATACGCCTGATTTTCAGGTGCGCGTAGGCGATATTGAGCTTACCGCTTTCCCGCTGCCCCACGACAGCGCCGCCCATGTGGGCTATCTTGCCGTTTCCGACGACGGAGACAGAGCGGGCGTTGCAACTGATATGGGCAGAATAGTCCCCGCCGCCCTTAATAATCTCAGCGGTTGCCGTCAGGCGGTGGTGGAGGCAAACCACGATGAAACAATGCTTCGCCGCGGTGCATATCCGTACCGATTGAAGCAAAGAATACTTTCAGACACAGGTCATCTCTCCAACGACACTTCGGCTATTCTTTGCCGCCTGCTGGCGGAAAGCGGCACTCAGCGGCTTATGCTTGCGCACCTGAGCCTTGAAAATAACGACCCCGATCTGGCGTTTTCAACCGTAAGGCGCACTCTTGACAGCGAGGGATTTTCGGATGTCACACTTAAAGTAGCGCCCAGAGAGCATTCTCTTTTGCTGTAACGCGCCATAGGTACCGAATAATGCTGAAAATCAAGTTTATAACCGTAGGCAGCCTGTCGGAGAGCCATTGGCGCGCCGCCTGCGAGGAGTATAAAAAGCGGCTGGGCGGCTTTGCCTCGGTTACTGAGGTCTGCATAAAAGAAGCACGTCTCCCCTCCGTCCCCTCCGATGCGCAGATCGCCGCTTCCCTTGAAGCCGAAGGCGCAAAAATTCTGGAAAATATAAGTCCCAGAAGCTGTGTTTTCGCTATGTGCGTTGAGGGAAAGCAGTATTCCTCCCCGGAGCTTGCCCGTTTTATAGAGCGCAAGGTCTGCGAGGGCTGCGGAGAGCTTACATTCATAGTCGGCTCCTCCTACGGTCTGTCACCGCGGGTCAAAGACGCCGCCGACACCCGGCTTTCCATGTCGGCTCTCACTTTTCCCCATCAGCTTGCCCGCGTTATGCTGTACGAGGCCGTCTACCGCTGTACGGAAATAATCAAAGGCTCAAAATACCACAAATAACTATAAATCAGCGCCGAAAATCCGAGGAAAATCCGGGCTGTTGCCGTTTTCGGCAAGAAAGCGAGAAACAGCCTGCCTCCACTCCCACTATTACAGGATAAGCCTGCAGGTGAACAAATTGAAGATACCCGAATTATTCAAAATCCATTTTATGAAGCGTCTGCCCGCCGTTTTGGTGACGGTGTTTTCAGTCGCGGCATTCGGACTTTACTACATCGGCGTATATGACATTTCTTTTATTGAGCGTCCCGAAAGCTGGAAGGGCAATCTGGACGCTTTTATTGCTGTTCTCGACAAAAGCTATAAGGTGTCCCCCACGCCGGAGGAAACCGAGCCCGAGGAAAACGGCACCGCCGGCACCGACGGCACCGGCGAAAACTCCTCAAAGCCGGGTGGGTCAGGCACTAACAATGCCCGCCCCGGCGGAGAGTCACATGCCGAAATACTTACATTTGACGCCGTATCCGCACTTAAGGAAAAGGGCTACAGCCTTACCGACAAGGTTTACGACTCCTCCTGCGTGTTCGGCATACTGGAAACCTCCTACGCGCTCCCCGATAAGCTGACCGGAACACTTAAAACCTTTGACAGAGAAAACTTCATTACCTACGACGACGGCAGAGAGACGGAGCGCGAGATCGTAAAGGATCAGAAAAACCGCTACGCCCTTGAAATGTATATGGGCTATATCATTTACGACGACAACGGCACTTTGTATCTCATCGGCCCCGACGGCAGCGTGCTGACGGCCTTTGACGACACACAGTACATTCCCGCCTACACCCGCGATCTTCAGGGCAGACCCCTTTTTTACCGCAATAACAGTTACAGCATTAAATATCCCACATCAAAAAGCGATCCCGACGAAAACGGGGACAGTGAATGGTACGATACCGCCAATCTGAAAGTTGATGACAGAATTTATTACTATTTGTCGCCAAACGGACAGAACTTTATAAAATCCGACTACAACGATGTAACCGACAACAGAGGACTTTACTTTGACTACCCCTCATATTACGGAAATCCGGACAGCAGCTTAAAGCGATACTACCTTAACACCACCAAGGTGCTCACCGATCTTGAAGGCAAAACAAGCCTTCTCTACTGTCCGCTATGGTGCTTCAGCCGCACAAAGCTTGATTTCGGCTTGCTCAAATTCGACAAAGAGGGAAATAACCTGGCTGAGGAGGGCGGCAAGAGTTTGTCCGAAATGTTCCCTTATACGAAAGCGTACAGCTACAGCGAAAACTACGCCTCCGTAATGACCGATATAAAGTGGGATTATTACCACGAGGAAGAAAACGCAGACGGAACAAAGGAAAACAAGTATTACGAGGTTACCTCCAATGAAATGCGCGTGGTGGACAGCACCGGCAGGATTATGTTCGACTCCCGCAAAAACTATTACAGCGAGCTGGGGTGGACTGCCAACGAGCGCTATGCGGAGCCTCTGTCCCGCGGTCTTGCCTCTCTCGGAAGCTACTATTTTGACCACGGCTATATGCGCCTGCGCGTTCAGTCCTATGACAGATACTATTTTACCGACCTTGACTCCATTTTCATCGTCTCCGACGAGGATGTGCTTGTTGACCCAAGGGGCAACAAATTCCCCATTCCGTCAGGGTATAACCTGATTTCCTATTCCGACGGCATTCTTCTTCTTGAAAAGGACGGTCTTTACGGCTATCTCAACACCTCCGGAGTTTGGATAAGAAAGCCTGATATGACGGACGCAAGCACCTTTCTTGAGGGAGTCGCCGTATGCAAAAACTCCGAGGGCTCCTACGGTGTGATCGACACAAACGGAAAAGCTGTCATTCCCTTCAGATACGATTATATTTCCGATATTTCAAGCGGGACCATGCTTGCATATTCAAATTCTTCCGGCTGGAAGATCTTTCAGAAAATGACCGCAGGCTGAGCCGCGGCAGTTACAGGAGATTATTTTGTCACAGTACGATTTTGATGTAATAGTCATCGGCGCCGGTCACGCGGGCATAGAAGCGGCGCTTGCCGCCTCCCGCTGCGGACTTGAAACAGCGCTTTTTACCGTCAGCCTTGATGCCGTTGCAAATATGCCCTGCAACCCTTCGGTGGGCGGCAGCGGTAAAGGACATCTTGTTTTTGAAATAGATGCCCTCGGCGGCGAAATGGGATATGCCGCAGACTGTGTGACTCTCCAGTCCCGCACCCTGAACACGGGAAAGGGCGCGGCTGTCCGCTCAAAGCGCGTGCAGGCAGACAGAAAGCGTTACAGCGCCCTTATGAAGCACACACTTGAAAGAACGCCTCATTTGTCACTTATTCAAAGCGAAATAACTGAAATTCTGGTGGAGGAAGCGGCAGGAAAAAAGCAGGTCTGCGGCGTACTTGCCTCCCCCGGAGGAGAGTATAACGCACGCGCCGTCATTGTCTGCACGGGTACATATCTGGGCGGGCTTACCCATGTGGGAGATGTCAGGCGCCGTTCCGGACCCGACGGTCTTCTTCCCGCAGAGGGGCTTACCCACAGCCTTGAAGCTCACGGAGTGCGCACCATGCGCTTCAAAACCGGCACCCCACCACGTATTCACCGTGATTCCATTGATTTTGATGCCCTTGAAATACAGTACGGCGAAGAAAACATAACTCCCTTTTCCGTTCGCACCGACAGGGACAAGCTTAATTCTATTAAACAGGTTCCCTGCCATATTGTTTATACAAACAGCGAGACTCACAGGATCATACGCGAAAATCTGCACCGCTCACCTTTGTATTCGGGGCAGATACACGGCGTCGGCCCCCGCTATTGTCCGTCTATTGAAGATAAAATCGTCCGGTTTTCCGACAAACCCCGCCATCAGCTTTTCGCCGAGCCTATGGGAGAGGACTGCGACGAAATATATCTCCAGGGATTTTCTTCTTCCCTGCCTGCCGATGTTCAGTATAAAATGCTGCGCAGTCTCA
Organism: uncultured Clostridia bacterium; assembly: GCA_945949385.1. Taxonomy (GTDB): domain Bacteria; phylum Bacillota; class Clostridia; order Oscillospirales; family CAG-272; genus Avispirillum. The sequence continues at coordinate 4,624 of CAMFEL010000014.1, read as the reverse complement.
AAGGCTTTGAAAACGCAAGGATCATGCGTTACGCCTATGCCATTGAGTATGATTGCGCCGACCCCACGCAGCTTTATCCCACCCTTGAATTCAAGAATATCAGCGGGCTTTACGGTGCGGGTCAATTCAACGGCTCCTCCGGCTATGAGGAGGCCGCGGCACAGGGACTTGTGGCGGGGATCAACGCCGCCTCAAAGCTTCAGGGAAGGGCGCCCGTGATTCTTCCCCGTTACTCCTCTTACATCGGCACCCTTATCGACGACCTTGTGACCAAAGGCACTAATGAGCCGTACAGAATAATGACCAGCCGAAGCGAATACCGTCTGCTGCTGCGCCAGGACAACACCGATCTCAGGCTTACTGAGTACGGCCGACAGGCAGGACTTATAAGCGATGAGCGATACAGTGCATTTCTCGAAAAGAAACAGCTTGAAGAAAGCGAAAAGAAACGGCTTCTCACAACAACCGTTTCCCCGCGCCTTGCAAATCCTTTTCTTTTGTCCCACGGCGAGCCTGAGGTGAAATCCGGAGTAAAGCTTGCGGAGCTGCTTCGCCGCCCCGGCGTCACCTATGAATTGCTCGGTGAAATTGACGCAGACCGTCCCCGGCTCAGCGAAGCAGTGACGGAGACCGTTGAAACAGATATAAAATACGAAGGATATATCTCCCGTCAGCTTTCCGATGCCGAAAAGCAGAAGAAGATAGAGAACAGACTTTTGCCCGACGATATTGATTATACTGAGATCAAGGGGCTCCGTATCGAAGCCGCGCAAAAGCTTCAGAAAGTCCGCCCCGCCTCCATAGGTCAGGCAGCGCGTATTTCCGGGGTAAATCCCGCAGATATTTCCGTATTGATCATTTACCTGTCAATGAAGAACAGGGAGAAGTCTGATAACGCATGACAGAAAAGCGCCGCGCAAATGCGGCGCTTTTCTGCATATTTCCCAATGTTTCACGTGAAACATTTACTTTCCGGGCACACCGATGTTTCACGTGAAACATTTTGGACACCGTGTAAAGTAATTCTGCCAAATTGAAACTATGTATTTATTTCTTCGCCGGGATGTGATATACTATATATATAAAAGGAAGCATTCATCCCAAAAGGAGTACAAAATGAGCAAATACAGAAACAGCAGAATAAATGACGCCGTAACGCTTGAGCTATCGTCCATACTGCGGGAGGTCAAAGACCCGCGGGTATCCGGTGCGCTGATTACGGTAACGGGCGCCGAAGTAACGGCAGACCTGAAGTACGCCAAGATTTATTATTCCGTTCTGGGAGCAGACGATGACGCTGAAGCTATGAAGGATATTGCCAAAGGGCTGAAAAGCGCCGCAGGCTTTATTCGCGGTCAGCTTGCACACAGATTAAATCTGCGGATGACCCCCGAGCTTACTTTCATTGCAGATGAATCCATGCGCCGCGGAGTTGAGATCGCCGCAAAGATCAACAGCCTTGAATTCAGCGATGCCGGCGAAGATATACAGGAAGATGCAGAACAGGACGGCGAAATCGATGCTGAGTGAATTCAAAATGCTTGACGCTGCAAAAATATGCGATCTCCTGCTTGATATGAGCAAAAAAGGCGAGAGTCTTTTGATATTCAGCCATCAGAATCCCGACGGTGACACGGTTGGCAGCGCCTTTGCCCTGAAACAGATATGCAGTCAGTTGAATATCCGCGCAAAATGCGTATGCTGCGGCGACGGCGCGCCTTATCTGCATAATTTTTATTGGAAACAGGACACCATAGCATACTCTCCGGGAGAGGAAAATAACTTTGACTTTTTGTGCGCCGTAGATGTAGCGTCTCCGAAGCAACTCGGTTTCCTTGCAAAGCTTAGCGGCAAATTCCGCTTTATGATAGACCATCACAAATCAGGAGAGCCTTTTGCCGATTACTTTATCTGCCCTGATGCCTCCGCCTGCGGTGAGCTTATATATGACATTTACGCTCTCCTTACAGAGCGCGGCGCTGCAGAGCACGACCCGCAGACCGCAAGATGCCTGTACGCGGCCATATCCTCCGACACAGGCTCCTTTAAGTATTCGAACACTACGGGAAAAACTCACATGATTGCTGCCGATCTTGCAGATGAGATAAACAATGCTTGCGACGGCGGCGGTGACTGCGCGGAAATTGCAAGAATACTTCATGACAGCCGCACCGTGGGAGAGCTGAGAGCGGAAAAACTGGCAATCGAAAATCTGCGCTTTGCCTGTGGCGGAAAGCTGGCATATTTGGTTTTTACTGCGGATATGATGGAGCAAAACTCCCTCACGGAGCTTGATCTCGGCGGTTTGGTAGACCTGCCGCGAAGCATTGAGGGGGTTTCCGTAGGGCTTACGATCAAGCAGTCCCGCACCGATCCGCGCTCTTTCCGTCTGTCCTCACGCTCCAACGCAGGCGTGAATGTTGCAGAGATTTGCAAGAGCTTCGGCGGCGGCGGTCACGATAAGGCTGCCGGTGCGTCACTTGAAGCAGACAGCCCGCAAAAAGCGGAAGAGATCATTATACCCAAATTCGCCGCAGCTTTGGAAGCAGAAGCGGCGAGGGACAGCGGAAACAGAAAACAATCGTAAGGACGGAAGATATGAGCCGCAAAGAAAGCGATGACACCGTTGCCGGGGTGCTTATAATAAACAAGCACCAAGGGGTAACAAGTCATAAAATAGTACAAATTATACGCAAATTATACAATACACGCCGTGTCGGCCACACAGGCACCCTTGACCCGATGGCTACGGGAGTACTGCCGGTGCTTATCGGCAGGGCGGTAAAGGCCTCCGATTTTCTGACGGCGGAGGACAAGGAATACTCGGCGGAAATGACGCTCGGCATTACAACCGACACCGAGGACATAACGGGAGCGGTGCTGACGGAAAGTGATGAGATCCCCTCCCCCGATGAGGTTATCAAGGTCTGTCAGAGCTTTTTAGGTGAAACCGAGCAGATACCTCCCATGTACAGCGCCCTGAAAATCGGCGGTCAGAAGCTTGTGGACATTGCCCGCGAGGGCGGCACGGTAGAGAGAGCGCCGAGAAAAATCAGAATTGAAAATATTGAGTGCGAAAAAATCACCCCAAAGGTATACCGGCTCCGCGTCAGCTGCTCCAAGGGCACCTACATACGGACGCTCTGTGCCGATATAGGGAAAAAGCTCGGCTGCGGAGCCGTTATGAGCAGTCTTGAAAGAACGCGTTCCGCAAGCTTCACTCTCGAGGCCTCTCACACAATAGAGGAGCTTGAAAACCTGTCGCAGGAGGAGCGCGTAGCACTGGTAATTCCCACGGAAAGTCTCTTTGCCGATCTGCCCGCCGTAAACATTAACGATTTTTACACAAAGCTTATAAAGGGCGGCACTGAGCTTTATCAGAAAAAGCTCCGCACCTCCTTTGAGGACGGCGCCCTTGTCAGACTTCGCCACAACAACTGTTTCATTGCGCTGGGAAAAGTCACGGAATTCCCCGACGGCTCCGCCGTAAAGCCGGTAAAGCTGTTTGAATTGTGATAAATAAAAATGGAAAAAAGCGTAATCGGCATAAGAAAGGAAGCAAAAATGAGCAAAAGCAACCTTGAATCGCTAATAAAAAAGAGCCGCAGCGTCCGCTCTTTCGCACCGGGCAAAAAGGTAGACTCCGAGACCCTTGAAAAGCTTATTGAGTTGTGCAGATACACCCCCTCAAGCGCCAATCTGCAAGCTCTGAAATTCCGCCCCGTAACCGACGAAGCCGAGGTGGCACAGGTTTTTGCGGCAACCGCGTGGGCAGGCTACATAAAAGACGAAAAGCTGCCGCCGGAGGGACACGAACCATCCGCATTTATTGTGATTTGCTGTGACAAGAATATTGCGGCAAATGTTACGCCTTTTTTCAAGGACACCGGCATTTGTGCTCAGACCGCAATGCTCGGCGCCGCCGAAGCGGGGCTGGGCGGCTGTATGATAGGCTCCTTTGACGCGGATAAAATAAAAACCGCCCTCGGACTTTCCGACAACCTCGAAATAACCCTGGTGCTTGCACTGGGTTATGCAGATGAAGCACCGGAAATCATTGACGCCAAAGACGGAAACATAAAATACTTCAGAAAAAACGGCTGCCACTATGTGCCCAAAAGAAGCCTTGACGATATTATAATAAAATAATATGGTGATCTGCCGCACTTCCCGGAGGCAGACACGGGGCGCTGCCCCGCGCTCCAAGGATGTATGGGGCGCTGCCCCAAACCCCGCTCAGAACCTTTTTTGAGAAAAAGGTTCTGAGGACTCCAAAAAACTTTTAATAAGGGTATGGAAATATAGAATAGTCCCCGCAGGGGTGCCGCAAAAGCGGCAGGCTTATGAAGAAACGCAGGAAAAAGCAAGCTTTCTCCTGCGTTTCTTCATCGCTTCACGGACGGCTTCACCGTCCGCCCCTGCGGTATAATGGTATAATATGGTATAATGTTCAATCTGCTATTCTTGCCTTCTGTGGGTAGCTATAAGTCTGCTGTCGACACGCTCATTAGCGTTGCTTTATTTTCGCCGCGAGACTTGAAGTTTAGGCTAACGGAGCAGGCTCCTTTTCACTTAGTCGAATGTGTAGTGCTCTTGCAACGTGGCGCCCTGATGTTCTTCAGTG
>CAMFEL010000013.1 GCA_945949385.1 uncultured Clostridia bacterium | reverse complement strand
CTAATTTCATTTCTGTCAGCTAATAATCAAGTCTGGATTTGTATACTTATACACTGATTTTGAATTTTTATGAATTTATCGACAAAATTCCCGAAAAGTTGCGGGGCAGAAAACCTCAAAAATAAGAGAGAAAGAGCAACATATATGGCAGTATAATGATATATTTACCCGTTGGCGAAACAGGTTTCGCCGCCGTCCGCAGTTACCGCCGATTCCGACGCTTCCGAAATGTTTGACGCTTCCGCGGCGTCGCTATAATACTGTGCCTGTGCATCCCACAGTTCGCGGTACAGGCCGTCGGACTTTTTCAAAAGTTCTTCGTGAGAGCCGCGCTGCACGACCTGTCCGTCGGAGAACACCATAATATCATCGCAAAACCGGCAGGAGGACAGTCTATGGCTGATGTATACCGCCGTTTTGTCTTTGATAATAGAATTGAAATTCTCGTAGATCTCAGCCTCCGCAATGGGGTCAAGCGCCGCGGTGGGCTCGTCAAGGACAATAAACGGAGCGTCTTTGTAAAGTGCGCGGGCAAGTGCGATCTTCTGCGCCTCGCCGCCTGAAACATCCACGCCATCTTTGCTTATATCTTTATACAGATATGTCTCGTTTCCGTCCGGCAGAGTTTTGAGCCGCCCCCCGAAGCCTGCTCTTTGGAGGCAGTCACCGACCTTTTCGCCGTCATAAGGCTTACCGGAGCCCACATTCTCACCCAGAGTTGCGGCAAACAGGGAAAAGTCCTGAAATACCACGGAGAAAATGTCCATATACTCCCGATAGCCGTATTCTTTTATATCCCTGCCGTTCAGAAGTATCTCCCCCTCGGTGGGGTCGTACAAGCGGCACAGCAGCTTGATAAAGGTGGTCTTGCCGCTGCCGTTTCTGCCCACAAGCGCCATGCGGGAGCCGGAATGCAGCTTGAGATCTACATTTTTAAGCACAAAATCCTCGCTTCCCGGATATTTGAAGGAAACATTTCTGAACTCTATCTCAAAGCCGTCGGACACATCTGTTTTATGAGTGCCCATCTGCATTTTGCCCGGAATTTCAAGGAAGTCGAAAACAAGGCTGAGAAACGAGGCGTTGTTTCTCATATCCCCTACCGTGGAAATAAGCTTTGAAACGCTGCCGGACAGCATAGTAACAGACGCTATATACTGCGTGACCGCGCCGACCCCGAAAGCACCTGCCCATGCCTTAAGACATACAAAAGCGTATACTATACCGGTAAACACCACCGAAACCGCGGCTGAAGCTGCCGCGTACATTCCCATAGGTCCGCGTGCAAGCATGGCAAACATTCCGTGGGAGCCGAAAATGCCGTTTTTGTCATTATTATATCTGTCGCAGATATGATCCTGACGGTATATGCGCATATCTGCCGCAAGCTCGCTTTTGTATCCGAGCCCTCCGAAATAGCCGAATAGTCTGTTGCCAAGATTGTGGGTATCGGCGCCCCTGGCAAAATAGCTTCCCGCTTTATTTGCAAGCAGCGGTGCAAAATATGTTACCGCAAGCATCAGCACCACAACGCCTACGCTTGCAAAGGGGCTGTTCAGCACCGTCAGCTTCCCTGCCCCCTCGGGAACGGGACTAAGAAACAGAGAAAGGGTAAGAGATACGCCGCCCGCAAGAGAGGCAAGTGCCGAAATAACGCTTTCCGCGCTGCCGATGACTCTGTACAGACCCCAGCCGCCGCCGTTCTGGCTTTGCCTAATAGTGGACAGCTTCTCGTATACCGCGCTGTTGTCAATATCTATATAATCCATTTCCAACAGCTTGTCGGTGAAAATGTTTTCCACTTTGAAGTACATACCCGCGCAAACGGTGTCACGCCATTTTGTAAGAAGGGCGGTGCCGACGGATATAAGTGCGGCGAAAATCAGCGACGCCGCCGCAAGACTTACCGGCATTTTAGGGGCCCTGCTTGTGGACAGCTCTTCTATAAGGAGCGCGGAAATATACACGCCCACATACGGAGTAATCGCCTCCCACACGGAGCAGATAAGGCGGGATACTATCATCTGCGGATATCGGCTTCCGATAAGGCGGAATGCCTTGATGTTTATATTAAGCGCCTGTCTGTGGGACAGCAGGTCTTTTTTGTTTTTGTCTGTGCTTTTATCGGCTTTTTTATTCTTCGTTTTCACATCCGTCGCCCCCTTCCCTGTAATATTTGCTTTGAACCTCATACAAAGATGCGTATTTCCCGCCCAGTGCCAGAAGCTCCCCGTGAGTCCCTTCCTCGGCTACCGTGCCGCCGTCCACAAGGATTATCCTGTCGCAGAAGCGGGTGGAGGCAAGTCTGTGGGAAATGTAGACGGAGGATTTTCCCTCTGTCATATCGTTGTATTTTCGGTATAGGCTTGCTTCTGCCAGAGGGTCAAGGGCTGCGGTGGGCTCGTCAAGGACTATGACGGGCGCGTCCTTATACAGCGCCCGCGCCAGCATAAGCCGCTGCGTCTCGCCGCCGGACAGCAGCACCGCGTCCTCGTATACCTCTCTGTTAAGCAGAGTTTCGGCGCCTTTGGGCAGGGAGTCGATCTTTTCGCACAGATCCGCTTTTTCAAGGCACCGTCCGACCTTTGCCATATCGATATTATCCTCGCTCTGTGCCACATTTGCCGCCACCGTACAGGCAAGCACGGTGAAGGACTGGAATACTGCCGAAAACAGACCGTAATAGTCCCGTCTGTTTATTTCTCTCACATCAGTGCCGTTAAACAGCACGCGTCCCTCTGTGGGGTCAAGAAAGCCGCAAAGCAGTTTAATAAGCGTGGTTTTGCCGGCGCCGTTAAGCCCCACCACGGCAAGCTTTTCTCCCGGATGAAGCGTAAGGTTTATGCCGCACAGCGTATCTTTTTCGCTGCCGGGATAGCGAAACGACACATTTTCAAGCCTTATTTCGCATTTTTCCCTGTCCCGCGCCTCAAGCCTTTTTCCGCCGTCCAGCTCAAAGGGCTCGGGGTATTCCAGACACTCCATAACGGTTGAAATGTCAAGGCTCTGTTTATGCAGGGTGGACATATTTCCCAGTATTCCCGTGACCCAGCCCGCAAAGCCGCCTACCGCCGAAAAATACAGAAGAAATTCGGGAGCGCTGAGCCCTTTTTCAAGGGTCAGGTATATGAGATAGGCATATGCGATCCCGTTTCTTAGAAAGGTAAGAAACGTATCCGCAATTTTTCCCCATATGTAAACTCCGTTGGCGCGTCGGTGAAACGCCGTATAGCAGTCCATTGCCTTGGCGTACAGCTCCTTCAACCAGGGGATAAGGTTAAACAGGCGTATATCCTTGGCGGCGCTTTGGTTTTCAGCTCTGCCGGAATAGTACCACATTTTCTTTTCCTGCTCCGCCACCTCCTCACGGTGACGGTAGCCGTACTCGTTAAGCCGCTTTGTAATGAAATATCCGCCCAAAGCGGTGACGCAGGTCACCGCTATAAGCCACGGCTCCAGCGACATGATCAGCAATATGTATACAACAAAGCCCAGCACGTTTTTGGATAGCTCCGTAAGGGTAGTCCATATTGCCTCAGTTGCCTGAGAGTTGCCTGATATTGCCTCTCTTGCCTTTGCGCTCAGCTTTTTGAACTGCTCACTGCTGATATTGGGGTACGAGGTGGCAGCCATCTTTCTGTTCAGCGCAGTTATAATCGCCATGCGTACCTGTATTCTGCCGAAAAGTATATTCATCTCAATATATGACGCGGCAGCACCGGTCAGCATCAAAAGCCCCGTAAAAATCAGTATGGTAAGCACAAGCTGCATTGCGGGCACTTTGTTTTCCACTGCCGACAGGATTGTGGGAGTAATATACAGGCTGAGCAGGTTTTGCCCCACCGCAAGCACCGCTGTCAGAAGTCCGAGAACCAGTACCTTTTTCTCTTTTTCCCGCCACGCCAGGGACACCATGTATCGGGTGCTTTGCCACATATTGTATTTGGGCGGCTTTTTTTCTTCTTTATTCATAAACTGTTATATACCTTTCGTCAAAATCGCCGTTTCAGGAAAAAAATGCAGCTCAGTCGCCGTAAAGCTCATCCAAAAGGTCGTCTATGTCGTCGATGGCGTCCTCAAGACAGTCCACCTCGTACTCCCATTTTGCATAAGCGCTGCCGTCGGGGTCATGAGGTTTGTTCATCTTTTTTACCCGAAGCTCTTCCAAAAGCTTTTGTCTCTTTTCCTCAAGCTGCTCGCGGGTCTCGCTTCCGTCAATGCCCGCTTCTCTACGCCTACTCAGTTTTGAAAGTCTGCGGCTCAGTATTGCCACCATTGCCACGCTGTTATTCTCAACGGCTGTGTTGAAGCAGTGTGCGCAGGCATCATTGGAAGCATAGCGTGAAAGAATTGCTGTAAGTGCGCAGTTTCCTGCGTTGAAGGCTGTGTAAAAGTGTTTTTCCAGAGTATCACTGTCGGCATATTTTGCAAGCAGTGCCGTGAAAGACAGATTCCCCGCCTGTACGGCGTCGGTCAGCAGTCTGTCCCTCGTGTCATCATCAAGGTATTCTTTCAGAACCGAAAAAACAGAAACATTACCGTTTCGGTAAGCCTTTTCGGCAACCGCCGAAATCTCCGCGCTGTCAAAGGAGCAGGCAGCAAGGTTTACGCTGTCCGACAGCTTTTCCGCGCTTTGCTCCGTTATGCCGTCTGTTTTTATCACATCAAGCAGCTCCCTGTTTTTTTCCGGGGAAAGCAAGGGGGAGACGGCGTTGAATTCCTCAACGCTGATGCTGTCGGGAGTATCTGCTCCCGTTATTATATCCGACGCTTTTTTGTCGCCGATAAGCTCGTCTACCGTAACGCCCAGTATTTCGGCAAGAAGTCCCAGATTGGATATGTCCGGCATGGATATACCCCTCTCCCAGTTCGAAACTGCCTGAAAGCTTATACCCAGTCTGTTTGCAAGCTCCATTTGCGTAAGGTTTGCCGATTTTCTCAGAAGAGAAATTTTATTTCCTATTTCATTCATATTAAACATTTTTCTGTTCCTTTCCCATTGATTTTTTCGTGCGGGCTTGTCCGCCTCACAAGGCATTTCGTAAGCTTACAATGCAATTATAGAAAACAGGGGCGCATTTTGCAATAAATTGACAGTTGAAACCCGCAGTTTATAAATAAACTGTCGGTTGAAACGCCCGAAAAAGCGTAGATTTGCGTTACTTTTTATGCTTATGAGACCGCAAAACGCAGTTTTTTTATATGAAAATTGTTTTGTACAGTAGACTATTTGATCGGTCTGTGATACAATTAGCGATAGAATACCTGACATTATCGGGAGGGCACATATGGAAAAAGCTAAAGTTTGGTTTACAAAAGAACTGTCCCCTGAGGCAGTAGTGAAAATGTACGAAGCGGTGGGAATTGCCCTTACGGGCAAGGTAGCCGTAAAGGTACATTCGGGTGAAAAGGGCAATCAGAATTTCCTGCGCCCCGAATTTATGCGTCCCGCCGTGGAAAAGGTAGGCGGCACGGTGGTGGAGTGCAACACGGCGTACAGCGGAGAGCGCAACAGCACCCCAAAGCACAGAGAGCTGCTCGCCTATCACGGCTGGTCAAAATGCTTCGATGTGGATCTGCTTGACGCAGAGGGACCGGATGCGGTACTGAAGGTGCGTGGCGGCACGGTGCTTCGGGAAAATCTTGTGGGCAAGAATATAAGAAATTACACGGATCTGCTTGTGCTGTCCCATTTCAAGGGGCATCCCATGGGAGGCTACGGCGGAGCGCTGAAGCAGCTTTCCATCGGTTTTGCCTCGTCTGCCGGGAAATGTCTTATCCACTCCGGGGGATATACGGACAGTCAGGATGAGGTATGGCAGCATACGGCCCCGCAGGACAAATTCTGTGAGGCTATGGCTGATGCCGCAAGCAGCGTTACGGACTTTTTCGGCGGGCGCGCCGTATATGTGAATATGATGTGCAATCTGTCGGTAGACTGCGACTGCTGCGCCGTTGCAGAAGATCCCTGTATGAAGGATATAGGCATACTGTCAAGTGCCGACCCCGTGGCGCTGGACACGGCGTGTCTCGACCTTGTGTATTCGTCAAAAGATCCGGGCAGAGATCATTTTACAAAAAGAGTGGAATCCCGCCACGGAAAACACACAATTGACGCAGCGGAAGCGCTGGGAGTGGGCACAAAGGATTACGAGCTTATAGAAATATAGTTGATTTTACAAATTATTTTTCGAAAAAAGGCTGCTGTCCGCAGCCTTTTTTCATTACTGTATTTTTCGTTACTGAATTTTTACTGTGACAGTTCGGAGAAGTATTCATATTCCCCGCTCTCGGCGTTGCGCAAATAAGCCATTGCGTGCATCCCGTCGCCTTCTTTATACATAATCACCAGATCCCCTACACCGTCGCCGTCCAGATCGTCAAAGCTTGCTTTGACAAATTTCTTGCGGACGTCGCTCACGGAATCGGGGTATTCTATCTCGGCGGGAGTATCTTCGCCTTCAATGCTTATTTCTGCGGAGCCGTCGCCGACAGACAGGGACACTTCCCTGTTCTCGCCGTCAATAACCACGGTATCCTCTGCGGCGTCGCCGCTTTGGTCGTTTTTTCCGTCCCTGCTGTCGTCGGTGTCGGCAAAATCCCCGCTGTCCGGGGACTTATCGGATTCCGACGAAGCACCGTCCGTCTGAAAGGATGATGTCTGGGAGTCTTTACTGTCGGACAGCGTGCCGTCAGTCTGCTTTCTCAAAAGAGAGCATGAAGCAAGGGACGCAAAACATATTGCCGCGCACAGCAGCAGGATAAGGGGTTTTATAAATTTTTTCATACTTTTGACCGTGCCTTTCGTTGATTTGCGGAGTTTTTCAAACCCGCAGGGAGCATATCACGGTTTTATATAAGTATCATACCATACAGACACCTGCTTTTCAATACGGAGAGTCAAAACAGGGCTTTCATATTATTTTCATGTCTGATTTATACCTAATATTTGAATTTTTTCAAAAAGCGGGACATGGGCGAAAATATATGCTATACTATAAGAACAGACAGATTTTCGGCGAAGGTTTACGCTGAATAAAGCACAGGGAGGTGAATAACGGTGAAAAAGCTGCGACGTGCCGCAGCTCTGCTGCTGACGGCTGCCCTGCTTCTGCCCTGCTTTGCCGCGACGGTTTCCGGCATCGGGGAAAGCGGCGAGCCTTGGATCGAGCACAATCTTGACATACTTGACAAAGAGTACTGGGGCGGAGACGGCGTCACCGTTGTTCAGCGCTCCGCTAACGGCAGCCCCGCCGTTTCCGTAAGCCCGGCGCAGGATACGGACGGCGCCGATGTGGGCTTCTTTGCCGACTTTGAGCCCGTCGATCTTTCGGGCTGCAGGGAGCTTGTAATTGATATTATGCTTCGCGGCACCGCCGAGAAGTACACTGTCACAGCCGTTCCCGTATCGGGACATGGCCGCGGCGAAGTATATACACAAGAGCTCGGCAAAGAAACGGAAAAACTGTATATTCCCCTGTCCGAGGATGTTGCAAAAAGCCTTGAACGTATTGAATTTACAGTAAGCTGCTCCGACGGTGCGCTTACATACGCCATAGTTTATTCCGTCGGTGCCGACAGCGGATATACATATATATTCAAAGACACTTTCATGGCAGAGAGCGTTGAGTGCAATGCAGGCACCGCAGAAGTCACAAAGGACGGTATCGATATATTGCCCGACGGCGGGAAAGCCGAGCTTGCTGCCGGCTTTGCTTTTGACACCGGCTCCGACTCCTCATATGTACTGTGGATAACGGCACGGGGAATTTCCTCCGGTACTGTGGATGTTCTGGCATATGACGTCAGCGGCGACGGCGAGCAGATCCCCTCCTCCGGCGCTCAGGCGCTTTTGCCGGGGGCGCATACCTATGCGTTTATTATTAAAAGCGCTTTTGAAAATCCCATATTTGTTTTTGACGGATTGGGTCAGCAGGAATGTGCCGACGGATTTACAGTAACCGGGGCGGGGATTGCCGCCGTGGGCAAAAACTACGACCAATCGGCGGGAAGCATAACCTCATGTGAATACGAAAACGGCTCTGTTACGGTGTCCGGCGCCCTCTCAAACGAAGCCTCCGTGACTTATGTAGGCTCAAAGCTCGGTGTGTACGCCATCCCCGTATGGGAGGATCCCGAGGAGGTCTGCAGCGGAGAACCGGACGCCACCGTCGGCTTTTCCACCCGCTTTTCCGTCACCTTTACGCCTGGGGAAAACTTTGCCTGCTGTATGTACCTTGCGGTGATTATTACGGACGAGGGGAATATCCCTCTGGGAGCGCCGCAGTTTGTAAGCACCCCTTCTCCGTCGGGCGAGGTGGGTATCTCCGTCTCCGCCCTTGACGGCGCCGATTCGGCGGGCGTGTTTGAAGCGAATATTTCCTCCTCCGTTATAAATATTTACACGGACAGACTGTTTGAAAGCGAAAATATATATTCCGCAAGCCTTTATACCTACTCAAACGGGAATTTCTATTTTGATTCCGACTATCTTGCGGAAATCGAAAAGCGCCTAACTCTTGCCGCCTCCGCCGGAGTAAGGGTTTATGTAAGGCTGCTTTCTTCCTCCGACGGCACCTTCAGCTACGATACGGGCGACAGAGACAGTATGACGGCTATGTGCGCCGCGGCAAGTCTGCTTTCTGCGCGCTTTGACTCGATCCGCGGCTTCATACTGGGGGAGGAGTCCGTGCAGGGATACGGAGCTAATAACATCCCGGATGCCGTTCAGACGGAAAAGTGGGCGTATCTTACCTCCGTATTCACCATTTGCGTGCGCTCAGGCGGTACGGCGCAGGAGGTCTATCTTCCCTTTTCCGATGCCGCCGACTCCGACCCTTCTCCTTTGTTTGCCGCCGTCCGCCATAAAATGGCAACGCACTCGAAACAAAGCATTTCCGTACTGTATACCTGCCTGTCAGGCGGCGACCCACTAAGCACCGCAGCCTCCGTATCACACGCCGCCTCTGCTTCAAACGCCTGCGGCTATACCGCCGACAGCAGCGCCGCTGTTTGGGCTTCTCCGGGCGGTACTGGCAGCGAAGAGACAGCTTCAAAATATATCGAGTATTGCCGCACGGCGGCAAACTCCGGACTGCGCTTTGCCGCAATGTCCGTTGAAAATCTTGAAAATCCCGACGAATTTTACGATTTTCTGAAAGCGGCAACAGACCGCGAAAATATCTTTTCCGCCGCCGTGGAGCAATTTAAGGCAATTGAAGAAAATATAGAATTCTCGGGCGAGTGCGACATCTGGAATTTTACAAATGCCTATGATACTTTCGGATGGGTGGCAGGCGGCGGCTTTTCCTCCGCAGTTACCTCCCGTTCAAGCTTTGACGGCAGAGCCCTCACGGCAGTAAACGAATCCGGTGCGGGCAAAGCGGGTATTCTCAACTGCCGTCTTGCTTCTCCGGTCAATATGACAAATACAAGTCTGAAAATCACTGTCGGTATTACCGGAACGGGCAGTGAGCCCGCCGACATAACCGTAATAGCGGGCGGACGCGATCTGCGTGCAGAATTTTCTGCAATTGCCGAATACGGTGCGCAGACAGAGCTTATTTGCAATATGTCGGGCTTTTCAGGCGCCGCAAATATAGATTATGTAGCCATTATCGTCAGAAGCGAAGCGCAAAGCGCCACTGAGCTTTCGTGCATAAAGCTTTGCAGCCTTACCGTGCCCCAGCAGGAGCTGAAGGCGAGACTGGGAGGCGAGACCGTCAGCGGTGTGACTCCCGTGTTCTGGGCGGCGGTTATCGTTCTGGCGGCAGTCACCGTCACGGTTTTCATTCTTCTTTCAAGGAAGCGTACATACAGACACGGAGAAAACGACGGTAACACTGATATTTGAAGCCGACCTCGCCAAAGAAATCCGCCTGCGCCGCGGCAAAGTGTCAGCTTTTATAACGGCAATGAACATACGGCGCCGCAATTTGTCAATATTACTATTGAAAACAGCGTGCCTTAAATGTATAATTTATGTAGATGTGAAAGAAACGAGGAGAATTATATGGCATTGTCTGAGCATACCGGAGAAAAAGTCGCAATTCTTGACTGCGGCGGGCAGTACACCAAGGTCATTGACCGCAAGGTGAGAGAGCTCGGCGTATATACTGATATCCTTCCCATGGGGGCGGACAGCGAGAAGCTGCGCGGTTACAACGCGATTATTCTGTCGGGCGGTCCCTCCAGCGTTTGGGAAAACGGCGCTCCCTCCTATGACGAGGGTATTTTTGAGTTGGGTCTGCCTATGCTCGGAATATGCTACGGTATGCAGCTTATATGCAACCATTTCGGCGGCGAGGTTATTCCTTCGTATAAAACCGAATACGGCCAGATAAATGTAAACGTGGACACCTCCTGCCCCCTTTTCAAGGGACTTTCTCCCGTGCAGCCCGTGCTGATGAGCCACGGAGACGCGGTAAAAACAAATCCCCGCTCCTTCGTTGTGGCGGCAAAAACGGACGATGTGACAGCCGCCGTGTGGTCGGAGGAAAAGAAAATCGCCGCAGTTCAGTTCCACCCCGAAGTGGAGCTTACGGAAAACGGTTTGAAAATGCTTGAAAATTTCCTGCGCGGCATTTGCGGACTTAAAGAGGTCTACGCCCTTGAGGACCGTATCGAGACCTCCGTCAGAATGATACGGGAAAGAGTGGGCGACGGCAAGGTAGTTGTGCTTGTATCGGGCGGCGTTGATTCCGCCGTTACCGCAGCCCTTCTTGTAAAGGCTCTGCGCCCGGAGCAGGTGTTTGCCATCCATATAGATCACGGTCTTATGAGAAAGAACGAGTCCGACCTTATATGCGAAAATCTGGCAAAGCTGGGACTTACCCAGATGCAGCGTATTAACGCCGAGGACGCCTTTTTCAACACTCCTCTTGAAATTGACGGCGAAAAATACGCCCCTCTGTGCGAAACCGTTGAACCCGAAAAGAAAAGAGCAATTATCGGGCATATGTTCTTTGTGGTCACCGAGGAAGCCGCAAAGGCTTTGGATCTGGATTTCGACACCGCATTTCTCGCTCAGGGTACTTTGCGTCCCGACCTTATTGAAAGCGGCAACCCCGATGTTTCCGGATACGCCCATAAAATCAAAACCCATCATAACGATGTGGGAGTCATCCGCACCCTGAGAGACGCGGGTCATGTGATTGAAACCAACTGGGACTGGCACAAGGACGAGGTCCGCAAGGTGGCAAGAATGCTGGGGCTTGACGAGGAAATCGCTTCCCGTCAGCCCTTCCCCGGTCCCGGACTGGGAGTAAGACTGATATGCTGTGACAAGGCGGCTCCCCTTCCCGAAGAAAATAAGCTCAAAGAACTTTCTGCATTTGTCGAAAAAGCAGGCGGCGGCAGATACAGCGTTCATGTAGGTCCCATTCAGTCGGTAGGCGTGCAGGGCGACAACAGAAGCTACAAGAGCCTTGCCACCCTGTATCCCACAGACGGCACCGAGCCAAAGGACGCCGATTGGAACGAAATATTTGAGATCGCAAAAGAGATACCCAACAAATTCAGCTTTATAAACCGCGTAGCGTACTGCGTTTACAGCGACAGTGCCGAAATCGGCGGCATTAGCTGCGCGGGAATGCATATCTGCCGCGAAACGGCGGATATACTTCGCGAGGTTGACGCCGCGGTTACTTCAAGTATTATGAATCAAAGAATCGCGCAGTGCTTTGCGGTACTGTTCCCCATGTCCGCAAATAAAAATAAAAAGTACTCCTGCGCAATCCGCGCCGTATGCACCTCCGATTTTATGACTGCACGCAGCGCCACCCCCGGCAAGGAATTCAGCGTGGCGGCTCTCGACACAGCCGTAAGAAGCATCGTCTCCGCCGAAGGCAGCAATATCTCCATGATATTCTACGACGTTACGGGCAAGCCCCCGGCAACGGTGGAATGGGAATAAATAAATACCGAAAGGGAGAAATAAAGATGAACACAAACAAAAGACCGGACGACATGATAAGAATCACAACACCCGAGCTGGCAAATGCCTTTATCGACGAGCAGGTTGCCGATATAAAGGCTACGGTCGGCGACAAAAAGGTGCTTCTCGCCCTCTCAGGCGGAGTAGATTCCAGCGTTGTTGCCGCCTTGCTCATAAAAGCAATCGGCAAACAGCTTGTGTGCGTGCATGTAAACCACGGTCTTCTCCGCAAGGGAGAGCCCGAACAGGTCGTTAAGGTTTTCCGTGACGAAATGGACGCAAATCTTATTTATGTAGATGCCGTTGACCGTTTCCTTGATAAGCTTGCCGGCGTTTCCGACCCCGAAACAAAGCGTAAAATCATAGGAAAAGAGTTTATCGAAGTATTTGCAGATGAGGCAAAAAAGCTTGACGGCATTGAATTCCTCGGTCAGGGCACAATCTATCCCGATATTCTCGAAAGCGACGGCGTAAAGGCGCACCATAACGTGGGAGGACTTCCCGAGGATCTCAGCTTCGAGCTTGTAGAGCCCGTAAAACTGCTCTATAAGGACGAGGTACGCGTTGTAGGTAAAGCGCTGGGACTGCCCGATAATATGGTATACCGTCAGCCCTTCCCCGGCCCCGGTCTCGGTGTCCGCTGCGTAGGCGCCATCACCCGTGACCGCCTTGAAGCGCTTCGCGAGTCAGACGCCATTCTCCGTGACGAATTTGCAAAAGCAGGTCTCGAGGGTAAGGTCTGGCAGTACTTCACCGTAGTGCCGGACTTCAAAAGCACAGGCATTAAGGACGGCAAGCGTACATTCGAGTGGCCGGTGATCATCCGTGCGGTGAATTCCGTCGACGCGACCTCCGCCACTATTGAAGAGATACCTTATGCTCTACTCTATAAGATCACCGACAGAATTCTCTCCGAGGTAAAAGGCGTAAACCGCGTCCTCTATGACCTCTCACCCAAACCGGTTGCCACCATCGAGTGGGAATAATACCAAAAACGCTGAAAACCCGCATAAACACTGGGTTTTTGAGGTTTCAAAAAGCCTCGTGACAACGTTTTGACAACAATTTCAGATTATTCATAAATAAAGAGCTAACAGATTTTTGTTACAAAGTCTGTTAGCTCTTTTTTGTTAGTCATTAAATTTGTTAAGCACCTTGATAATATGCACGGTCGATAGAACAGCGTTATAGCATAGTTTGGCATCCATTTGTGTAGCGGTTCTGTTATGGGTAAGTTCGTTTGAAAAATCAATAGATGATTTTGCGAACTTAATTTCTCGTTCCTTACTACGTTTGTAAAGGCAGTAATGAATATAAGCTTCAAGCATTCGTTTCGAGTCCGCTTTACCAATATCTGTTCCGTCTGGTGATGGATGCTTTTCTTTATCAAAAACTGTTTGCGCCAAGGTAATCAACAACTCTCTACCATACATTCCCACGGATTGAAAATCTGCTGTTTCGTTTGCTTCAGTTAGTACTTCTTTCAGCCGAGCAATCCCGTCGTCAACTTTTTCCCATCCGGTAGGTTCATAACTGATTAGTTGAAGTGCAGATTCTTCGGAGTTCTGAATGGTATTTAGCAGAGGCTCACAAAATGCGAACTGAACAGACACCTTGCCGATGTAAATACGCAGGCTGAGGATATGTTTTTTCGGCTCGTAAAACAGATGGCAGAACGTGAGGGCGTGACCGAACAACTCAAAGCAGATAATCAAATGGAGTGGGTTGCTCGGATGAATAACATTCGCAGCAGAGCCACAGAAATCGTAAATCACGATATAATTTATGCCTAAACGATAGCGGCGGCAGGGAGATCAATTTCTCTCTGCCGCCGTTTTTATATCGCATATAGTTCCATACTTTTAAGAGCCAAACCGATGATCGCTGTTAGATATCCTACTACCTTTTCACGATCTTGTTTATCTTTTTCCTTTACCCAATCAATGAGCATACCGGCAAGTGCCTCGGTGTAGAACTTTGCAACATACTCCTTAAATTCGGGATCAGTCTTTCGGTTATACTTTATTTCTGCAGCATCAATAACAGAGGTTACGATACCCATAAAATCTGCATAAAAAAAGCGTTTCATTTCATCTCTGCCGATGGAATCATAGGCGCAACTGATAATATATTCGTTTTCGTCTACATAGTTCATCACAAAGCGAATGGCTTCCTCGTAGTCGATCAACAAATCAAAATGCTTTACTACTTCAATGGCCTCTTCCTCGTACATCCATTTCAGCAGGGCAAAAATATCCTCAAAATGATAATAGAATGTTTTGCGGTTTACGCCGCTTTCCTTTATGATTTCGCTTACGGTTATTTTAGAAAAATACTTTGTTTTCATTGCTTTTTTCAGAGCTTCCGCAAGCATTTTTTTCGTATTATAAGTTGTGACTTCGTGTTTCATAGTAATCCTCCGTTCTCATTTATTATACACTTGTCCGTCAAAGCATTCAATGGACAATGTGTAACATTTGTGGGGCAAATTAATATTTGACCATCAAATCTACATTGTTTGACCGATAATTATACAAATGACCGTACATTGACCGTGTTATTTATTTCAGCTTTGTCTTATACTGAAGCAAATCAAACTGGGAGGTTATACAATGAGAATTTACGACATTTTACTGTATACGCCACTTGGCAAGAAAAAAGGTGAACTGAAAGCGAAGATTGAAAACGGAAAATTAAATGGCACCTTGTCTTTGCTCGGGCACACAGAACCCATTGAAGGATCTGTTGACAAAAAAGGCAACTGCACCTTAAAAGGAAAAATTGTTTCCTTGATGAAATCCATAGATTTCACCGCAGACGGAACGATCGACTATGAAGGCATTCGTTTGGCGCTTAAAGGTGATGCCGGATATTATGAAATTATGGGGCAGCTACGGAAACAAGGGGAGCGTGATAAATAATGCAAAAATTCTATACCGGCATCGTAAACAAACGAAAGCTGATTATCGTTTTATTTATGGTCGCCTTTATCATTTCTCTGTTTTGCAGCAAGTTGGTTTCTGTCAACTATGACATTACCGATTATTTGCCGGAAAACACGAAATCAACGGTTTCAATTGATGTTATGCAGGCGGAATTTGACGGTGGTATTCCTAATGCCCGTGTAATGATAAAGAATGTCACCATTCCCGAAGCGCTGAAATACAAGGAAAAGCTGAAAAATATTGAGGGTGTGACAGAGGTCTCTTGGCTGGATGACACAGTGGATATTACCGTTCCACTTTCTACTTTTGATAATGATACTCTGGAGACTTATTATAAAGATAACACCGCTTTATTTACATTAACCATAGAGGAAGAAAAACAGATCGATGCGGTGGCACAAATTCGTGATATCATTGGCGAAAACAATGCCGTAACCGGCAGTGCTGTATCCACAGCCGATGCTACAACAAATACTGTTTCTGAAATACTGAAAATCACTGTGATTGCTGTTGCATTTGTATTGTTTGTTTTGATTCTGACGACAAACTCGTGGATCGAACCCGTTGTTATTCTTGCGGGACTTGGTGTTGCCATTATACTCAATAACGGCAGTAATCTCATTTTTGGTGAGATCTCCTTTGTTACAAACGCTGCAGGAAGTGTGCTGCAACTTGCGGTTTCTCTTGATTATTCGGTTTTCCTCTTGCACAGATTTGAGGAATGCCGAAAAGATTATTCTGATCCCAAAGAAGCGATGGTTGACGCTCTTTGTAAATCTACCTCATCAATACTGTCAAGCGGTCTGACAACGGTCATTGGCTTTATTGCCCTTGTTCTGATGCAGTTCCGCATTGGTGCAGATCTTGGAATTGCTCTTGCAAAGGGTGTTGCGATCAGCCTGATTACCGTGTTTGTATTTATGCCGGCACTCATTCTGTGCACATATAAATGGCTGGACAAAACAAAGCACAAGGCCCTTCTTCCGTCTTTTAACGGACTTGGAAAAGTGGTACAGAAAATAGCCATTCCAATGGTTTGTATTTTTGCGATTTTGATTGTACCTTCCTATTTGGGCTCAAATGCAAACTCTTACCATTACGGTGCATCCGAGATACTTGGAGAAAACACTCGCTACGGCAAAGACACCGCTGCTATTGAAGATGTGTTTGGCAAAAGCGACACCTATGTATTGCTTGTGCCCAAGGGAGATACAGCCGTGCAAACGGAATTGTCTGATGAATTGAAAACCTTGCCTCAGATCACAAGCATCATCTCTTATGTGGATATGGCGGGTGCAGAAATCCCGTCCGCCTATTTGGATGCCGATACACTATCTCTGTTAGAGGGAGAAAATTACAGTCGGATGGTGCTTACTGTTGATGTTCCCGCCGAAGGTGCCGATACCTTTGCGCTTGTTGAGAATGTCCGCAGTACTGCAGATAAATATTATCCAGACAACAATTATCTCGCAGGCGATGGAATCAGCACTTACGATCTAAAAGAAACAATCACCGCCGATATGGTTCTTGTTAATTTGGTTGCTATCTGCGCCATTTTTATGACACTTCTGCTGACATTGAAATCTCTGACCATTCCGCTTATGCTTGTACTCAGCATTGAAACGGCAATATGGCTTAATCTGTCGGTTCCGTATTTTTCTGACAGCCCGATTTATTATCTGGCGTATTTGATCATCAGCTCGGTACAGCTTGGTGCAACGGTAGATTATGCGATCCTTATGACAGACCGCTACAAAGAAAACCGTCAAACTCTTTCAAAAAAGGAAGCTGTTATACAGACGGTATCAAATGTATTTGTGTCCATTATGACATCCGGCAGTGCTCTTACGGTTGTAGGCTTTCTGCTCGGCATTATTTCTTCCAATCAGTTGCTTGCACAGCTCGGTATTTTTATTGGCAGAGGTGCTCTGCTCTCGCTGGCCATCGTGCTGTTCGTCTTGCCGGGACTGCTATATCTGTTGGATCGGTTTGTAATGAATGAAAAAAGAACAAAAGGTAAATGAAAGGTGGCAGTACAATGAAACATACAAAAAAAATATTGTCGGTGCTGCTTGTAGCACTTATTATCATAGGCGTGATGCCGTTTTCGGCTTTTGCGGCATCGGAGAACACCCCGAAAGAAGAAGTTGTTTATATCAATCTGAAAGCTGATGGCTCGGTCAAAGAGATAAATGTAGTTAATATTTTTGACCTTGATAAAAACGGGCAAATTATTGACTATGGCAAATATGAGAGCCTTCGCAATATGACCACTACCGATAAAATCGGGTACTCCGGTGAAACGGTTACCATTGACGCAAAGAAAGGAAAACTGTATTACGAAGGAAAACTCGACAGCAACGTAATGCCTTGGAATATTGCCATCAAGTATTATATGGATGGCAAGGAATATAAGGCAAGTGAGGTTGCCGGCAAAAGCGGAAATTTGAAGATCACGATAAATATTACTGAAAATACTAACTGCATCGGTAATTTCTTTGAAGGCTATGCATTGCAGGCATCCGTCACTCTTGATACAAAAAAGTGCAGTAACATCACCTCAGACGGTGCTACAATTGCTAATGTAGGAAGTAACAAACAGCTCACTTATACCATTCTGCCTAACAAGGGTGCGGATATTGAAATTAATGCCCAGGCGACCGATTTTGAGATGAGTGCCATAGCCATCAATGGCATCAAGTTAAATCTCGCAATCGAAATTGATGATGCAACTATTCGTGCGAAAATCGATGAAATTATCAGTGCAGTCAATGATTTGGATGAGGGTGCCGGGGAACTGAATGATGGCGCAAAAGAATTGTATGTTGGCACAACCCTTCTCAAAGACAAGGTTGGAGAGCTTTATACGGGCGTTGGCGCATTAAATGGCGGAGTCGGAGAATTGTCAAGCGGTCTTGCGGGAATTACAACGAAAAACCAAGAATTGCTTAACGGTGCCTATGCCGCTTTTGAAGGTCTTTGTTCTGCTTCCGAAACGATACTGAATGCGGAATTGACTAAAAACGGATTACAATCGGTCTCTCTCACTCCCGAAACCTACGCCACCGTTTTGACAGAGCTTTTCAAAACAATGGATGCAGACAAGGTTTATGCAACGGCATACAACAAGGCTCTTGCAGAAGTAACTGCACAGGTTGAATCTCAGGTTGATGCCTTATATGCCGGTTATATTGATCAAAATGCAGATGCGATCTATTTGGCGTATATCCAATCGCAGGCAGATACTTTATATGCGCAGGTTGCGGCTCAGGCAGTTTTGGAACAACTTGTGGCAAGTGGCTACACAGAACAGCAGGCGGTTGCCTATTTGCAAACCTCAGAAGGTCAGGTGTTGGTGGCACAGGCAGTAGGTGCTATGACCGATGAGCAAAAGCAACAGATTATTACTACAGCTGTCCAAAACCTAACTGATGATCAGAAAACACAGATCAAAGCCGGTGCAGTTGCTTCCTTAACCGATGAGCAGAAAACTCAAATTAGAAAAGGTTATATTGACCAAATGATGAAATCGAAGGAAGTTACCGAACAGATCACCGCTGCTGTTACAGCCGCAAATTCTGCAGCTGCAAGTGTGGCTGAACTGAAAGGTCAGCTCGATAATTACAGCCTTTTCTACACAGGGCTGAAAGAATACACATCTGCTGTCAGCGATGCGGCAAACGGCGCAAATACACTGAAACTCAATATGGATACACTCTATACCAATGTCGGTACACTTAAAACTTCCGTTGGCGAGCTGAACGACGGTGTTAAAACTCTGTATGACGGAACCGCCACCCTCAAAAACGGCACAGGTGAATTTGTAAAAGAAACTGATGGTATTGAAGATGAAGTCGGCGGCGAAGTGGATAAAATGATTACTGAAGCCACCGGTAGCGACGAAGAGATTACATCTTTTGTATCTGATAAAAATACCAACGTGGATGCAGTTCAGTTTGTCATTCAGACTGAAGCAATCGAAATGGAAGAAACAGTAGACACCGAGCCTGTCGTAGTAGAAAAACTGACCTTTTGGCAGAAACTTTTAAGGCTATTTGGCTTGTATTGATATATAGCGGCAGAGGAGTTAAACAAATTTCTCTGTTGTTATTTTTCTAAAATACCTTGAAATGCAAGGATAGATTTATTATAATACTCTCGTCAGCGTGACAACATACTGACAACAAAAATCTTGACAGTCCATATTTTATGGATAATCTGAACACTCCCGATAATATGAGTAAAAATACCCATACAAAATTGTTTAAGTTACAGTTTTCGGGAGCGAGTGGGAATGATTTCACACCCACGAAAAGCCCGTAAATAAAGGCTTTTCGCCGTTTGAAAGCCCTCTGTGGCAACAAAATGGCAACATTATTTGAATTATTGTAAAAGCAAAGAGCTAACTGATTTTTTTGAAAAGTCAGTTAGCTCTTTTTGTTTTGTTCGGATTCAGTCGTTTTTCAAACGGTCTTTGAACGCTTTGGTCATTGTATCATTCAGTTCCTTCAACAGCACCTTTACATAACCTGAGGATTCAACATATTTCGGATAGTTATTACGCCACTTGTCATAGTCCTCACGGCTGATGTCGCCGTTACGGTACTTTTCAGCCTGTTCTGCCCAAGCATTTAGCATTTCGGAAAGTTCAGCAGCGTCTTTTCCCTTGCGTGGGACAACAGCATAGAAACGCCGTTCTCACCTTTCGGGCAAATCGGAATGCGGCCGGAAAGTTCTCCGACACGAAATAAGAGACCATACAAAAATCAGAAAGAGGTGATGCAGTGGCAGTAAAAAGCGTCAAGGAGAGTATTCTCCTTGCCCCTTTTTTGCGTTATTCGGTAGAAAAGGTCGCAATTTCGTGCTATATTAGTTATAATAGTTTTAACAGTTTTAATAGTTATAAGGGAGCGCAAACATATGCCTATAATACTCGATCATCAATTGAGAGAATATATACCGCATAATGCTACAGAATTTCCAATCACATATTTTCACGACGAGCTTGTTACTCTGCCCGATTGGGCGGGGCCTTTGCATTGGCATCCCGATTTCGAGATCGCTACGGCAGAATGCGGAGTTTTAGATTACCAGGTTGGCGGACAGCACATCATACTGGAAGCGGGTGACAGTATATTTGTCAACGGAAATATGCTGCACGGGATAAAACAGGTGTCCGGCGATGTGCCGGATCCGATGCCAAATGTCGTTTTTTCAGGCACGTTAGTATCTCCTCAAACAAGTACTGTTTATCAAAAATACATACAGCCTATTGCTCAATGTGATTCGCTGCCTTTTGTTGTGTTTCGACGCGGCAACCGCCTCCACGACGAGATAAACTGCTTAATCAAAGATATTTACAGGCAGATGAACGAGAAAGCACCGTGTTATGAACTGGCTGTTCAGCGTAACATCAACCGTATATTCGAATTTATATCCTGCAATATTACCGTTCTTCCGAAAGCTGAGGCGACACGCATACAGATAAACAACCAAATTCGCCTTCAAAAGATGTTGAGCTACATTTATGAAAACTATGCCGAGCCCGTAACTCTTGATAATATTGCAAAAGCTGCAGACATCAGCCGCAGTGAAGCGGGACGATGCTTTCATGCATATATGGGGTGTTCTCCTATTGAGGCGCTGATTCAATACAGACTTCAAACGGCACATCGATTATTGAGCGAAAGAACACAAACGCTCCAACAGATCAGTTATGCCTGCGGCTTTAATTCTGTAAACTATTTCAGCCGTCAGTTCAAAAAAAGATACGGTTACGCTCCCGGTCAAAGTGTTGATGTGGGTAAATAGTGCTTGGTTTTGACGTTTCTGTGACTTTTGTACGGCGTGTTACGGTGATATAATTAAGCAAGAAAATAATTGCTTAAGCCTGAAGGAAATCATCATGACAAAACAAAAGAATTACAAAAAAACACTTGCCGCTTGTTATCTTGGTTTTGTTACACAAGCTATAACCGCAAACTTTGCCCCGCTGCTTTTTTTAACATTCAAATGCACTTACAGAATCACTCTTGAAAAGATTGCAATGATTCCCTTGGTATTCTATTTAACGCAATTGCTCGTTGATCTTGCAGCTACCAAATTCGCAGATAAAATAGGATATCGCACCTGCGTGGTCGCCTCTCAAGTATTATCGGCGGTAGGTCTTGTTTTAACGGCGATCTTGCCGGAGGTACTTCCCGTACCGTTTATAGGTATTCTGATTTCGGTAGTGCTTTATGCTGTAGGAAGCGGTCTTATTGAGGTTTTGGTAAGTCCCATCGTTGAAGCTTGTCCCTTTGAAAACAAAGACGGAACGATGAGCCTGTTACATTCCTTCTACTGCTGGGGCGCAATGGGTGTCATTTTGGGTTCCACGCTCTTTTTTGCCGTTTTTGGCGTAGAAAACTGGAAGATCCTTACTTTCATCTGGGCTTTGGTGCCGTTATTTAACACATTCAACTTTATCAACTGTCCTATAGAACGCTTGGTTGAAGACGGCAAAAGTATGAGCATCGGCAAACTGCTGAAAACGCCGATCTTCTGGTTGCTGATAATTCTTATGGTATGTTCGGGTGCATCAGAAGCAACTATGGCTCAATGGGCATCAGCTTTTACCGAATCTGCTATCGGCGTGTCCAAAACGGTTGGCGATTTAGCAGGGCCGTGCTTGTTTGCAATGTTTATGGGTATTTCCCGTATGCTGTACGGAAAGTTCAGCGAAAAGCTTGATTTGACCAATGTGATGCTCGTTTGCGGGATTATGTGCGCCGGCTGCTATTTGTTGGCTTCGCTGTCCGCATTGCCGATCCTCGGACTTGCAGGCTGCGCTCTTTGCGGCTTAGCGGTCGGTATTATGTGGCCGGGATCCATCAGCATATCCTCGCAGCAATGTCCGAGAGGCGGGACTGCGATGTTCGCATTTCTGGCCTTAGCCGGAGACTCGGGAGCTATGGTAAGTCCTGCTATGGTAGGCAGTCTTTCCGAAATGGCAGGCGGTAATCTTAAAACAGGACTTCTTGCAGCTGCAGTTTTCCCGGTCATCCTTGTATTTAGCTTGCTTATTCTAAAGAAAAAGGTCAGAAAAGCAATATGCAGAAAACAATAGATAACTCGTTTTTTTCAAAGCTGCAACTGTATTTTACCGGTAAGCAGTTTCAAAAATAATTAGGTAAGAAGTAAAAAGTAAAAATCCCGCCCACTTGTGTGAAAGGGATTTTTGGCAGGGGCTGCAAAAAAGATGGATTTGCGTTTTTAATGAAACGGATTCGCACCCCTCGGAAAAATTCTTAATGATATATCGCTGACGCGATGTGATATACGGCTGACGCCGCATAATATACTTGCTGCGCAAGCATGAAATAATATCCGTTCCCGCATATACCGAAGGCATATATCATCGCACTTAGTGCAATATTATATCGAAGATATATCACCCGTTCCGCGGGAACGGATATCATTGCAAAAAGCACTTGCCGAAGCAAGTGCTTTTTGCATGCGAAAGGCGAGCAATAAGGTGCGTAAACATGGGTAAAAACGAAGAAAAGGTG
>CAMFEL010000012.1 GCA_945949385.1 uncultured Clostridia bacterium | reverse complement strand
TAGGCGCCCTTGAAAAAGCGGGCTATAAGGTAACCCAGGCAACGGTTTCCAGAGACATAAGGGAGCTGAAGCTTACAAAAACCATGAGCGACAGCGGAAAGTATAAATATGTACCGTCTGAGACCGACAAGGGCGGACATCACGCATACAGCAGCGCCATCGCCGCCGCCGTTACAAATATTGACGCGGCAGTAAATCTTGTGGTAATCAAGACATACCCCGGAATGGCGCAGGCAGTGGCTGCCGGTCTTGATTCCGCGGAAATCGAAGGCGTTCTCGGTTGTGTTGCGGGTGACGATACCGTATTTCTCGCTTGCCGAAGCGCGGATGGGGCACAGTTTGCCACCGCAGAAATCAAAGGCATTATCGGCAAGTAAGGGGTTTATAAAAAATGCTCAAAGCTCTTACCATTGAAAATATAGCCGTCGCCAAGAACATCAGTATTGAGCTTGACAGCGGCTTTACGGTTCTTACAGGTAAAACGGGCGCGGGCAAAACCGTAATTGCCGAAAGCATAGGACTTCTGCTCGGCGCGAAAGCAAGACGGGAGCTGGTGCGCAGCGGCGAGAACAGCGCAACCGTGACCGCTATATTCAGCGGGGAGGCGGAGCAGGGCGTTTTTGACGAAAACGGCGAAGCCTGTATGAGCCGCAGAATAACCGCAGACGGAAAAAGTACGGCCGCGATAAACGGAAAAAGCGTTCCGCTTTCCGCTCTCAGGGATTGCTGCGCCTCTCTTTTGTCAATGCACTCACAGACGGAGACAGCCTCCCTGTACGATAAAAGCAGACATATACTGCTGCTTGACCGTTATGCAGGCATTGAAGACGAGGCGGCACAGTTCGGCGAAATATACCGCAGACTCTCCGATAAGAAAGAAGAAATAGAGCAGCTTAAAGCATCTCTTTCCGACCGCACCATGATGGTCGATGTTTTGCGGTATCAGCTTTCCGAAATAGATAAGGCGCGCATAACGGACCCCGACGAGGAAGAAAAGCTTGAAAAGCGGCGCAAAAAGCTGAAAAGCATAGAGCAGGTCACAAAGAACGCAAATCTTGTGCGCCGCGCTCTTGCACCCAGTGAAAAGGGAGCAAGCGCCGCATACCTCATAGAGCGTGCGGCAGCCTCCCTCAGACAGCTTTCCGATGTAATGGAGGGCGCCGAGGAAATGGCGGACAGGCTTGAAAGCTACCGAATCGAAATAATCGATATAGCTGAGCAGGCAGCAGACCTTACAGAAAGCGAAGACTGCGCCGATCCCGACAGACAGCTTGACATTATCGAAAGCCGTCTCGCGGCCTTTTCAAGGCTGAAAAAGAAGTACGGCGGAGATCTTGCTTCTGTTATGGAATACCGGCAGGATGCCGCAAAAAAGCTTCACGCACTTGAATGCGGCGACGAGCATATCGAGGAGCTTGAGGGCGAGTATAAAAAAATATTTGCCGAAGCCAAAGAAGCGTCCGCAAAGCTTAACGAAAAGCGGCGTGAAGCCGCAAAACGGCTGGGCGCCGAGGTAATGGAGACCCTTTCCTTCCTTGATATGCCAAAGGTACGTTTTTATGTCGAGGTACACGGAACAGGCGGCGACGAACCCTTTAACGCACGCGCTGCGGACAGTGTAGACTTCACAGTTGTTACCAACCCGGGCGAGGAGCCGCAGTCTGTCTCCAAAATAGCATCCGGCGGCGAAATGTCGCGCATTATGCTTGCCCTGAAATGTGCCGAAGCGAAAAAAGCCGGCGCAGAATGTGTTGTTTTTGATGAAATAGATACAGGTGTTTCTGGCGGCACGGGAGAGCGCATAGGCATAAAGCTGTCCGAGCTTGCTAAAGGAGCGCAGGTAATATGCATTACCCACTCCGCTCAGGTGGCGTCATGTGCTGACCATCATATCCTTATTGAAAAGCAAGAGGTTGACGGCAGGAGCGAAAGCCATGTCCGCGAAATATGCGGCGGCGAGCGTGCCGAGGAGCTTGCGAGGATTATCGGCGGTATAAATATCACCGAAAAACAGCGCAAAGCCGCACTTGAAATGCTTGAAAAGAACAAAAAATAATATATCCATATCCGAAAGGAGTGCGGCAAAGCCGCCAATATTCCAATGAAACTTTATGACGAACTTAAAGCCCGCGGGCTCATAGCGCAGGTAACCGACGAGGAGCAGATCAGCACCATGATCAACGAGGGCAAAGCGACCTTTTATATAGGCTTTGACTGCACCGCAGACAGCCTGACGGCGGGACATTTTATGGCGCTTACCCTTATGAAGCGCCTGCAGATGGCGGGCAACAGACCTATCGCCCTTATAGGCGGCGGCACCACCATGATAGGCGACCCCTCGGGCAGAACCGATATGCGCAAAATGCTGACAAAAGAAGATATCGAACATAACGCCGAATGCTTCCGCCGCCAGATGGAAAGCTTTATCGAATTCGGCGAGGGCAAGGCAATGATGGTAAACAATGCCGACTGGCTCTTAAAGCTTAACTATGTGGAGCTTCTGCGCGAAGTCGGTGCTTGCTTCTCCGTAAACAATATGCTCCGCGCCGAGTGCTATAAGCAGCGCATGGAAAAGGGACTCAGCTTCCTTGAATTCAACTATATGATAATGCAGTCCTATGACTTTTACCACATGTATAAGGAATACGGCTGCAATATGCAGTTCGGCGGCGACGACCAGTGGAGCAATATGCTGGGCGGTACGGAGCTTATAAGAAAGAAGCTGGGCAAAGACGCTCACGCCATGACCATAACGCTTCTCACCGATTCTCAGGGCAAAAAGATGGGTAAGACCGCAGGCAACGCCGTGTGGCTTGACCCCCAAAAGACCTCACCCTACGATTTCTACCAGTACTGGCGCAATGTAGCCGATTCCGATGTGCTGAAATGTATCCGTATGCTCACATTCCTGCCTCTTGAACAAATAGAGGAAATGGATAAGTGGGAGGGCGCTCAGCTTAACGAAGCAAAAGAGATACTGGCTTATGAGCTTTGCAGCATGGTACACGGCAATGAAGAAGCGGAAAAGGCAAGAGAAGCCTCCCGCAGTATCTTTGTATCAGGCGGCTCCAGCGAAAATATGCCAACCACAGAGCTTTCCGAGGACGATTTCGTTGACGGAAAAATCCTTGTAGCAGATATGCTTGTAAAAGCAGGTCTTGCCCCCTCCAAGGGCGAGGCTAAGCGCATAATCAGCGGAGGCGGAGTATTCGTCGGAGACGCAAAGGCAGAAGGCTTCAGCGCCGCCGTTATGCGCGACGAATTTACCGATGACGGCGTAATCGTAAGAAAAGGCAAAAAGACATATCATAAATTCAAAGTAAAATAATATGTATAAATACCTGCTTTTTGACGCAGACAATACTCTGCTTGACTTTGACACAGCGGAAAAACAGGCGCTGAGAGAAACCCTCAGCGCCTCGCCTCTTGGATTTTCGGACGAGATCCACAGCCGCTATCATATAATAAACGACAATGAGTGGAAAAGGCTTGAGCGAGGCGAGACCACAAGGGAAAAGCTTGCAGTAGAGCGTTTTGTGCGCCTGTACGATGAATTCGGCATGGACGGCAATGAATACGGAGCCGCCACTGCAAAACAGTATACCGACAATCTTGCACACCAGTATCAGCTTATGCCAAACGCCGAAAAGGTACTTGATACACTGAGCCGAATGGGATATAAGATTTATATTGTCACCAACGGCATTACAAAAGTTCAGAAATCAAGGATGAAAAACACTCCCCTTGAAAAATTCGTCCTTCACAGTTTCATTTCCCAGGAAATGGGCTGTGCAAAGCCATCCCCCGTCTTTTTTGATAAGGTGACGGAATATATCGGGGACGGCGATAAATCGAAATATCTTGTTATCGGCGATTCCGAAACGGGAGATATAGCGGGAGCAGTTAATGCAGGAATGGACAGCGTGCGCGTTACAAACGGCAGGGACGTCCAAACTGCGGCTACATATACTGTCAGAGAGCTTACAGAGCTTTACAATATTTTATAAACGGCGGTCAAACTATGACGATAAGGCAAAAACAGCTTTGCGGCCTGCTTGGCGGGCATAAAATAGAATATACCGAAAATGAGCCAATGAGCTCCCACACCACATTCAGAATAGGCGGCGCCGCATCGGTTTTTGCCGTGCCCGATACGGAGGATAAACTGCGGCTTGCCGTGGAAGCCTGCCGCATTGCGGAAACGCCCTATATTGTGCTTGGCAGAGGAAGCAATGTACTTTTCGATGACAGCGGATATAAGGGCGCCGTCATA
The DNA here is from genome assembly GCA_945949385.1 of uncultured Clostridia bacterium. Lineage (GTDB taxonomy): Bacteria > Bacillota > Clostridia > Oscillospirales > CAG-272 > Avispirillum. The sequence continues at coordinate 18,588 of CAMFEL010000012.1, read as the reverse complement.
TCAACGGAGAAGCTGACAGAAATAACAGTAAGTGGAAACGACATTACCTGCGGATGCGGTGCGTCATTTACTCAGATTGCAGTGATTGCACGTGATAACAGCCTTTCAGGACTTGAGTTTGCTTACGGCATACCGGGTGCAGTGGGAGGCGCGGTGTTTATGAACGCCGGTGCTTACGGCGGGGAAGTGTCACAGGTGCTTCTTGAAAGCACATATTATGGCCCGAACGACGGCAAAATTCATACAATAAATAACGCCGAACATAACTACGGCTACCGAGAAAGCATATACAGAGATCATCCCGAGAGAGTAATCCTGTCCGCGCGCTTCAGACTTGAAAGCGCAGATAAAAATGAAATAAAACAAAAAATGGACGGCTATATGGAAAGCCGCAAAGCAAAACAGCCTCTTGAATACCCCTCCGCAGGCAGCGTTTTCAAGCGTTGCCAGGGGCATTTTACGGGACAGATGATAGAAGAACTGGGGCTCAAAGGCTTTACGGTCGGCGGGGCTCAGGTGTCCGAAAAGCACGCGGGATTTATCATAAACCGCGGTGGTGCCACAAGCGCCGATGTGCTGAAGCTTATTGACATAATAAAAGAAAAAGTACGCGACGGCTACGGACTTGACCTTCAGTGCGAGGTCATTCATATCAAGTAAAAATTAAATAAAATGAATACTTCATATTCAAAAAATACCAAAAATGCCCTTATGGCAGATACGGAAAAGAAAAACTGCTGTCGCAGAATGCTGTCCGATATGCTTTCTCTTGAAAACGGCGGGGAAGATACAGCAGAAAAAATTTCGGCGTCTCCCGACCATTTCAGATGTTCCAATTGCTTTTCTGCATTTCTGAAAGGCATTTTCATAGTGTACGGCAGCGTCACCGACCCTGCAAAGCGCTACCATCTTGAACTGTCCTTTCCCACAGAGGATATAAGAGATGCGGCGGGAGATATAATTGACGGTCACGGCTTTGTTATGAGCCGGGGAAGCCGAAAGGGAAGATATCTGTTGTATATAAAGGACAGCGGAAAAATCGAAGAATTTTTCGCCCTTGTCGGCGCAAATAAAGCCGCATTTGAGCTGATAAATTCCAAAATTGTAAAGGAACTTCGTGAGGACACCAACAGACAGCTCAACTGCGATATGGCAAATATCAAAAAGTCCCTGTCTGCTTCAAAACATATAACTGAAATAATTCAGCATCTGTATGACAACGGGGCAATTACCGCTCTTCCCGCAGATCTGAAAGAAACGGCACGTCTGCGCGCTGAGAACGATCAGGCAACACTTTCCGAGCTTGCCCTCATGCACAGTGTTCCCATGACAAAATCCGGTGTAAAGCACCGACTTGATAAAATCGCCGAGTTTGCACACGAGATAGAAGAACGGGAAAACAAAAGCTGACAATCAAAAAATTACAAAGCATCCGAAACCGCGGAAATCAAAAAGGAAACGAAAGGAGCGCCCAAGTGTCGGATTTCGTACATCTTCACCTGCACAGCGAATACAGCCTGCTTGACGGCGCCTGCCGTATTTCGGAGATACCCGCCGCCGCAAAGCGCGCGGGACATACTGCCTGCGCCCTTACGGACCACGGAGTTATGTACGGTGCCGTGGCGTTTTATAAAGCATGCAAAAAGGAGGGCATTAAGCCTATAATCGGCTGCGAGGTCTATGTCGCACCGGGTTCGCGGCATGACAGAGAGACCACGGCGACAGGCTCCTCGGATCATCTTGTACTGCTATGCAAGGACGAAACGGGATATAAAAACCTTATATATATGGTGTCGGAGGCGTTTCTAAGCGGCTTTTATTCAAAGCCCAGAATAGATATGTCTCTGCTTCGCGAGCATCGCGAGGGGCTTATAGCGCTGTCTGCCTGTTTGGGCGGACGCATCCCTAAGCATATAACCTCCGGCGATTATGAGGGAGCGGAGAAATACGCTCTTGAAATGAAGGAGCTTTTCGGCGATGATTTCTATCTTGAGGTGCAGGATCACGGTATCCCCGAGCAGAAAACGGTAAACAGTGCCCTTTATGAAATGTCGGAGCGGCTGAATATACCCCTTGTTGCCACAAACGATGTCCACTACCTGAAGCGCGCCGACAGCGAGGCGCAGGCAATACTTATGTGCATCCAAACGGCCTCATGTATAAAAGACGGCAGACCCTTCGGCTTTGAAACTGACGAATTTTACTATAAAGAAACATGGGAAATGGAACGGCTGTTTGCCGAACATCCCGAAGCAATTGAAAACACCGCGAAAATTGCCGAAAAATGCAATTTTGACTTTACCTTCGGTCAAACCTGTCTGCCGGATTATCAATGTCCCGACGGAAAAACACCTGCGCAGTACTTAAAAGAGCTTACCGACGCGGGACTTTCCTCGCACCGGAATAACGGCGAGCTCTGCACGGAAAATCACCCTGTTGAAGAATACCGGAAGCGCATGGACTACGAGCTTTCCGTTATAGATAAAATGGGGTACAGCAGGTATTTTCTCATTGTATGGGATTTTGTAAATTATTCCCGCAGTGCCGGCATTCCCGTAGGACCCGGACGAGGCAGCGGCGCGGGAAGCCTTGTGGCGTACCTTATAGGTATTACGGATATTGACCCCATACGCTATGATTTGCTGTTTGAGCGTTTTCTCAATCCCGAGCGCGTAAGTATGCCGGACTTTGACATAGACTTCTGCTATAACCGACGCGACGAGGCAATACAGTATGTCAGGGATAAATACGGCGCGGAGCGTACCGCACAGATAATCACTTTCGGTACAATGGCGGCGCGAGCCGCCGTCCGGGATGTGGGCAGAGCATTGGGTATGCCATATGCTCAGGTCGATTCTGTCGCAAAACTTATTCCACAGGATCTCAATATAACCCTTGATGCTGCGCTGAAGGGCAAAGAACTTCGGGAAATGTATGACAGCGACCCGGATGTGCGCACACTTATTGATACAAGCCGCAGACTTGAGGGTATGCCCAGACATGCCTCCACCCACGCGGCAGGCGTTGTCATAACTGAGCTTCCCGTGTGCGAGTATGTGCCCGTATCCGTTAATAACGGAGTTGCCGTCACCCAGTATGATATGAATACCGTGGCGGAGCTGGGACTTCTCAAATTCGATTTTCTCGCTCTGAGATACCTGACAATAATAGACAACGCCGAAAAGCAGATACGGCTGTCTCATCCCGATTTTTCGGTAAAACATATTCCCATGGACGACAGCGCTACCTACGCTCTTATTTCCAAGGGAAACACAGACGGAGTATTTCAGCTTGAATCTGCGGGTATGAAGCAGATGCTTACCCAGCTTCGTCCCGAGCATTTCGACGATATTATCGCGGCAATAGCCTTGTTCCGCCCGGGTCCTATGAGCTCTATTCCCAAATATATAGAGGCCCGTCACGGCGGCAATAGAGAGCCTTACGTCAGCCCGCTCCTTGCTCCCATTCTTGATTCCACTTACGGCTGCATTGTGTATCAGGAGCAGGTCATGCAGATATTCCGTGACATCGCCGGATATTCACTCGGTCACGCCGATGTAGTACGCCGCGCTATCTCCAAAAAGCACGCGGACGAGCTCCTTCGTGAGAAAGAAGCCTTTATCAAAGGCGCGGGAGAGCACGGTATAGATGAGAATAACGCCACGAAGCTGTTCGATGATATAGCAGACTTCGCGGATTACGCTTTCAATAAAAGTCACGCCGCCGCATACGCACTCACCTCATACCGTACTGCGTATCTGAAAACCCATTATCTGCTTGAATATAACTGCGCCCTTATTACCTCCGTTCTCGGAAATCCGCAGAAGATATACGAGTATCTGGGAGAGTGCAGAAAGCACGGCATTGCGGTAATAGCACCTGATGTAAACCGCTCTAAAACCCAGTTCTGCGCAGAAGACGGTGTGATTCTGTTCGGTCTCGGAGCCATAAAAAACCTCGGTACGGCCTTTACGGATACTGTTGTAAACGAGCGCGAGAAAAACGGCAAGTTTTCGGATTTCGACGATTTTATTAACCGTATGAGAGCACTGGGAATGAACAAGCGTCAGCTTGAAGCCCTGATAAAGGCAGGCGCTCTTGACAGCTTGGGCACATACCGTTCCCGTATGCTCGCGGTATACGAGAAAATTATGGAGCGCGACGCTTCCAATGATCTCGAAGGACAGCTTGATATATTTTCCGCTGCATCTGATATTGCTCCGCCGAAAACGCAGTTTCCCGATATTCCCGAATTTTCCGTTGCGGAAAAGCTCCGTCTTGAGAGAGAAGTCAGCGGAATGTTTCTGTCAGGTCATATGCTTGACGAATACAGCGAAAACTGCGCTCTTATAAAAGCCGACAGCATCGGAGCAATCCTTGCTTCCTTTGCCGAGGAGGAGCCTACGGGGCAGTATAAGGATAAACAAAGCGTATGTGTCTGCGCCATTATAAGCGCCCGTACAAATAAAGCTACCAGAGCCGGAGAGCCTATGGCATTTATCACTCTTGAAGGCTCCGACGGCACAATGGAAGCGCTGGTATTTCCCTCTGTTCTGTCAGAGTACGGACACATACTGACTGCCGATACCGCAGTATGTATAAGCGGCAGGATTTCCGTACGGGACGACGAGGAGCCGAAAATTCTGATGTCAGGCGGTATACGCCTTTCCAAAAACGGGGAAGCTCCTATGCTCCCCGCGGAACAGAGCGCGCCGCGCAGAACTGCCGCTCCGGTACAGAAAGAACCCAAGCCAAACACACATAAAGTACAGTCGGAAACACTCCGCCTGTATCTGCGGGTGCCCTCAATGGATTCTCCGGAGCTGAGCCGCGCAACAGCCTTTATAAGCATATTCAAAGGTCAGGTGCCCGTCACGGTATACGACAACGAAACAAAAAAAGCTTCTTCAATGACCGGCTTCGGCGCAAGAGTCGACGATTTTACCGTAGGGGAGCTTAAAGAAATACTGGGCGACGGCTCCGTGGTCGTAAAGCAAACCGGCGTATAATAGTTTTTTATAAAGTTTATACTCAGTTAACATTTCAGGTATATAATCAAACCGTAGTTTTTTAGCATGGGAGGATAATATGTCTTTCAGCATAAAAAAAGAAAAAAAGACGGAAAGCGATACCACCGCCTCGGAAAGCAGAAAAAATACTCTGCGCCGTGTTGGCAAAATTGTGCTTCGTGTGCTTTCTTATATTGCCAACGTGCTTTTGACGCTGCTTCTTGTGGGAACGCTCTGTGCAGTAATTATCGGCACTGTTTTCTGTATTTATATAAAGAACTATGTTGACCCGACAATAGATTCCTCTCTGTTTGCGACCGCAAGCTCCGATAAAACGACCCGTGTGTACTACATGGACTACGAGACCGAGGACGACAGAATGAACGGTAACGGAACTCCGGTGGAAATAGAGGATCAGCGCCTTTACAGTACAGATAACAGCATATGGGTGTCCTATGACCAGATCCCGCAGGATCTTATTGACGCATTTATTTGCGTTGAGGATAAGCGGTTTTTTGATCATAACGGAGTAGACTGGCTTCGTACAGGCAAAGCAGTTGCGATGTATTTTGTGGGAGACGGCAGTTTCGGCGGCTCTACCATAACCCAACAGCTTGTGAAAAACCTGACAGGTGATAACGAAAACACCATACAGCGAAAAGTTCAGGAGATTTTCCGTGCCCTTAAGCTTGAAAAGGATATGAGTAAGGAAGAAATCCTTGAAATGTATATGAATATCGTTTTCCTCGGCAATAACTGCTACGGTGTTCAGGCAGCCGCCAATTTTTATTTCGATAAAGATGTGAGTGAACTCACCGTTGTAGAATGTGCCGCTCTTGCAGGAATAGTCAAAAACCCCTCCCAGTATGAGCCTCTCAGACACGACATTGTATATAAAGAGAACGAAGACGGTGAGGAGGAAGAGGTAGGCAACCGCGCCCGCCGCAGAACGGTGCTTTACACCATGTGGCAGCAGGGAAAAATGACCGAAGCTGAGTTTGATGAAGCTTGGGATACCGAACTTGTGCTTGCAAGTAAAGACAAAGACTCCGAAGAAAGCAGCGGCAACACTTCTGCCGTAAACTCATGGTATACCGACGCTGTAATACTTGATGTTAAGAACGCTTTAATGGAACAATACGGCTATACCGATTATGTGGCAAGCCTTATGATCTATACGGGAGGCCTGCAGATATACGTCTGCATGGATCCCGAAGTGCAGTCCGTAATCGACGAGGTATATGTCAACGATGAGACATATTTTCCCTATGCCAGCGACGGTCTTCAGCCCGAAAGCTCATTTATCGTAATCGATCCCTATACAGGCGATGTGCTCGGGCTTGCGGGCGGACGCGGCGAAAAGGCGCAGAACCGTATACTTAACCGTGCGACACAGGCAAAGCGCCCCTGCGGTTCAAGTATAAAGCCTCTGTCCGTATACGGTCCCGGCATTGATACCGGCACAATCACTATGGGCACCGTCTATGACGACTGTCCCGTAACCACAGCCTCCGACGGAACAATTTGGCCTCACAACCTGCCTGATGTGTTCAACGGATACACAACCGTTCAGGACGCAATAAGACGTTCTGTCAATACCTGCGCCGTAAAGATACTGAACGATGTGTCCGTTGATTATTCCTTCAGTTTTCTGAAGAATACGCTTCATATGGACAGCATTATTGACTCCTATACTACGGCAAGCGGCGCGGTTATAACCGATAAATCACCGGCACCCCTTGCTCTCGGTCAGTTCTCTTACGGCATAACACTTTGGGAGCTGACGGCAGGATATACTATTTTCCCCAATGACGGCATATACTCCAAATCCCGTCTGTGGACTCTTGTTACGGACAGCGAGGGAAATACCGTCCTTGAAAATGAACCTGAATATGAAGTAGCAATCAGCGAAGAAGCTGCCTCCATCATGACAAAAATGATGCAGCAGGTAGTGTCAAGCGGTACGGCAACAGCCGTAACGGTTGATCAGTATGTTGATACTGCCGGTAAAACCGGTACCACAAGCTCAGACTTTGACCGCACTTTTATCGGTTTTACCCCCTATTATGTAGCCGGCTGCTGGTTTGGATACGATATGAACCAGGCGCTGTCCGACTTCTCCCGCAATCCCGCAGTTGCTGTCTGGGATGTTATTATGAACAAGCTTCAGGAAAAAATCAGCGCTAAAGCCTCTGCTGACGGCGAGGCTGTAAAGAGCTTTGAGTTTTCCGATAACCTTGTTCAGGCGACTTACTGTAAGGACTCGGGTAAGCTCGTGTCCGATGCCTGTAGCTATGACCCCCGCGGCAGCAGAACAGAAACCGGGTGGTTTACAAAGGATACTGTACCCACCGAAACCTGCGACACCCATGTGCTTGTAAAGTACGACAGAGTTACAGGGGCTGTTGCATGCGATAACTGTCCTAAGGAAAATATCAAAGAAGTAGCGCTTATAAGAAACGAAAACAGAAGCTTTGCCACTCAGGTGACCATAACAGACGCACAGTATGTGTACCGCGACCACGACCCGTCGCGAGGTTATCCCACCTACGAAGGCTTTGCATACTTCTATTATTCGATTCCCGAGGGCACATATGTAGGACGCTCCGCCGGAGTGCATCAGTATAATACCTTCTGCGACAGTCACTATCGCTGATACGGAATAATATAAAAATCACCTCATATACATTTGTGAGGTGATTTTTTATGCTGCAAAAACTGAGAATGAAAATATCTTCTGTTCACGCATATCTGAAAGAGATACCCCGCGCCTGCCTTATAGTGTGCGCGGCACTGCTGCTGGGCGCGCTTCTTGTACGCATATTTACAAAGCAGGCTTGCCCGCCTATTACTGCCCTTACTCACAGGGGGATTTTTCCGTCTGCACTGCCGTACTGTATATTTCACGCTTTGCGCCTTATCTGTGCCGGTATATTGCTGTCCTCCTCGATTTTTGCCGCCTGCGTTGAAAACAGAGCCAAGTCCATAGCCTGCGCCGCGCTTCTTTGCCTTTTGCTGCTCCTCGAATACAAAATAATCTACGGTATGACTAAGATGCTTCTTGCGGCAATTCTGTGCCTTGCGGCGGCAGCGGCGGCGTTTTTTTGCCTCATATTTCAGCACATACATTCAAAAGCAGTTACTGTGTCAGCCTTTGTATTTCTAATCCTGCAGACACTGCTGTTCATACAGCTTGTGACGCTTATGGTATGTATGTGAAACTTTTGTAACATATTGCAAATACGTCTTTTATTTACTTGACAAAATGTGAGGATTGCGCTATACTATGCGTAGAAATCATTCGGAGGTAAATATAATGAAAAAGACAAGTATCATATGCATCATTCTTGCGGCACTTATGATTGTTCCTTTTATGGCAAGCTGCGGTAAACAGGAGATTTACAGTAATGTCAGCATCGTATTTCAGGAGCCTGCCGGCGAGCCTGACGAAAACGGCAACGTAACATACAACAAACTTTTTGAGTATGAGCTTCAGGTAAAGGGTACAACCGATAACCCTCCTACGGTGCTTCAGGCGGCGGAGCAGGCACTCAATAAGTTTGAAAAGGATTATGAGCTTTCCAAAGACGGTACATATATTGCATCCGTTTTCGGCCACACCGAGAGTGACAGAACTGATGCAGAGGTCGGTTATTATGACTTCTGGGAGGCAACCGTAAACGGTGAAAAATCTTCCGACGGACGTCAGAGCCAGACTATTATTTATGACGGAGACAAGATCGTTTATACCTGGACCTCCGGTCAGAAAAACAGACAGGATACGGACGCAGTAGTCACCACCGACCCCAACGAGGACACTACCGTTCCCGTTGAAGAGACCACCGCTCCCGAAACCGACGAAATTGACTGATTTTAATATGAAGGACTGCCTTGGGGCAGTCCTTTTTTCTGTTCTTTTTTACTATTACACGTTCTCGCTTGCATAAATTTGTCCGAAGTTCATATACATATACCAACGAAAACCATACGGAGGGACAAAATGGAGTCAAGAGAGATATATACAGATATTGCGGCAAGAACGGGAGGGGATATATACATAGGCGTTGTGGGACCCGTCAGATGCGGCAAGTCCACCTTTATCAAACGCTTTATGGAAACATCGGTCATTCCCGGTATAGAGGGCGAGTATGACAAAAAACGCGCTACTGACGAGCTTCCGCAAAGCGCCGCAGGAAAAACCGTAATGACGGCAGAGCCTAAATTCGTCCCTGATGAAGCGGTGACGCTGACCTTCGGCGAAGGCACTAAGAGAAGGCTGCGTATGATAGACTGCGTAGGATACCTTGTGCCCGATGCGCTGGGAGCTACGGAAGAGGGACAAACACGCATGGTAAGCGTCCCGTGGTCTAAAGAGCCCATACCGTTTGAAGAAGCGGCGGAGCAGGGTACCCGCAGGGTAATAAGGGAACATTCGACAGTCGGTATGCTTGTTACCTGTGACGGCAGCTTCGGCGAACTGCCAAGAGAGAATTTCATAGCGGCAGAAGAAAGAGCCGCCTCTGAGTTAAAAGCCATAGGAAAGCCTTTCGCCGTAATACTGAATACGGCAGACCCTAACTCAGAGGCAGCAGAGTCCCTTGCAATTGAGCTTGAAAACAAGTATAACGCTCCGGTTGCCCTGCTAAACTGTACCGAGCTTGACAGAGAAGATGTAAATCATATCCTTGAAATGCTCCTGTATGAATTCCCGGTAACTGAAATAAAGGTAAATCTGCCGGATTGGATAGGAGCACTGCCCTCAGACCATCCTTTGGGTGAGCTGATATGCGAAAGCCTGAGAAAATCGGCACAAAATACAAAGACGCTTAACGATGTGACCGCCTTTACCCAGACTTATTCCGAAATGCTGAAAAGCGGCATTCCCGATGCCACGGCAAAAACTGGAGCGCGGCTTGTGTCAACTGTTCTTGCAACAGGGGAGAGCACGGTAGAGACCGTACTGCCCGACAGCCTTTACTATAAAGTCATATGCGACCTTACCGGCATATGCGTAAGAGATCAGAAAGAGCTTGTGGCTGTGCTGCTGCAGCTTGCTGAAACCAAAAGAGAATACGAAAAGTATGAAGCAGCAATACAGGAGCTTGAGGATGGCGGCTACGGTGTGGTTTCTCCGGAGATCGGAGATCTGAAGCTGTGCGAACCCGAAATCATACGCCAGTCAGGCGCATACGGCGTAAAGCTGAAAGCAACTGCCGCCAGCGTACATATGATAAAAGCGGAAATCGAAACGGAAATAAATCCCATAGTGGGTACCGAGGAGCAGTCCGAAGAAATGATACGCTACCTTATGAGCGCCTACGAGGAAGACCCGAAAAAGCTGTGGGAATCCAATATGTTCGGCAAAAGTCTGTACGAAATGGTAAATGACGGCCTCCGTTCAAAGCTTGAACACCTGTCGCCGGAATCAAAGGAAAAGCTTGCGGAGACCCTGTCAAGAATAGTAAACGAAAGCTCCAACGGACTTATCTGTATACTGCTGTAACAAATAAAAAAATTCGCCCCAAGGCGAATTTTTTTATTGGTCAAGTTCAGTATCAAGCTTAGTCAAAATTATCGCAAATAAAAGCCTTTAATGCCGAAAAAGAAGCGTCGCTGATGTCATGCTCCATACGGCAGGCGTCCTCTGCGGCTGTCTTTTCGTCAACTCCCAGACGCACAAGAAAATCAGTAAGGAAACGGTGCCGCTCATAGATCTTTTCCGCTACCTCGCGCCCCGCATCGGTCAGAGAAAGATAGCCGTCGGAGTCGGAAACCACATATCCGCCGCTCTTGAGAAGCCCTATGGCACGGCTTACGCTGGGTTTTGAATATCCCATATATTCGCCCACATCAATACTGCGGACTTCATCCGATTTTTCCGACAGTATAAGTATTGTTTCGAGGTACATTTCACCGGATTCCTGAAGGTGCATAGCGTACTCCTTCCCGCTTTATATCTTACTTTTATAATATCACAAAATCTTTGACAATTCAAGTATCTGTACCATAAACCGAGCAATATAAGAAGCACTTCGCGAAAAAGAGGCTGCGGTGAGGCAGCCTCTTTTCTGTAAAACCGATCGGAATTATACGGGATGAACTCCGAGCTCTTTGTCGCCGTGTTCAGCGTCAAGTGAATACTTTTTCGCCTTGCGGTACTCAAAGAACTTTGTCGCAACCTGCTCAAACAGCGCGTAGGAAAGCACATCCTCGTCCTGCTCAATATACTGAGCGCACTTTTCACGAAGAGAGTCAAGCTCGGGTGAAAGTTTGTCTGCGGGACGGCAGGTAATGGGCTCCTCATCACCGATGATTTTGTGTCTGAATTCATCGGATATGGGAGCAGGGCAGCGGCCGTAGTCGCCGCGCACAAGACCCTTGAACTCCTTGGAAACCATCTTGTATCTCTCACCGCCGATAACGTTCAGCACAGCCTGCGTGCCGACAATCTGAGAGGTAGGAGTAACAAGCGGAGGATATCCTGCGTCCTCACGGACTCGCGGCTCTTCGTTCAGAACCTCCTCCAGCTTATCCTCGGCGCCTGCCTGCTTAAGCTGAGACACAAGGTTTGAAAGCATTCCGCCCGGCACCTGATAAAGCAGGGCGTTTACATCAACCTTCAGGACCTTAGGGTCAAGGATTCCGTTAGCAAGATACTTTTCGCGGATAGGAGTAAAGTACTTACAAATCTTGTCAAGCTGTCTTAGATCGATGCCCGTGTCATACTCGGTGCCCTGAAGAGTTGCAACAATAGGCTCCGTAGGCGGCTGGGAGGTACCCATAGCCAGGGGAGAAATAGCGGTGTCCACTATGTCAACACCTGCTTCAATCGCCTTAAGAACGGTCATAGATGCAAGTCCGGAGGTGTAGTGGGTATGGAGCTGAATGGGTACGGAAACGGTCTCCTTCAGCTTCTTAACAAGCTCATAAGCGCTGTAAGGCTTCAGAAGTCCTGCCATATCCTTGATACAGATGGAATCAGCGCCCATTTCCTCAAGCTGTTTTGCATATGCCGCAAAGGATTCGTTGGTGTGATAAGGGCTGGTGGTGTAGCTGATGGCAGCCTGTACATGACCGCCCTCTTTCTTTGTAGCCTTGATAGCGGTCTCAAGGTTTCTGGCGTCATTCAGCGCATCAAATATACGCAGTATATCTATACCGTTTGCAATAGACTTCTGCACAAAATATTCCACAACATCGTCTGAATAGTGACGGTAGCCCAGAATATTCTGACCGCGGAAAAGCATCTGAAGTTTTGTGTTGGGAGCGCCTGCGCGTATTTTGCGCAGTCTCTCCCAAGGGTCCTCGTTGAGAAAGCGCAGACATGAGTCAAAAGTCGCGCCGCCCCACGCTTCAAGGGAGTGATAACCCACCTTGTCAAGCTCGGACAGAATGGGAAGCATTTCTTCGGTAGTCATTCGTGTTGCGAAAAGTGACTGGTGAGAGTCGCGCAGCACGGTTTCTGTAATTTTAACCTTAGCCATATATAACAGTATCCTTTCTCAAATTACCAGTTCCAGGACAGGAACAGACCTGCAGCAACAGCACTTCCGATAACGCCGGCAACATTGGGGCCCATAGCGTGCATCAGCAGGAAGTTGGAGGGGTCGTACTGCTGACCGACCTTCTGTGAAACGCGGGCAGCCATAGGAACGGCGGAAACGCCTGCGGAGCCGATAAGAGGATTTATCTTTCCTCCGGTCAGCTTGTTCATGATCTTTGCGGTAAGCAGACCGCCTACGGTGGAGATGCAGAATGCGGCAAGTCCGCAGAATATTATAAGAATAGTTTTTCCCTTAAGGAAATTGTCGGCACTTGCGGTCGCGCCTACGCTGAGACCGAGGAAAATTGTAACGATGTTGATAAGCTCATTCTGCGCCGTCTTGGAAAGTCTGTCGGTAACGCCGCATACATTAAGCAGATTTCCGAACATAAGGCAACCGATAAGCGGCAGCGCGTCGGGAACAATAAGACCCACAACTGCAGTGACCAGAATGGGGAATATTATTTTTTCCGTCTTGGAAACGGTGCGCAGTGCGTTCATTCTGATGCAGCGCTCTTTTTTTGTCGTAAGCAGCTTCATAAAGGGAGGCTGAATCATAGGTATCAGCGCCATATAGCTGTACGCCGCAATGGCGATAGCACTCAGCAAAGTGGGCGCCAGGGTTTTAGTGACCAGTATGGCGGTAGGACCGTCAGCGCCGCCTATAATACCGATTGAAGCAGCTTCCTGAGGGGTGAAAACTCCGGTAGCAAGTGCTACAAAGAATGCGAAGAATACGCCGAGCTGTGCGCCTGCTCCTATAAGCAGGCTCTTGGGATTGGAAATCAGCGGTGTGAAATCGGTCATGGCACCGATTCCGATAAATATGATAGACGGGTAAATACCGAGCTTTACGCCCAGATACAGTATGTCCAGAAAACCGCCATCGTGGAGTACCGCGCCGTAATTGATCTCTTCCTGAATAAACAAATCGAGATGGAACATTTCAGCGCCCGGCAGATTTGTCAGCAGCATACCTATGGCGATGGGCAGAAGGAGCAGGGGCTCAAACTTCTTGCCGATAGCCAGATAGATAAGCGCTCCCGCAATAATAAACATAATGACGGTTTTAAGCGTGCCTATGTCTATTGAGGAGAACAGCCTGTAAACACCCGTGTTTTCAAGGAAGTTCAGAATACTTTCAAGCATTGATTTTGTATCCTTTCAAAGAATTATAAACGGGTGTGTCAGCCGAGAGTAACAATAACATCGCCGGATTGAACGGAGGTACCGGCGGGTGCATTTACGGAAATAACCTTACCGCCCTGCTCGCTGAATATCTCGTTCTCCATTTTCATAGCTTCGAGAATGCATACAAGACCGTTGGGCTCAACGGTATCGCCTACTTTAACATTCATTTTAAGAATTGTACCGGGCATAGGAGCCGTAACTTTTACTGAACCCTGAGAGTCTGCGGGAGCAGCAGATGCAGGTGCCGCAGCCGCGGGAGCGGGTGCGGGTGCAGCAGGAGCAGCAGCAGGAGCAGGTGCTGCGGGTGCGGGAGCAGGTGCGCTTACAGCGGCGGGAGCAGCGGCAGAGCCGGTCTCTTCAACTACAACTTCATAAGTTGTTCCGTTTACGGTAACATTGTATTTTTTCATTTATTTAACCTCCATTGTCGCCTGTGGCGAAAGAATTGTCAGAATGATTGACTGTCGTTGGCGCCGCTCCAACCGTTCGCGCCTTTGACTCGTCTGTAAGATACTACGCGGAAGGGAAGCGTGGAGCCTTCGGGAACCGCTTCGCCGCTCTCGGCGGTATATGCGGCAATAGCTGCGGCAATTACTGCAGCCAGCACCTCGCCGCTGTCGCCTGCGGGAGTCTGAACAGCCGCGGGAGCAGCACTGACGGGAGCGTCAGTATTCTTGCTTTGTCCGTCGGATATGTGAGCCGACAGTTCTTCTTCGGCTTTTTTGCGGGCTTTCTTCTGGGGGATGTCATACATAAATATCTTAAATATTGATATAACGCCCCAAAGAATAGCCAGCACGGCAAATACGGTAGCAATACCGATGATAAAAACTCTGCCGCCGTAAAGAAGCCGTTCCGTAAGATTCATTCCGTTGGCGGAAAGAAACAGGGTTCTTATAGCGAAATCCATATATAAAGCCCTCCTTACAGAGGCATATTTGCATGGCGTCTTGCGTGAGCGCCCTTGCTCTTTGCGCTGAGCATCATAACAGAGCCGCAAAGTCTCTGACGAAGCTGTGCATCATCAACAATATCGTCAACAGCGCCTGCGGCAGCGGCAGCCACGGCAGAAGCCGCAGTCTCATTCCACTTTCTTTCAAGCTCTTCGCGGGTAACATTGGCGGAAATCTGATCGTTCCACAGGAATGCCACGGCGCGGGGTGCGCTCATAGCGCCTATCTTTGCGTCCTCAAGAGCCAATACAACATCTGCACCCAGAGCCTTGTTGCCCATAAGAGAGAAGTGAGCACCGTAAGCCTCGCCGGCAATCAGAGTCACCAGAGGGCATTTGGCGTTTGCATAAGCAAAAGCAAGCTTTGCAAGCTCTGCTGCATAGGGTGAAGCCTCAGCTTCAAGAGAAACATCGGGGCCCTCTGAGTCAAGTATGGATATAACGGGAATATCAAAGCTGTCGCAGAACGAAACAAGCCTTGCGGCTTTTCTTGCGGCACCTGCCGTAAGAACACCGCCGTTTACAGCCTTTCTGTCTGCAGCCACACCGCATACCGTGCCGCCGAGAGAAATAAAGCCGCACGCCATTTCGGGCGCATAGGAAGCGTAAAGTTCCAAAAACTTTCCGTCATCGGCAACAGCCTCAATAAGGCTTGTAATATCCCCGCCGTTTTTGTATGCGGAAATATCGACCAAACGGTTTGCATCGTCACGGCTGTTTTCATCAACGCTGCTCTCCATATTGTTCATGGGCAAATAGGAAAGAAGCAGTTTTGCTTTTACAATGCAGTCGCCGTCGTCTTTGGCACAAAGAGCCGCCAGACCGCTTCTTGCAGCAAAATCGGAAGTGCCGGCTTCGCTGCCTACGGCAAAGGGAGCGTTGAAGCTGAGAGAACTCTTATCCTCGGAAACGATGATAAAGTCAAACATACCGGCGATTACGGAAGCGCTGCCTGCGCAAACGCCGGGAACAACAGCTACCTGGGGTATTACACCGGAAGCCTTTGCCGCACAGCTCATAAGCTTTGAATAACCGCTGAGAGCGCGGGCGCCCTCGGGCAGAAACGCTCCTGCAGAATCAAAGATACCGATAACGGGAGCGCCGTTATCAAGTGCAAGTCGGTAGATCTCTGCGATTTTCTCGGCATGAGCTTCGGTAAGTGCGCCCTTGGTACGGGAATAATCCTGGCTGAAAGCAAAGCACAGTCTGCCGCCCACAGAGCCCCAGCCGCAGATAACGCCTTCAAAGCCGTCACTGTCTGCGGTAGTCTCGTTTGCTCTGCGGCGCACAAAGGCACCGCTTTCCATAAATGTTCCCCTGTCGAAAAGCGCTTCAATACGGTCTCTTGCGCTGAGCGCACCCGACATCGGGGCGTCGGCGGCTTTGAAATCCGTTTCCTCGAGCAGCTTGCGCAGGGAAGAGACCGTTTTGATACTCGCGTCTTTGATAGCGTCGAATATCATTTCAAACTGATTCTTCTCCATTAAAAGTCCTCCGGTATATAAATATTTATTTGATATTTTTATCTGGGGAAAAAGGAATTTACCAAACTACCCCATTTTAATTTATTATATTCCGATTTTTACTTTTTTTCAATAGTTTTGATAAAAATAATAAAGGTTATATCCGGTCAAATTACAGTAAGTGCCCGTATTGAACGCAAAAACCGCCCTCTTAATTAAAAAATCAAAAAAGGCGCCGAACGGCGCCCCTTGCTAAAGCTGTTTTTTGAAACTTTCAATTAAAGCGCGGCGCCCCACCGACATCTCGTAAGCCGCCTTGAAATCTCCCAGTTCACGGCAGCAAACCTCCAATTTTTCGTATATAAAACAAGAGCACAGCGCCCCGTGAGACCCTTTGTGCGCCGAGTCAAGCAGTACAAGCGCTTCATCACATCTGCCGTCGTCTATAAGCCCCGCCGCTTCAAGGCAGATCCTGTAAACGCTTTTCTCCGGAAGATGTCGTGCAACCGATGCCGCCGTTCTGTCGTTTTCGCGAAATAATGCCACGCCCAGAAGAAAACTATGTCTCGCCGCACCCATCAGTACAAAAGAAGTACCGGCCACGGTTTTTGAAGAGGGCATAGCCTCTCCGCACACGGCTTTGCACACCGCCCGAAGAAGCGAAAGCTCCGCCGACAGCTCGCTTTGCATATATACAGTATCATTCAGCGCTTCCCGCGCCCGCTCAATATGGGATACTGCGCTGCCCACCGCGCTTTTGTCAAGAGCCGAAACCGCCAATTTTCCCTCTGAAAGCGAAAGCATAAGAGCTTCTTCGTCGTCCCGCTCGCCTCTGAGCATAGCGGCGCATTTATCGTAACGTCCGGCAGAGTAGAGATTGCGTGCGTCTTTTACACGGCTGATTTTGTCGAATTGCTCCTGTTCGCCGTTATCAAGGCACAAAAAATAGGCGGGAGAAACCTTGAGCTTCTCCGCGAAATACAGCAGTGTATCAATTGAAGGGCAAGCGTTGCCTGTCTCGATACGGCTCAGCATATTGCGCGTAATAAATCCGTCGCACAGCTTTTCCTGCGTAAGTCCCGCGGAAGTTCTCAGTTGTCTTATTCTCCTGCCTATACCGGCATAAATCTCATCTTTGTTCATTACAGTTACAATCAGAAGCTAATTATAGTTACAGCCGCTTTAATCGCCGTCCACAAAAACCACGCGCCCCGTTTCGCGGCATTCTGTTCTGCCGCACTCTTTGACTTCTCCGACAGAAACATCAGCGCCGTTTCCCACGGCCTTTTCAATAGCGGCAATACTTTCGTTTATCCTGTCCATGCAGTTCTGAGTCGCAGACTTAATATACCGTTCAATATCGTCTGTAAAATCGTCGGCAGTAGCGGTAATTGAGCGGAATATATCGTCCTTTTTTACTTTCGCGTCGTCAATAATCTCGTGTGCGCGGCCGCCCGCCCGCTGCAGAATATCATCTGCGGCGTCACCGGCCAGAGCAAGTATTTCTCCCGCCTTACTGCACACTTTGGAATATGCCTCGCGCACCTGTTCGCTTTCAAGTTTTGCCGCCTCAAGGTCTGCTTTCAGTCTTTCGTTTTCTGCCTTTGTACTCTGCAACTCATCGTAAAGAGAGCTTACGCGTGCGCTTAAAGCACCTGCCTCAACCTTGATTTTTTCCAGCTCTGACGCTGAAATATCGGCGCTTGCGCTTCTTTCCGAAAGTGCCTCGCGAAGAGAGCGCACCTCGTCCTCCAAAGCTGCGTTTGACGCCTGAAGCTGCTCGCAGTGTCTGCTGAGGGCAAGTATATACGCATTTACATCATCTTTGTTGTATCCCCGTCCGGCTTTTCTGAAAATCGGTGCGCTGATGTCATTCATAATCAGACAAATCCTTTATGTAATCGTTACTTACTATAATATTAACACATAACAACCGAAATTGCAACAAAATCTCCCCAATTAACTAAAAAAAGAGCGGCTCGCGCTCTTATATCTTTTTTAGGGCGTTGCCCCAAACTCCATTCAGGGGTATTTTGGAAAAAATCCCCTGAAAACCCCAAAAACTTTATATAGTAAAAGTTTTTGGGGGTTCTAAATACCTTTTTCTCAAAAAAAGGTACTTAGCGGAGCGTGAGGCAGAGCCTCGCATAATTAGTTTATTTTCATCAGGTTTTTCATAGCTGCCAGCGCGTCTTCAATGTTGCTCTCTGCCTCGGCGCGGTCGGCACCGTTCGCCATAAAATAAAGCTTCAGCTTAGGCTCCGTACCCGAGGGTCGGACAACGGTGATACAGCCGTCGCAGACATAGTACAGAATATCCGAGCAGGGAAGTCCGGTTCCGCTTACTTTCCCGGTAGCGGTGTCGGTAACAGTCCCTGTCTTGTAGTCGCGCACCTGAAGTATAGGTTTTGAAGCGATCTCGGCGGGGCA
>CAMFEL010000011.1 GCA_945949385.1 uncultured Clostridia bacterium | reverse complement strand
GACCAAAGCTTAATTTTGTCAAACTTAATTTCACCGTCGAGAGAGATGATGTTTTCGGAAATGATTTCACCGTTATCATACACGGTAACCTTTACTTCGCAATTCTCATCAGTAGCAAAAGTTTTGATTTTCAAAAGCTTTTCGTCAATATCGGGAATCATTCTGAGCTTTTTTATATGACATTCATTTACAGCTTCAAGCCATACGCTCTGCCAAATACCGGAGGTTGCGGTGTACCAAAAGCCGTGGATATTAAGCACCTGCTTGCCTCTTTGCTGCCAACCTTTTTCTGTCGGGTCATAAACGCATACAATAAGTTCGTTTTCGCCGTCTGTCAGGAGGTTTGTAATATCAAAGGAAAAGGAGCAATATCCGCCCGAATGTGTACCTGCAAGGGCTTTGTTCACAAAAACCTTACATTGCCAATCAACAGCCGCAAAATTGAGGATTATATGCTTGTTTTTCATTTCATCGGGTATAGTGAAAATCTTTTTATACCACAACCTCTGATTGGGCATAAGCGGCTTCTGAACACCTGAAAGCATGGATTCAACCGCAAAGGGAACAACAATTTCACCGTCAAACTCCTCTGCCCATTCACATCCTGCCGATTTTATTGCATATTCATATATTCCGTTTAAAGACATCCACTGCGCCCTTTCAAGCTGAGGTCGGGGATATTCAGGCAACGGATTATTTTTGTTAACACCGTCAGTCCATCTTGTCTTCAAAAAGCCCATACATATTCCTCCAATTCAAACATTATTTTTATTTTATAACAGATTTATGATTTTGTCTATTGAAAACAGATATTTTTTTTGCTATAATTCAAAAGAAATATATGCGGGTATGGTGGAATTGGCAGACACGCAAGATTTAGGATCTTGTGCCGAGAGGTGTACAGGTTCGACCCCTGCTACCCGCACCAGAAAAGAACCCACATTTGTCTACGACAAGTGTGGGTTCTTTTCAACTAAATCCGTCCTATCGGACGGGATAAATCCCGCTTTCGTGGGATGAAATCACTTCGTGATGAAATCCGACTTCGTCGGGAGATAAGGACGGATTTAATTTCATCTGCGAAGCAGATTTCATCCGAGCGGAGTGAGGATTTCATCGCGCTTGCGCGATTTCATTGAAAAGTTTGCAAATGTGTGGTACAATCGGGGTAAATGAGGTGATAGTATGGCTGAAAACAAACTTGCCGATATGTCAACAGAATTTGCGATTCAAATCTTAAAACTGACCGATAGCATCAAAGGACACTATTCCTTGTCTAATCAGCTTGAGCGAAGCGGTACAAGCATCGGTGCCAACATCCACGAAGCACAGTATGCACAAGGCAAGAAGGATTTTATTTCCAAGCTGGAAATTGCCTTGAAAGAAGCAAGTGAAACAGGGTATTGGCTTGAGTTGTTGCACAGAACCAACTACATCGACGAGCAATTATATAAATCACTTTCTGCAAAGTGTACTTCCTTGCGTGTAATGCTGATTGCTTCCTGCCGAACCGCAAAGGAGAGCATAAAATGATTACTGATCTGATTTCCCATTATAATCACCTGATAGATGAGGGCCAAGATCCGGTAAAAGATCCGCCGGAATTGCAAGCATATATGGATAAATGGGATGGAGAAGCTTTTATAAAACTCCTGGCGCTGAATAAGACAAAAAACACTTTGGAAATCGGCTGCGGAACAGGCAGATTGGCTGTCAGAGTAGCACCTCACGTGCGTTTCTTCTGTGGCGTTGACATATCATCTAAAACCATCGAAATCGCAAAATCGCATTTGCAAAATTATAACGCAGAATTGATATGCGATGATTTTCTGACACATTCTTTTACCAAAAAATTTGACTTGATTTATTCTTCGCTAACATTTATGCACTTTGAAAACAAATATAAAGTTATCGAAAAAATATACAATCTACTTACAGCAAACGGCATCTGTGTCCTTTCTCTCGATAAAAATCAAAACAGTATTTTGGATTTCGGTATGCGACAAATAAAGATATATCCGGATGATCCTGAAGAAACAATGAACATGTTTCTAAAATGCGGTTTTCGTGAAATTGAAAAACATGAAATTGATTATGCCTATTTAATCAGAGCAAAAAGAAAATAGAATACTTTTGCTTACTTTTACCTCAATTCTGCGACGTTTGGTTACTCTTAGGCAGAAAAGAACCCGCATTTGTCGTAGACAAATGCGGGCTCTTTTCAACTAAATCCGTCCTATCGGACGGGATAAATCCCGCTTTCGTGGGATGAAATCACTTCGTGATGAAATCCGACTGCGTCGGGAGATAAGGACGGATTTAATTTCATCTGCGAAGCAGATTTCATCCGAGCGGAGTGAGGATTTCATCGCGCTTGCGCGATTTCATTGAAAATCATTGAAATCTGTGATATAATGTATTCAAAGAGGTGATTTGGATGACAGACAATAAACTCATATTCCTTAAAAGTGCATTTTCAGAATATGATATACAATTTTCGGGGGATTTCACTCAAGCCATCCTCGTCAATCCTTTTTACGAAGAAAATGTAACCGTCTATTATTACGATGACGATGATTTTACGCCTTTCTGCGTTTGTTTCTCTTTTCAGCATTGCCATTTAATGGATCAAGAAGATGTTATTGAATGGATCAACTAAATAATTGCAGGCAACAAATTTGCAATAGAATTTTTTAAAAACGGGCAGAACTGTTTTGGTTCGGAGATCGATTCAAAAGAATTACTCGATTTGTCTTATGAAAAATTAGAACAATTTACAGGGCATTATGGTTTAACAAGACTTTTATCGATCGTTGACACATTTAAAATCAGAGGATGGAATAATCAACATAATTTTGATGCTACCTTTGTTTGTGAAGATAATGGACATATCCTAATTAAGAAATTGTAGTGAAAATATGCTGCAATTTGTTACACTACTTTTGGTCGTTTTTACCCCTACTTATATTACTTTTAGTCGCTCTTTCGCAGAAAAGAACCCACATTTGTCTACGACAAATGCGGGTTCTTTTCAACTAAATCCGTCCTTTGTCCGGAATAAATCCATCTTCGATGGATGAAATCACTTCGTGATGAAATCCGACTTCGTCGGGAGATAGGGACGGATTTAATTTCATCTGCGAAGCAGATTTCATCCGAGCGGAGTGAGGATTTCATCGCGCTTGCGCGATTTCATTGAAAACAGATAGAATACGGCTTATGAGGTATGTTGGTGTACTTTTGCTTACTCTTATCTCGATTCTGCTCCGTTTAGTTACGCTTTTTTCAATGCCATTCTCCCTCGGCGGGCGATATATACCTGCGGTATACTGAAAGGACGGCACTTTTGCAAAAAAACATTAAAAATATTGAGAAAATGTATTCAAAACCGAAAAAATATGTTACTATAGTTTGTAAACTCATCACATGGAGGCAAACCGTGAAAAAAACCGTTCCCGTAATACTTGATACCGACATCGGCAGTGATATTGACGATACCTGGGCACTGGCGATGGCTCTGAAAAGTCCCGAAATTGATTTGAAGCTTGTAACCGTTACCGAATTTGATGTTGTGTATCAGGCAAAGCTTGCCGCAAAAATGCTGGAAATTGCCGGCAGAAGCGATATTCCCGTAGGTATCGGCATTTCCGGAAACAGCTTTGAAAACAACTGTAACATCAGAGACTGGGTGGAGGACTACGATCTGTCGTCATATCCCAATGTACGCGAGGACGGCGTACAGGCGATTATCGACACGGTCATGGCAAGCGACGAAAAGGTTACTATTCTGACGATAGGCGCTTTCAGAAATCTTGCCGCCGCAGTTGAGCGCGAGCCGCGCATCAAGGAAAAATCGAAAATTCTCGGCGTTTGCGCCAACATTTACAACGGCGCGTTCCGCGGAATGAACTGGCATCCCCCGCTCGGAAGAGAGAGCAACATCTGGTGCAGCCTTGAAGCCTTCCGCCGCTCCGCCTGTGTTGAAGGCTGGGAAACGGAAATAGTCCCTCTGGACCTTACCGGCTGTACGGTGCTTAATGCGGAGCGTTATGCAAAGGTCAAAGCATACGGCGAAAAAGACCCTCTCATAAAGGCGGTTATGGAGAACACCGAGATCTGGTACAAAAACATCGGCTATGAATTCCACGGCGAAAGCTCATGCCTTTTCGATACCGTAGGTGTTTATGCGGCGTTCACCCATGAAAACATGAACTATCAGCGCCTGCCCATTTATGCAAACGACGACTGTCTTACCCTTATCGACCCCACTCTGGGCAAGGAGATGGATGTTGCCATTACCTGGGACGACAAAGACAGATTTTACAAATTTCTTGTGGCAAGGCTCTGCGACGAGATATAAACCGATTTTACAGACCTGCAACAAAAAACGAAAAATACAGGGAGAGAGTTATGGAAATATTCAAGCCCGAAGTTGAGCACTTCAGAGTAAACAGCATTAAAGGCAACTTTTTCAGGTATAACGGTTGGCCTACGGTATGCAGGGACGATCGCGGCGTACTTTATGCCACGGCGTCATCCTACCGTATGTCCCATGTTGACCCTTTCGGTAAAAACTGTATGTATATGAGCTATAACGAGGGCAGGACATGGACCCCGCCGATCGTGGTCAACGATTCATATATCGACGACAGAGACACGGGCATCACATATTGCAAAAACGGCAGGCTGATAATGACCTGGTTCAGCGAATGTCCCGAAAACTGCTGGGATCATCTCGACGGCTGCGAATGGTTTAACCGCGCCGATGTTCAGGTGGTAAACGGAGTTTCAAAAGCTTTGAAAATCATTACTCCCGAAGTATACGGTAAATTTCGGGGTTCCTTTGTCAAGGTCTCCGAGGACTACGGCGTAACATGGTCAGATCCCGTAAAAGTTCCCGTGACAAGTCCGCACGGCGTATGCTGCTGCGGTGACGGACTGATTGTTTATATGGGCAAGCCCATGGACCCCGATTACGGCACAAACGAGCCTCTTACGGTGATCACAAGCCGTGACGGCGGGTATACATGGAGCTTTGCGGGCAAGGTTCCCTTGGGAGAGGGACTTGACGAATACAGCAGTATGCACGAGCCCCATGTGACAGAGCTTCCGGACGGACGCCTTATGGGAGCAATTCGGGTTCATACTGCGGAGTTTTACACATCCTTCGTCACGTTCTCCGAAGACAGAGGCAAAACATGGTCAACGCCCAGACGTATAGCCGAGATCGACGGCGCTCCCCCTCATCTTATGGTACACAGCAGCGGCGCCGTAATATGCACATACAGCTGCAGAACCTGGGGAGTAATGGGAGAGAGAGCAGTAGTCAGCTATGACAACGGCGAGACCTGGACTGAGGATTACGAGCTGGATATGCATGTAAGCCCCAATCAGCATGATTTGGGCTATCCCGCCTCGGTGGAGCTTTCCGACGGAAGCATATACACCGTGTATTATCAGGCCTTCGGCGATGAGGATATGACAAGCATTCTCGCCACCAAATGGCGACTTAACAACAAATAAGGATTTTTCAGGCAGAAAATAGGGAGATAAGTTTGAAAGTAAAGCAAGCGAGTATCGCACGCGAGCTGTTTCAAACCCTATTTGTGTCTTGCCGCCAAAAAGGGCGGCGGCAATTTCCAAAGCCTCCGGGCTTTGGAAAACCACCACAGATCAACGAAAGGCATGGTCATAATTATGAAGATAATAGTTCCGGAAGTACAGTACGGTTTCGTAAACCGACCGAGAGACAACTTTTTCAAGCACAGCGCATGGCCCAGCGTCTGCAAGGACGAGCGCGGCGTGCTTTACGCAGGCGCGTCTTCCATGCGCCTTTCCCATGTTGACCCCTGCGGTAAAAACTGTATGTTTATGAGCTATAACGGGGGCAGTACATGGACACCGCCGATTATTGTAAATGACTCTTACGGAGACGACCGGGATGTGGGGCTTTGCTATATGGGCGGCGGAAAGCTCCTTATGAGCTGGTTTACATCGGCTCCGTCTAACTATATGCAGGAGATTACAGAATACGATTTCTACGGAGAGGCAGCCCATGAGATCCTCTGCGGTTGGATAGAAGGCTGGAAAAAGCTTGAGCCGGAGGAATATGCAAAGCTGGATGCATATTATGTAAAAGTATCCGAGGATTACGGCGTAACATGGTCCGAGCCCATAAAAATCCCCGTGACCTGTCCTCACGGTCCCTCGCTTTGCAAAGACGGCTCGCTTGTTTTTATGGGCAAACAGTATTTTGACAGCGAAAAGGCTATCAAGGTCTACACAAGCCGCGATAACGGATATACATGGGAGTATACGTCAACAGTAAAACCCTCTCCCGACATTACAAACGACAATATGCACGAGCCTCATGTTATCGAGCTTCCCGGCGGCAGGCTTTTGGGCGCTATCCGCGTTCACGGAAGAAGCGTTTCTCCCGAATCCACGGTTTATACAACATACTCCGATGATAAGGGCAAAACATGGTCGGAGCCTGTCTGCATGGGAGTTGACGGTCTGCCCCCGCAGCTTATGGTACACAGCAGCGGCGCGGTGATCTGCTCGTATTGCTGCAGAACGGCGGGACACAGAAGTCAGAGAGCCGCAGTCAGCTACGACAACGGCGAAACCTGGACGGAAGATTATGTTCTGGATCACAGAGTATGCGGTTATCCCGATATGGGATATCCCTGCTCCGTAGAGCTTGAGGACGGCGCTGTACTTACGGTTTATTACCAGCCCCATCCGGAAAAGAAGCATCCCTGCGTCCAGTACGCAAAATGGCGTCTCGGATATCAGGAGCTGCTTAGAGACTGACGGGAAAGCGGAAGGCTACCCACTGCAAACAAACGATACAATGCAAGTTTTTTGAATATTAAGCGGAGGTCATATGATATTTCCGACAAAAGAAATCACGCTAAAGGACGGAAGAAGGGCGGTTTTAAGAAACCCCGGGGAAGATGACGCCGCTGCTATGATTGAATTTATGCGCACCTGCGCCGCCGAGACCGAGTTTATTCTCCGCTATCCCGAGGAATGCACAATGACAGAGCAGCAGGAGGCGGCGTTTATCGAAAGATCAAACGCCTCCCCTTACGATGTGATGATAATATGCGTAATCGCAGGGGATATAGCGGGCATATGCAGTATATCCTTTGAACGCCATATAAAGACGCGGCATCGGGCGTCCGTCGCCATAGCAATCAAGCAGAAGTACTGGGGACTTGGTATGGGTACTGCCATGTTTTCGGAAATGATCGCTTCGGCAAGAGAAAAAGGCGTTCTGCAGCTTGAGCTTGATTACATAGAGGGTAACGAGCGGGCGCGGAGGCTGTACAAAAAAGCAGGGTTTACGGAGGTGGCGCGCCGACCTGACGCCATACGGCTGCGGGACGGCACCATTCTTGCGGAAATCTCCATGATAAAAAAGCTGTGAGCATATGTATTATGCGGCGTCAAAGCGTATATCACACGGTGCAGGGTAAAGTATGAGCGACAAAATAAGTCCCAAGCGGGACATAACAGAGACAAATCGGCTGACTCTGCACGCCTTTTCGGAAAGAGACAGAGCCGCTGCCGGAGAGCTTATATGCAGCGAGGAAATCAAAGAAACATATATGATGCCCGACTGCACAACGGAAGCGGAGGCGGACAGTCTTTTTGAGTCTCTTATGAAAACGACTTTGTCGCGGGAGCGCTTTATGTACGGCATTTATCTCGGTGAGCGGCTTATAGGCTTTATCAACGAGGTGGAAACTGACGGTGACTCTGTTGAGGTAGGCTATGTCATAAATCCCCGGTTCAAAAACAGGGGGTATGCAAGCGAAGCGTTGAGAGCGGCGGCACAGGAGCTGTTTCGTATGGGATATAAGACGGTCAGAGTAGGAGCCTTTGAGGAAAACGCCGCCAGCCGGCGGGTCGCCGAAAAGTGCGAAATGAAGCTTACCGGCAAAACGGAGAATATAGAGTACCGCGGCAGGGAGCATTTGTGCGTATATTACGAGCTTCGCCGCAAGGATTGACGGCGCAGGCTGTTTTTGAAACATAGGATACCTTTTTACTTTCTGTTTTTACACAAAAAAACAAAATCCCCTGAGTGAGCGGCAAAGTTTTGCCGCTCCCTCGGGGGATTTCTGCGTATTTCAAAAGCAATGTGAAGCTTCAGCGCACTTTATATCCGTAATGATACAAGCCTGTCTCCGGAGCGTATTGCAGCTCTACGCCGAAAACATCCCTGACGGAGCCTGCTTTGCATATGCTTTCCGGTGTATCGCAGGCGGCAATCTCGCCGTCCTTCAAAACCGCGATGCTGTCGGAAAAGCCGAACGCCAGCTCAAGGTCGTGCATGACCGCCACGATGCCCTTTCCCGCATCGGCAAGGGAGCGCAGTATATGCATAAGCTCCACCTGATTGGAAATATCCAGATATGTGGTGGGCTCGTCAAGCAGTATATAATCCGTGTCCTGCGTAAGCGCCATTGCAATATATGCTTTTTGCCGCATACCTCCCGAAAGGGAGGACAGGGGTCTGTCGGCAAGCGGTTCTATCTTCATTTGCCGAAGCGCGTCGCCTGCAATTTTTCTGTCTTTTTCGCTGTATCTGCGTGGATAGCCCAGATGGGGAAATCTTCCGTGCAGCACCATTTGCTCCACCGTCATATCGGGCACGCTTCTGCCCTGGGCAAGATAGGCGATCTTTTTTGCTCTGTCGCGGCGGGACAATACATCCGAAGACTCTCCGTCAACAAATATTTCTCCCGACTCCGCTTTTATTATACCCGCAACTGTTTTCAGCAGGGTGCTTTTTCCCGAGCCGTTGGCGCCTATCAGCGATATCAGCTTCCCTTTGGGAAAAGCGAGAGAGACGCTGTCCAGAACGCGTTTGCCGCCGTATCCGGAGACTGTGTTTTTCAGTTCAATCACGGGCGTGACCTCCTTTTCCTCTGATAAGGATAAACACGAAGAAGGGAGCGCCGAGGAACGCCATAATAATACCCACGGGTATTTCGTAAGGGGCGAAGACCGTTCTTGCCACCGTGTCGCAGATACATACAAAAGAGGCGCCCAGCAGTGCGCACAGCCCCAGAAGATCCGACGATTTTGTCCCCGCTATGCGTCTGACCATATGGGGAACCATAAGCCCTACAAAGGAAAGGAGCCCCGCAAGGCTGACGGCACAGCCTGCAAGAAGTGCCGCCAAAAGCAGAAACAGAGTGCGCATAGCCGAAGCGTTCATACCGAGCGCTCTTGCGTTGTCCTCCCCCAGAGTCAGCACATCCAATTGGTTTGACAGGGTAAGAAGTATTACGATTGCCGCCGAAATTATTACCGCCGCTGGCAGAAGCTTCTGATATGTTACTGCGGAAAACTCTCCGATTTTGAAATCGTTGCTCATAACCCCCACATTGGGCACGAAGGTAACGATAGTGTCCGAAACGGCGCCCAGCAGGCTGTTCATAGCCACGCCGATAAGTATAACGGTGCCGCGTGACGCTCCCCATTTCCGCGAGCCGAGGCTTACAAGCATCACGGCGGCAAAAGCGCCGAGAAATGAAAACAGGGACAGCCGCCAGCCTCCGTAAATGCCGAGAGCGGTGCACACCGTTACGGCAAGTCCCGCGCCGGAGTTTACACCTATAATGCTTGGGGAGGCAAGACGGTTTGCAAGAACGCCCTGTATTACCGCGCCCGACACGGCAAGAGCCGCTCCGCAAACAAGGGAAGCCGCCGTTCTGGGAAGTCTTACATAGGCAAAGATCCTTGTACCCGCCGAAAAGTTAAAACCGCGGGTAAAGGCGTCGGCTATTTCGGAAAAGCTAAGCCTTGTGCTTCCTATGAGCACTCCCGCAGCAATTGCCGCGGCAAGAAGCAGGAAGCCTGTAAGATACAGCCACCTTTTTCTATCTGTCTTTTTCAAGCAGTATTTCGCTGAGTTGTGCATATGAATTTGCCCATTTAGCATTGGGTTTTATATTGAATAATTTTCTGTCCATAACATACAGCCTGTTTTCCCTGAGTGCTTCGAGAGAGCTCCACGCGGGATTTTCCCCGATTACTTTGTCAAGGTTTTCCATGGCTTTGTCGGTGTCGTCGCCCATAGTGACTGCAAAAATTCGGTATGGGTTCTGACGGATAACGCTTTCCGCACTCAGATTTTCCAGAATGGAAGTGTCACTGTCCGCAATATTGATACACCCCAGATCGGCAAGCATTTCGCCGAGAACGGTGCCTTCGCTTCCCTTTGCTTTGACGGAGCCGGCGGAGGCTCTGAGCAGCAGTACCGTGCGCTTTTCCTCAGGCAATTCCGCCGCGGCGCATTCTTCTCTCACAGCCTCTATCTCTGCCGCAATATTTGTTCCGTATTGCTCGTACAAATCCTTTCTGCCCGTAATGTCGGTGCAGATGTCGAGCATGGCGAGATAGTCTTCAAAGCAGTCCACATCAAAATATGCAACCGTTATCCCGGCGCTCTCCAGTGCTTCTTTCATTTCCACATCGGCGGCGGTGGAGGCGCTGGCAAGAACAAAATCCGGGTCTTGCGACAGCAGCGCTTCAAGACCGGGAGAATGGGCGCCGCCAATGTTTACGGCGTCCCCAAGGTCAAGACCGAAATCGTTCCACGCGTCATCCGCGGCGGCACACAGGGTGCCGCCGGCCAGAGTCCAGACATCGGCAAAGCTGCCGATAAGCGCAGCCGTGCGTTCCGGGCATTTGTCAAGGACTATCTCACGTCCCAGTGCGTCTGTAAACGCAACTGCGCTGTCCGCACTTTGCGGCTCTTCCTCGGGCGTTTTCCCGGAGCAGGCGCAAAGTGTCAGCAGAAGCAGAGCCATTACGGCGGCTGTCAGTTTTTTCATCAGCAGGTTGCACCGCCTTTAACTGTTTTGTTGAGAATTGCGTCCTTGTCGATTTTACTGTTTATCAGCTTGTCCTGAACATAATCAAATCCCAGACGCTTTATAGTATCCGCAAAGCGCTCGCCGGTAATACCCTCGTCGCGGAAAAAGAGAATTGCGCGCTCGATAAGATCCATAACCTCGTCTTCGGAAGTGAAGACCTTGTCAAGGGGTATTCCGTTTGCGTATTTCTTGCCCCATCTGCCGCCGATATATACCTTGTATCCGTCGGTATATTCGGGCACTGCGCCGAAGGGACACTTGCCCTTGCAGCGTCCGCAGTTGTTGCAGTCCGCACCGATGACGAGTTTTCCGTCTTCAAGTCTTGCGGCTTTAATGGGGCAGGAGCTCTCAACCTGACATTTTTTACAGCCCCTGCACTTTTCCGCATTCAGCAGGGGCACGCGCTGACCGACTATTCCCAGATCGTTAAGATCGGGCTTTACGCAGTTGTTGGGACAGCCGCCTACCGCTATCTTGAACTTGTGGGGCAGAGTAACGCCGTGGTAACCCATATAGAAGCGGTCGTGAATTTTTTCGCTGAGTCCGAAGGTGTCTATAAGACCGTACTGACAGGTAGTGCCCTTACAGGAAACAACGGGACGGACAAGAGAGCCCGTGCCGCCTGTAATAAGTCCGTTTTCGTTGAGATATTCAATAAGCTCTGCAATATTTGCATAGGGAACGCCCTGGATTTCCAGCGTCAGGCGGGAAGTCATAGTCACCTCTCCGCTGCCGTATTTTTCGGCGGCTTCGGCGATTATATGCTGCTGCGCCGCAGTTATTTTGCCGTTTTTGGTAATAACTCTCACATTGAAAATATCTGCATAGCGCTTGTCCCTGAGACAGCCGAGCCCCTTAACTCTCTTAATTTCCTCGGGGGAGAGGGTGCCCGTGGGATTTTCCACCTTTACCGTATTGAAGAACGCGCCGCCCTCCAGTACCTTTGTGTCGGTGTAACCAAAGTATTTCAGCCTGTTCTGCAGGAAATATCCTCGCTTGCCCTTTGCGCATACAAGGAGCAGCTTTTCGTCCTTTTTCAGCCCTTCGACCTCGCCGTCAACCTTGCCGAGATCAACCCACTGCGCGCCGAAAATCTTCGGCGAGGGCTGTACGTCGATCACACGGTAATCCTTGGCTTTCCCGGCAAGATACTCCGCGGGAGTAAAGGTTTCAAAATCGCCGCTCATTTTGTTCTGCAATACATATGAAGCCTGAACGAAGGGATGTATAGCTGTGGAAAAAGGCGGAGCGTAAGCCATGTCCATAGTGTCAAAATCGCCAACCTTAAGTCCTGCCGAAATTCCCACAACGGCAATATCAGTCATTTTATCCACCGCGCCGCTGCCTATGACCTGCATACCCAGAAGCTTTCCCGTAGTCTTGTCTGCAATAAGCTTTGTAACAAATGATGATGAGTCGGGATAATAGTGCGCCTTGTCGTCGGTGACGCAAACAGCGGTTGCAACATCGTATCCCGCATTTCTCGCCTGCTCCTCGGAAAGTCCCGTTCTGCCGGCGTTAAGTGAGGCGGAAAGCTTTACAACGCCTGTTCCGAGACAGCCGTAATACTTGCTGTCCGTCCCCGTAAGGGTTTTTGCAAGACATCTTGCGGTAATATTGGCGGTAGAGCCCATGGCAGACCACTGAGGCTCTCCCGTAATGCGGTTTTTCACCACGGCGCAGTCGCCCACCGCGTATATATCATCAATATTCGTCTTCTGATATTCGTCAACCGCAACGGCGCCCTTTATCATTTCAATTCCGGTGTTTTGGAGAAAGGCGGTGGCGGGACGGATGCCGATGCTGAGAATAACTATGTCAGCCGCAACCTCTCCCGCGCTTGTCGTCACGGCGGGAACGGACGAGTCGCCCCTGATGGCGGAAACGGAGGTGCCGGTCATGATTCTCATCCCGTTTTCCCGAAGCTTTCTTGCGGCATATCCTGCCATTTCGGGGTCCAGTATGTTGGGAAGAATCTGAGAGGTCATATCCGCAACGGTTACGGACAGCCCCTGCGCCGCAAGATTTTCCGCCATTTCCATGCCGATAAAGCCCGCGCCTACCACAACAGCCTTTTTGCAGTTGTTCTTTTCGATATAGTCACGGATTGCAATAGCGTCATCGGGCGTGCGGACCGTAAAAACGCCGCGAAGCTCCACGCCGTCTATATTGGGAACAACAGGCGTCGCTCCGCTGGCAATTATCAGCTTGTCGTATGACACCGTCTGACATGCTCCGGTGGAGGTGTTCTTGAAAACTGCGGTTTTGGCCACAGGGTCTACGCTTACTGCTTCTTCGCCCGTATGTACGGACGCGCCCGTAAGAGAAGCAAATTTTTCGGGAGAGTTTACGATAAGCTCCTCTCTCGACTCAATTTCGCCGCCCACATAGTAGGGCAAACCGCAACCCGCATAGGAAATATCCGCGCTTTTGGTGTAAATATCCACCTGCGCCGACCGGTCTTCGCGCTTTATTTTTGCGGCCGCCTTTGTGCCGGCAGCCACGCCTCCGATGACAAGAATTCTCATATAATAATCCTCACTTTTTGAGTTATTGAAATATCAGTATATTATGCTGAAACGCGCATAAACGGCATAAGCCGTAAACTGTTTTAATAATACCATACACAAAGATATGTGTCAATAATTATCGAAAGGAAGGGTATATGCCGGGATGCGGAAAATGCAGGAAATCTGCTGCCTTCCGCAGGTTACCCGAGCTCAGCCGGAGGGACGCTGCGACATTATAGCACGGCGTAAAGAAATCGGGATAAAGAGTATAAAAAGTAAAAAAACAGCGGCAGGGTCAAAACCCTGCCGCTGTTTTTTGCGTAAAGCCGTACGGCCGAGTGAAGCCTGCGGTTTTACCGTCATATAATCGCCCGCTGTGCCGTGTGAGGAAATAATTAATAAACCCTGCATGTGCAAGGCGGCACCCTCGCCGCAGGAGTTTGTGCTTCCAACGTCCGCCGACCTTTCAAAAAGGCGGCGGGAGGCCTGCATACCTGTCCCGGGGTCAGGTTCCTTTAATCAATCGTGGGTTTAACTACATTCCTTATCACGCGCACCGCAGGACGAAAGCCGATTACTCGTCCTCGGGCTCCATATCGTAATCGATATCGGCAAACTCGTCGTCGAAAATGTCGGCGATACGGTCGAATTCCTCATCGTCCTCAATAGACACCAGAATTTCTTCGCCGTTTTCGTCCTTTTCGCCGCGGAGCACGATATATTCCTCGGGCTCGCTGTCGTCCTCGGTGTAGGGGAAGAGGGCATAGTAGGTAACGCCGTCCTCCTCAATACTGCCGATAAGCTGGAAATCGCCTTCGGTACCGTCCTAGTCGGTCAGAGTATAAATATCGTCGCCCTCGAAGATTTCGTCATTTTCTGCCATAAAAAACACCTGTGCCTTTCATTATATTGTCCGTATGCGGCGCGGATATGCAAAATTTTGCACATATAAATATGCAAAAATCTGCCTTTCGCTCCGCAGAACTTACTTTGCGCCTTTAAGCGTTCAGTACCCGATGCAGGCGCCGATTTGCCGTCGCACGGCGATGCCGCCCCTGCCTCTCTCTATTACTATTCTATCCGCCCGGAGCGTTTTTGTCAAGTAGTAATTAACAGCAATTTGCGACACGGAAACCGTATGGGTATAAACGGGTACGCAGAGTACATAAAAGGCGCTCAGTGCCTTTTATGCTTTCTTTGATTCGGCTGTTTCGGATCTGCGGCTGATTTTTCCGCTTTTTCTTCGTCCTTCAGAGCCTCCAGAGAGCGTATTTTGTCGCGCAGGAAAGCGGCTTCCTCAAAGCGAAGCTCCGACGCCGCCTTTTTCATTTCGGCGCGCAGCTTTTCGATTTCGTCCGCCCGTCCGACGCTCCTTGCGCGTGCGCTGCGGGAGGAGTCGGGCGCGCCTATCTGAATAAGCTCTCCCACCTTCTTTTTGATGGTCTCGGGAGTGATGCCGTGTTCCTCATTGTATTTATTCTGTATGGTGCGCCTGCGCTCTGTTTCGTCAATGGCGGCTTTCATGGAGCCGGTTATCGTATCGGCGTACATAATGACCCTGCCTCGGGAGTTTCTCGCCGCCCGTCCTATGGTCTGTATCAGGGAGCGCTCGCTGCGCAGAAAGCCTTCCTTGTCGGCGTCGAGAATTGCCACAAGGGTGACCTCAGGCAGGTCTATGCCCTCTCTGAGCAGGTTTATGCCTACCAGCACATCGTAAACGCCCAGACGCAGATCGCGAAGCAGCTCGCTTCTTTCCATGGTGTCCACGCTGTGATGTATATACTTTACCTTTACACCCTGAGAGTCAAGATATTCGCTGAGATCCTCCGCCATTTTTTTCGTAAGAGTGGTGACAAGCACCCGCTCGCCGCGCTCCACCCGCAGGCGTATCTCGCCAAGCACATCGTCCACCTGAGTATCCACGGGGCGCACCTCCACCTCCGGGTCAAGCAGACCCGTGGGACGGATGATCTGCTCCACCACCTGCGATGAGTGCTGAGTTTCGTATTCGGCAGGGGTGGCGGAAACGGTGATGATCTGATTTATGCGGGATTCAAATTCCTCAAAGTTCAGCGGGCGGTTGTCATATGCCGAAGGCAGGCGGAAGCCGTAATCTATAAGATTTTTCTTTCTTGCCCTATCCCCTCCGTACATACCGCGCACCTGAGGCAGGGTAACATGGCTCTCGTCCGCAAACATCAGAAAGTCTTTGGGGAAATAGTCAAGCAGGGTATAGGGAGTGGAGCCGGGAGCCCTGCGGGCGAATATGCGGGAGTAGTTTTCTATTCCGGAGCAGAAGCCTACCTCTCTCAGCATTTCCAGATCGTATCTGGTGCGCTCTTCTATTCGCTGCGCTTCGATAAGCTTTCCGTTATCCTTGAAAAACCTGATCCGCTCCTCCAGCTCCTCCTCAATTTCCCGGAACGCTTCCTCTCGGCTGTCGGGGGAAATGACATAGTGGTTTGCGGGATAAACGGGAGCATAGGTCAGGTTCTGAAGAACCCTGCCCGTCAAAGGGTCTATCATGGACACCCTGTCTATTTCATCTCCGAAAAACTCAACTCTGACAGCCTTGTTGTTTTCATTGGAGGGGAACACCTCCAAAGTGTCACCTTTCATGCGGAAGGTACCGCGCACAAAGCTCATGTCGCTTCTGTTGTAGCTTACGGAAATCAGCTTTTTGGCAAGGTCGTCCCGCTCCATATGCATACCCGGTCTCAGAGCGGTTACCTGAGATGAATATTCCTCCGGAGGGCCCAGGGAGTATATGCAGGAAACGCTGGCTACGATAATAACATCGCGGCGCTCAAACAAAGCGCTTGTGGCACTGTGGCGCAGCTTGTCTATTTCGTCGTTTACGGAGGAGTCCTTTTCTATATAAATATCTTTTCCGGGCACATACGCTTCGGGCTGATAATAGTCGTAATAGCTTACGAAATACTCAACGGCGTTTTCCGGAAAAAACTCGCGGAACTCGCAGCAAAGCTGTGCCGCAAGAGTTTTGTTGGGTGCCAGCACCAGAGTGGGACGGTTTGTGTTTGCAATAATATTTGCCATTGTAAAGGTCTTGCCCGAGCCCGTCACACCCATAAGGGTCTGAAAGCGCTGACCTGCCTCAACACCGGCGCTGAGCTTATCTATTGCCTGCGGCTGATCTCCCGTGGGAGCATAAGGCGAATGAAGCTTAAAAGTGTCCAATGCGGCTCCTCCTTTCTTCTGATAACATAGTTTTTTCTGTATTCTATTCGGGCAGTTTGGATCTTCGGGAAAGAAGCCCTCTGACTTTTTGTGAAACAAGCTGCAAAGCTGCCGAAACAGCAAACGAAGCGGCAAAAATTATTACGGACTTTAACGGGATATGAACATATGAGGGACCCAATCTGGGCACGCCCAAATAACTGAATACCTGTATGGCATAAACATGCAGCAAGTATATTCCGAACGAAGCTTTGCTTATCTTTACAAATACCTTATGTATTTTACGCTGTCCGTTCGTATTTTCAAATAATCCCTTCATTAAGATCATGAGCGCCGCGCTCAGAAGCATAACGCCGGGAGAAAAAACATCTGCGCACAAAGAACCTGCCTTTTGGTAGTTCTCCCCGCTAAAAGCAAATACCGTAAAGGGAACAGTCAGACAAACCAATATCACCGCTGCGCAGACGATACACATTTTGCGGCTAACATGAGGGATATATTTGTTTATATAGTATCCCAATACAAGATAACCTATATAGCCGGTTAAAATACCCGGCACTATTGAATTGAGAAAAGGATTTGCTATTCTGAGCACGGGAATATACTGAACATACTGAAGCGCTCCGCGGAACAGGAAGAACAGTACGAGGAAAACCTCTGTTTCCCGTTTTGTACAGTTGGAGACCATTTTCTTAATAAAGGGCAGCATCAAATAAATACCGATAATCATATAGCAGTACCAATAAGGCACGCTTGTTTCGGTTTTCAGTATTGTCAGCAGCGGGCTTATCAGCAATTTGTAGGTCACATTTCCGTTTATAAGGGCTGCAGTTATATTTATAACATAAACTATACCGACAAAAGGAATCAGAATGCGGGGAATATATTTTATAAATACAGCCTTGAAGGAAAGTGATCTGCTATCGTCCAGCATCAGGCTGCCGGTAGCCATTACAAATATGGGCACGGCAAATCTGCATATAAAATAAAAAAAGTAATTAACGGTGTATTCCGCGCGGGACTCCGCAGATAACGAACAGCAATGCTGAACTATAACCGCAAGGCAAGCCAGCACCTTAAGATAATCCAGATAAACTTTCCGCTGCATTTGTTCTCCCCCTTATTCCGATTGATGCCGATTTTTTATTATTGTAACATATACTGAAAATCGAGTCAATAATTACAGGGCGTTTTAATGACGGATTTGCAAATGCAGAGCGGTTTTTACGTCTTCAGAAAAAAGTCCGGTATTTCCGGACTTTTTTCCGAAGACGCACAGATTCTCCGAAGAATCTCTTATCTTGCCTCCAGTGCTTTGATTATCTCCCTTGTATCTACATATCTGTCGTCCTCGTGCTTTGAGCCGAACACGCCGATAATATACAGATCGCCGTCCGGCTCGTCGTACAGGGTTATAAGGCAGTAGTTGTCCGTAAGGCTTCCGGTTTTCAGCCCTATAACATTGGGATTGTAAAATTCCGAGTCGCCGTGAAGCTGTTTGTTGCTGTTTTCCCAGTGGTTGGTGTGCCCGCTGGCGTAGACCACATCGTCAAAGACAAGGCGGGCATATTTCAGAATTATTTCGTTTTTTGCCGCGGCTGCGGAAATTTTCGCCATATCCTCAAGGGTGGAGTAATGCTCGCTGCCGCAAAGTCCGTCGGGCGCGGTGAAGTTTGAGTCCATACAGCCAAGTGAGGCGGCATATGAGTTCATTTCCTCCGTAAAACGGCGCACCGCCGCCTCCGGGGTAATACTTTCATCCCCCGCAAGCGCTCTGCCTGCGCCCGCCGCCAGAACATACGCCGCATCGTTGCCGCTGGGCAGCAGCATACCTTCAATAAGCATTTCCGCGGTCAGCTCGTGCCCGGGCAGGATATAGGCTATTGACGAGCCCTCTCCCATGAGATATATTTCATCCCCGGCAGTTATTACCGTGTCCGGCTCAAGCACGCTGAGCGCGGTCAGCGCCGTCAGAAGCTTTGTGGTGCTGGCGGGGTAGATGCGCTCCGAAAGACCGCTGCGCATAATAAAGGCGTCGGTATCCGCGTCATATACAAACACATCCGGTGAATAGGTGCTGACGCTTATGCCTTTTTGGGAGGGCGCGGAGGTGTCCGGCGCCGTGCTGTCAAATCCGGAGCTTTCCGCACTTTGCGTGCTGTGCCGGTGTTTTTCTCCGGACGCGGCATTGCCGCCGCACCCCGATGCCAAAAGCACCGAGAATGCAGCGGCCAGCGCTGATATTTTCAGATATATCCGTTTGTTCATTTTTCACACTTCCCGTTGTTATCTGTTCCTTATGGCGTCGATAGGCTTTTTGGAAGCTATGCGCTTTACGGGGAAGAAGCTTGCAAGCGCCGCAATGGCAAGGCTGAGTATCAGCAGCAGTCCCGCCTGACGTACTCCGAAATGAAGAACGGTAATAAGCACATTAAGCTCCGTTCTGATAACATTGTTTATGACCGCGGTGGCGACGGCGACTCCGAGGCAGGACAGCACAAAGTTTATGCCGGCTATAATCAGACTTTCCGAGAAGAAGATGCGGAACACATCCGCCCCTCTGGAGCCGATGGCTCGGAGAATACCGATTTCCTGCTTCTTATAGGAAATGCTGGTGGCGATAAAGTTGGCAAGCATGACCGCCGCAAAGACCGCAAAGCCCACGCCTATCCAGAAGAACACCTTTGAAAGGCTCTTCAGCACGGTGTTCACGGTATCAAGCTCAAAGGTAACGGAATTTTCAAGCTCAAAGCCTATTGTTTCGTCACCGTTTACGCACATATCTACTACGGTGCGTACGCCGTCTCTTTCCTCCGGCATTGCTCCCACGGCAAAGCTGTATACGCCGTCGGTGCCGGTGGTAAAGCTGTCAAGCATGGAGCTTGCGCAGATAAGTGCGGCTTTGATGTCTCCGGCTTTTTCCGTGTTTTTGTAATAGCCCACTACCTTATAGCCGGTGTCGTTTCTGCTCTCGTAATAATCTCCGCTCCAGACGCTGTACTGGCAGTCAAAGCTTTTACCCTTGACGCTTTCCGGTTCGATCTCAAGCTCGTTCAGAAGATCCTCGGTGACAATAAGCTCTTTATCCGACAGAGCGCTCTTTTCTCCGTCAAACCAGACTATGCTGTCTTTTGATACTCTGTCAAGAGTGGTCATATAGGTAGCGTCGATCCAGTAGCTGTCCGTGTCTGATACATTGCAGTAAAAATAAATCCAGCCGTCGGTTATCATAGCCGCGGGAGTCTGCCCCTCGGTCATGGCGGAAATCGTGCCGTCTCCCACCATGGCAGTACCTGTCAGGCTGTACGAAAGCATGGTGCGGAACTCGTTGTAGAGCGCATATTTTACAAGCTGAGTGGCGGAGCTGTCCCCCGCGGGATTTTCTTTCAGCATTGTGTAGCGGTCCGTATCTTCTCCCGTATCAACCACGGCGGTAACCGTATAAGCTGTATCGCCCAGCTTTATTTCCTTGCCGATAAGGTCATTGGGTCGGGCGATGTCCGTCTTTTTGCCGTCTGCGTCAATATATCCTCCGAGCTTGAAGGTTTCGTATATATACTCGCTGACGGCAATTTCGTTTTTGCCGCCCTCGGGCAGCGCTCCGCATATAAGCTTTGCGCCCATATCCCCCAGAACTTTGTTGTCTATCTCCGCAAATCCGGTAAAGCCGGTGGGATTTATGTAAAACTCGCTCTGGGAATCGGCCATAACGGCGGCGCCGTCCGTATTCATTGAAAAATCAAGAGAGGTGTTGGGTTTGTACACACCCACGGAGTCCACACCGCAGCGTTCCTTTATAAGGGACATATCGGAATCGGAGAGCATGGCGTTGCTTACGCGGTGCGCTTCATTGCCCTCGCCTTTTTTCACATTCTTCACAAAGGAAGCGTAGTTTATGCCCGTGTCGATTATGGAGTCGGTGCAGGCGGTAATGTGATTGTAAGAGCCGAAGGTATCTGAAAGTCCGAAAAGTCCGAAGGCTATGCAGGACAGCAGAATTGTAATGACAAGACGGAACTTTTTGTGCCTGAGTCCTCCCGCGCCTATCTTAAAGGCGCATTTCATGGGAAGCTTTGATTTGATAAGGGAGAAGGCTTCGGAGCCGGACTTTTTTTCGCCGTCGGCGGGGACACAGTCGGTGGGAACAAACTCTGCGGCATTTTCCTCACTTTTTTCCAATTCAAGGGTCACGCCGTTTTCAATGGATTCGATATATTCGTTGATACGTATGCGGTCATCTTCGCTGAGGTGATAGCCGCGGCTGACGCTTACGGTGTTTCCGGAGAACTTCAGCCCCGATTCCTCCGCTGCCGCATTTTCCGCCGTTTCCGTACGGGTCACATCGCTTATAACATGACCGTCGGAAAGCTCGATTATCCGGTCGGCGTATTTCGTTGCAAACTCTCTGTCGTGGGATACCACGATGACAAGCTTTTCACGGGAGAGCTTTTTCAGAGTGTCCAGCACCTGAGCGCCGGTGGCGGAATCAAGAGCTCCCGTGGGTTCGTCTGCCATGATTATATCCGGATTCTTTACCAGAGCGCGGGCAATGGCGACTCTCTGCTTCTGACCGCCTGACAGCTCGCCGGGCTTTCTGTC
Source organism: uncultured Clostridia bacterium (assembly GCA_945949385.1). GTDB lineage: Bacteria > Bacillota > Clostridia > Oscillospirales > CAG-272 > Avispirillum. The sequence goes on along the minus strand of CAMFEL010000011.1, from coordinate 2,465 downwards.
GCCGTAGCCGTCAAGATCCACATCGGTCAGTATGCGGTTAATTTCGTCATCGTCCGCCTTTTTACCCTGAAGCTCAATGGCAAGGGCAATATTTGCGCCGACTGTAAACTCATCAAGCACATTGTATTCCTGGAAAATAAATCCCACATAGGTGTTGCGGTAGGAGTCAAAGTGGCTCTGTCTGAAATCCTTTGAGGACACGCCCTTTATGACTATTTCTCCGCCGTCGTAGCTGTCAAGTCCGCCCAAAAGGTTCAGCAGGGTGGATTTGCCGCTTCCCGATTTTCCCAGGAGGAATATCATGCCTTTTTCGGGGAATGTCAGGCTGATGTTATCAACTGCCTTGACGGGCACTCCCTTTTTGGGCTTGTATGTTTTCGTAAGGTTTTTTGTTTTCAGCATATTAAGCCTCCGAAGTGTACTATTTGTGTTAGTACAGTTATTGTATCATCGGAAATTTCAAATGTCAATACGCTTTTGATAATTTTTTTGCAGCTCTCCGTAAGTTGTGCAAAATGCGAAAGTGTTCGGGAATGTTTTGCAATATTATTGACATAACATACAAATTATGCTAATATAAATCCAGAAAAATAAAGGAGTTTATGGTATGAAAACTTACGGTAAACGGATATTCACCGTCGCCGCATTCCTTGCGGTGCTGTGTGCTGTGCTGTGCTTTGCCCTGTCAAGCGAAGCGGGAAATGTGTCGGAAGACCCCGCCGACAGCTATGTTAAAGAGACGGCGGAGTATGAGGACAGCACTCTGTCCCTTTGGTTTGAGCATTCCTTCAAAAAGGTGCTCACCGAGGACATCACTCCCTCCGGAATGGACACCTACTCCGTTTACATGGCGAAAAACGAAATCGAAAATGCCCAGTTTGTGCTGTATTCCGACACGGACAAAACGGGGATGAAAGCGTCGGTTTCCGATTTTACCGCCTCCGACGGCAGCGGTGCTGCCATGAGTGCGGAGATATACTATGAAATGTATGTTTCCACCGAGGGCATTGATCCCACCGCTTATATAGGGTACGACCCCGACGATCCTCTGATACGCGCCGGGGAGACACCCGATCCCGTTGCACCGCTCAGCAGAGTCAAGACCTTTAAGCTGAACGGCGGCAAAAGCCAGGCGTTTTTCATAAAGATCAAAAGCACCGCCGACACCCCCGCAGGTTGGTACTCGGCGCGGCTCAATATTATGAACTCAAGCGGGCAGGTTGTAAAGACCGCGACCGTTTATGCCTATGTGTGGGACTTCGCCCTCAGCGAAGATACCGCCCTTGAGACCTCGTTTTATATTGCAAACAACACCTCCTACGGCGGCAGCTACAAAGCGTTTTACGACTATCTGCTGGAAAACAGAATGTGCGGCATGGACATTCCCGGCACGCTGAACGCTTCAAACGAGTATGTTTTCAATGACCGTGTCAACGCTATCCGCGTATCCACCAACGGCTGCGGTTCAAACATTTCTCCTTATTATATAGAAAGCGATTATTCCGGCTACGCGTCGCTGTATAATGAGCTTCAGGCGCTTGACAACTGGGAGGACATAAAAGATAAGTTTTATTTCTATAATGTGGACGAGCCCAATCCCGAGCAAATGGAGAGCGTTATCACCACCGCCGACGCTGTGAAAAAGCTGTGGCCCGACGCGGCGTTTGTGGTGCCTATGTACCAGAATATTCCCTATCCCTACGGCAAATATACCACCGATACATATTCATATACCTCCATAATCGGCAATTATCCCATATATGAAAGAAAGGATCTTTTCCAGGCACTTATCGACACCGACAGCATGACGCTGTTCTGCCCTATGACCTACGCCTTTACTCCCCATGCGCTGGTGTCTGTGGTTATGCCCCATCACGGCAATCCTTCATACGGAGATGAAAACAGCCGCGGATATACTTTACTTAACTCCTACCGAAGCGGGCAGTATATCTATACAGGCGGCGGAGATTTGCAGCTTGTAAACAAGTATTATGACTGGGACGCGCAGTACGGCGAGATGAATGACCGTATGGATTCCATAGTGGCTCTTGACAAAAACGGCACTCACCGCAAGTGGGCGTACTGCTGTATGAGGCAGAACTCCTACAGCTACTGTCAGCAGCTTATTGAAAACACGGGACTTCAGACAAAGCTTCTGTTCTGGCAGCTTTATCAGAACGATGTAACAGGTTATCTGTATTACGCCACCAACGGCTGGGAAGTTTTTGACAGCCAAAACGGAAACTATATTGACAACACCTCTACGGGAGACAGAACGAACGTCGGTTGGAAGACCAACAAAATATACAGCGGTACCGGATACATATACGGTGACGGAGTAATGTTCTACGGTGCTTCTCAGGCAAAAATACTGGGCACAAGCTACATCGGAAGCCTTAGAGTGGAGCTTATGCGCGACGGTATCGAAGAGTACCAGATGCTGACCATGCTTGAAGACCTGAAGG
>CAMFEL010000010.1 GCA_945949385.1 uncultured Clostridia bacterium | reverse complement strand
GTGACGGGAATGAAGCTTTCAAAGAATACAAAAAAATCCTTTGTCACCTACGGCACGGTCATTGCGGCATATGCCGTAATGATAATACTTACGGCTACCGGCTTCCTTTCTTCCACAATGAAGGGACTTCTGGTGCCCTGCTGTGCATATATTGTTGCCGCTGTTTCCCTTAACCTGACCGTAGGCGTTCTGGGCGAGCTTTCCCTGGGTCACGCCGGGTTTATGAGCGTGGGCGCATTTACGGGTACCACGGTGGCAATGCTTCTCAAGGACGCTGTGGGACCTGTTTGGCTGCGCATACTTATAGCACTGGTTGTGGGCGCCGTGTTTGCTGCCATTGCCGGCGTCATTGTGGGTATTCCCGTTCTGCGACTGCGCGGCGACTATCTTGCTATCGTTACTCTTGCTTTCGGAGAGATAATCAAAACGGTTGTTACCAACCTTTATGTGGGCAGCGACTCCAACGGCGTTCACATCGGATTTCTTAACGGAGACCTGGGACTTCAGCAGGGCGGCAAAATGATACTGAACGGACCTAACGGTATTTCCGGTATTACGAAAATATCCACCTTTACCGCGGGCTTTGTCCTCATAATGCTTTGCCTTGTGGTAATATTCAACCTGGTAAACAGCCGCTCCGGCAGAGCTATTATGGCTCTTCGTGACAACAGAATAGCCGCTGAGAGCGTAGGTATAAACGTTACTAAGTATAAGCTTATGGCGTTTGTAATCTCCGCCGCTATGGCGGGCGCCGCAGGTGCTTTATACGCTTTGGGTCAGAACACCATTACGGCCAACAAGTTTGATTTCAACACCTCCATACTGATACTGGTTTATGTGGTGCTTGGCGGACTGGGCAATATGCTGGGCTCCGTTATTGCGGCTACCGTGCTGTATATGCTGCCCGAGACCGTTCTGCGTCAGTTCTCCGATTACAGAATGCTTATATACGCGGTGGTGCTTATTATCATAATGCTTGTGACCAACAACCCCACCATGAAGCGTCTTATCGGCAAGATAACCGATCCCGTGGGTCGGCTTTGGCGGAAAATTACGCATAAAGGCAACGGCGAGGAAGAGGAGGTGCAGTAATGTCTGCTTTCGAGTTTGAAAAGGGCAGGATGGTGCCCGTTCCCAGCCATTCCATTATTCCCGAAAGAGACCTGGGCTCCACTCCCGTGCTGGAGTGCAGTCATTTAGGTATTGATTTCGGCGGACTTCGCGCCGTTGACGATTTCAACTTTACCGTGGGCAAGACCGAAATAGCGGGACTAATCGGCCCCAACGGTGCGGGAAAGACCACGGTCTTCAACCTGCTGACAAAGGTGTACACTCCCACCCGCGGCATTATTATGCTGAACGGTATGGATACCTCCGGCAAAACTACCGTGCAGATAAACAAAATGGGTATTGCCCGCACTTTCCAGAACATCCGTCTGTTTTCCAACCTGACGGTGGAGGACAATGTTAAGATAGGTCTGCACAATTCCAAGAAATACAGCACGATCGAGGGCATTCTCCGTCTTCCCTCCTACTGGAAAACGGAAAAGGCTACCCACGAGAGAGCCATGGAGCTTTTGTCCATATTCAATATGGAGGACAAGGCAAACTGGAGAGCAGGCAATCTGCCCTACGGCGCACAGCGCAGACTGGAGATCGTCCGCGCTCTGGCAACAGACCCCTGCCTTCTGCTTCTGGATGAGCCCGCGGCGGGCATGAACCCTGCGGAGACCGCCGATCTTATGGAGACTATCGTCAAAATTCGCGATACCTTCCAGATAGCCGTACTGCTTATCGAGCACGATATGAAGCTTGTTATGGGTATATGCGAGGGTATCTGCGTTTTGAATTTCGGTCAGATCATCGCAAAGGGTACTGCGGATGATATCCGCTCCAATCCCACGGTCATTGAGGCTTATCTCGGCAAGAGAGATGTGGGCTGAGGCTGAAAAGTCTCCGGTGTGCCGGAAACCGGCGCGCCGCAACTCTACGAAAGGTGCGGTTTGAATTTATGCAGACAATGCTGAAGGTTGAGGATATCAACGTATATTACGACAAAATACACGCCATAAAGGATGTGTCCTTTGAGGTAAATCAGGGGGAGATAGTGGCGCTTATCGGTGCTAACGGCGCCGGCAAAACTACCACTCTGCATACCGTCACGGGACTTATCCGTCCCCGCAGCGGCAATATCACATATTACACTACCTCCATTGACCGCAGCGGAGAGGATTTGCCCGTTACCTGCGATCTTGTAAAAACGCCGGCATACAAAATGGTGTCCATGGGCATTGCCCACGTTCCCGAGGGAAGGCGCATTTTCCTGCAGATGACGGTTATGGAAAACCTGGAGATGGGCGCATTCTGCAAAGGCGGCAAGGCGTCGAAAGAGGATCTGGAAAACGTGTTCAAGCGTTTCCCCAGACTATACGAGCGCAAAAAGCAGGTGGCGGGAACGCTGTCCGGCGGCGAGCAGCAGATGCTTGCTATGGGCCGCGCTCTTATGAGCCGCCCGCGGCTTATGATGCTTGACGAGCCGTCTATGGGACTTTCCCCTCTTTTGGTGGAGGAAATATTCGATATAATCTCCGAGCTTCACCGCGGAGGCACTACCATACTTCTGGTGGAGCAGAATGCGGAAATGGCGCTTCAGGTGGCAGACAGGGCTTATGTTCTGGAGTCCGGCAGGATTGTAATGTCCGGCACGGGCAAGGAGCTTGCCGCCAGCGAGGAGATTAGAAAAGCATATCTGGGCGGCTGATTTTTGACGGACGGGTGCGGCACGGGATTTTGCCGTGGCTCCGCGTGAAAAAGAGAATTATTATTTGTTGATATTTTGATATTTCGTAAAAGAAAAGGACTGCGCAATGCAGTCCTTTTTACTGTATGTGTACAAATCGGGTTTATCGCAGCTTACGGCTTACAGCTTGGGGTAGCTGTCGAGCAGCACTTCTCTTCCGCTCTCTTAGGAATCGTAGGCGCCCTGAAGTATCATGGAAGTCTTTACGGCGTAGTCGATATGGGAACGCTCTTTTTCGCCGGTCTTTATGCTGTTCAGAAAGGCGTTGATCTCATCGTTGAACATATTTCCTTCGGGCAGCGGGGGCTCCTCGGTGACGAACTCTCCGTCCTTGTAGGAGTAAAGCTTGAAACCGCCGCAGTAGTTCAGACGCACGCCCGCCTTGGTGCCCATAAAGTCTATATACTGCTCGTTTTCGTCTATGTTCTGCGCCCATGCGCCTACCATGGTTATTACGGGACCTGAGGTACGGATCACGGCGGTGCAGGATTCGTCCACATCATATGTGCCGTTTTCGTCTCTGGTATCTTCACTCCACATACTGCGGTAGTGATAGTTTTTAATATCTTTTCCCAGATAGCCGAAGGTTGCCGCGCTGACGCTGAGAGGCTCGGGGTCACCTACCACATACATAACCTGATCCACGCGGTGTACGCCCCAGTCAATAAGGACTCCGCCGCCGGAACAGGCTTTGGTGGTAAAGGCTCCGCCGATTCCGGGAATGTCGCGGAAGCTTCTGAAGGAAATAAACACATGGTATACGTCGCCGAGAGTACCGTCGCTGACCAGCTTTTTCACGGCTTCCACGCCCTTGTGGAAACGGGTGACAACGCCGATGTTCAGTGTAAGACCGGTTTCGTGCTGCACTTTCTGCATTTCCAGAGCGTCCTCGTAGCAGGCGGCGGCGGGCTTTTCGCAAAGCACGTGCTTGCCGGCTCTGAGAGCGTCTACGGTGATTGTCTTGTGCATATAGTTCGGCACGCACACGCTTACCGCGTCTACCTCGGGGTCGCGCAGGATCTCGTGATAGTCTGCGACCGCGGTGCCGCAGCCGTAATCGGCCACGCATTTTTCCGCTTTTTCCGGTATAATATCGCAGAAATATTTAATCTCACATTCGTCCCCGGCGCTTATGTATGCGGGAATATGGCCGCTGCGACCGATGTTTCCGCAGCCGATGACCGCAACTTTGATTTTTGACATAATTAAAGTACCGTTCCTTTCATCCTGCCGCAGGTCAGGCGTGCGGCATAAGACTGCCCATATAATAACATCAGCCGCCTTGCTTTTCAAGGTATTACGCAAAATTTACAAAAAAAGTTTTCGGGGGATTTCAAAAGCACTTGACAGTAAGCTATTATTATTATAAAATAATAAGTGTATTGTTCGTATTCCGGCGACTGCCGGATTTATATAGATTCAACCGAATAGTATAAGTCGCGGGCAGCCTCCGTTGTATGAAAGCATACATTTTTTATTATTCTTGATATTTTTTACCGAAATTTCGAGAGAAGGAGGTTTACATGCTCTATTATGTTATAACTGCAATCGTCGCGCTTATTGCAGGGCTTGCCGTCGGTGTTCCCGTGGGTATCACCTACCGCAAAAAGGTAGCCGAGGCAGCTATCGGCTCTGCGGAGCTTCAGGCTAAGAAAATTATTGCAGACGGCATGAATCAGGCAAAGTCAGATGCCGCCGCCGCAAAAAAAGAAGCGCTTATCGAAGCTAAAGAAGAGATGCTTCGCGCGAAGAATGAGTTTGAACAGGAAATCAAAGAACGGCGCAGCGAGCTTTCCAGACAGGAGAGAAGAATGCAGTCCAAGGAGGAAAACCTGGACCGCAAGACCGACTCCCTGGAGAAAAAAGAGGAAGCGCTTGCAAAGCGGGTTCAGGAAAACGAACAGCTTGCCGAGGATCTTCAGAATCAGAAGACCGAGGCGAGAATGGCGCTTCAGCGTATATCCGGCATGACCGCCGAGCAGGCAAGGGACAAGCTTATTGAGGATATGGTTGAGGAGGTCAAGCACGAGCAGGCCAGAAAGATGGTGGAGCTCGAGCAGGAATTCAAGGACGAGGCGGACGACAAGGCACGCAACATTGTGGCTCTTGCCATTCAGCGTTGTGCCGCTGACCATGTTGCCGAGATAACCGTTTCCACCGTAGCTCTTCCCAGCGAGGAGATGAAGGGGCGCATTATCGGCCGCGAGGGACGCAACATCCGCACCATTGAACAGCACACGGGCGTTGATCTTATTATCGACGATACTCCCGAAGCTATCACTGTTTCAAGCTTCGACCCTGTCCGCCGCGAAATAGCGAGAATAGCACTTGAAAAGCTTATTTCCGACGGGCGCATACATCCTACCCGCATTGAGGAAATGGTTGAAAAGGCGCGCCACGAGGTGGAGGTCTCCATTAAAAAGGCGGGTGAGCAGGCTACCTTCGAGACCGGTATTCACGGTCTTAACGGCGAGCTTGTAAAGCTTTTGGGCAGACTGAAATACCGTACCAGCTACGGTCAGAACGTACTGCGTCACTCCATTGAGGTATCTCTGCTTTCCGGCATTATTGCCGACGAGCTGGGTGCCGACAGCGTACTTGCAAAGCGTGCGGGACTTCTGCATGACATAGGCAAGGCACTTACTGCCGAGCAGGAGGGCAGCCATGTTCAGCTTGGCGTTGAAACTGCGCGTAAGTACAAGGAGAGCCGCGAGGTAATCCACGCAATCGAGGCGCACCACGGAGATGTTGAGCCGCAGACTCTGGTTGCCATGATAGTTCAGGCAGCAGACGCTATCTCCGCCGCACGCCCCGGCGCACGGCGCGAAAATCTTGAAAACTACATCAAGAGGCTTACAAAGCTTGAGGAGATCGCTTCAAGCTTCGAGGGCGTCGAAAAGTCCTTTGCCATTCAGGCGGGCAGAGAGATCCGCATAATGGTAAAGCCCGAGGTTGTCTCCGACGACAGAATGCCTCTCATTGCAAGAGACATAGTCAAGAAAATCGAGTCCGAGCTGGAATACCCCGGACAGATAAAGGTAAACATTATCCGCGAGAGCCGCTCCGTGGATTATGCGAAATAAGCATATACTTATGCTGTATCAGCCCTTCGAGCCGTAAGGCTCGGAGGGCTTTCCTTATGCGTCGCGGAAGCTGCGTGTAAGGCTTGAAAAAGGTGCGGCGTCCCCGAAAAGGCAGAGAATGGCGGGCGGCGGGGCAAATAGTAAATAATCCTTGAAATTACGGCAGTTATGTAGTATAATAAGGACAAATTATATAATGCGGGCAGAATATTCTTTTTTGGGAAAGCTTGAAAAAGAACCCGCAGATACTTTGGAGAGGGGAGTGCGATTTTGTGGACAGCAGTTCTTCACACAAATCCGGCGGCCGCATGGCTCGGCTGCTGAAAAGACCTGCGCGTGATATTCGCAGATTTGTCTCCCGTCTCTTTGACCAAAGCCTTACGGCGGCGGCAGCGTCCGGTCTGCGACTGTATTTTATGCAGCTCAGGCTTCGGGTGGCAGGCATGTTTCTGCTTACCTTCGGTGCGTACAGCGCGGCGGTCTCTCTGCTTTTGCGATTCTTTACATCGAGAGAAGCTGACGGGGGAGCCGTGTATTTCGGAATTTTCCTTGCCGCCTCTTCAATTCCCCTGCTTTTGTCTCAGAAGAGCATTGCCGCGTCCCTTACGGATTCCCGTGCGGGCAGCATTGTCTGCGAGTATCTGGGTATACGCCGTGAGACTCTGGGGGGCGACGGGCTGTGCGGCAGAATGAGTCACGGCTTTATAGCCGGCGTTATTTGCGGCACTCTTACCTTTGCCTTTTCTCCCTTTGATATTTTAGGCTTTATTCTGCTGCTTGCGGCAGTCTGCATTATACTGACCGTTCCCGAGGCGGGACCTATGATGTGCGCCGCTTTGCTTATGTGGTGCGATACACGGGTACACTGCGTTATTCTCGGGGCGACGCTTGTTTCGTATATTCTGAAGCTTGTCAGGGGAAAGCGAAGCTTTGCTTTGCGCCGAAGCGACGCCGTTTGCGCCGTATTTGCCCTGTCGGTCGCTTTTTGTACCTTGTTTTCCTCGGGGAACATGGGCACCGGTGATATATTGGTGAGACTTCTGCTTATAAGCGCATACTTTCTGACGGTTCTGCTTTACAGAAGCTGCCGCAGCGTAATAAGGCTTCTTACGGCAACTGTTGTTTTCGCCGGGCTTTTTGCGGCGGTATATGTGCTCGGTGCGGCGCTTACTCTTCTTATTCCGGCGTCTTTCGGCGCGGACAGAGGGTATCTGCTTTCTGCGGTAAGCTCCTTTTATGTTTTTTCGGACGGCTCCGCGGAGCTTATTCTTGCCGCCGTGCTTCCCGTGGCTATGGGACTTGCTCTGCGCCACCACAATGTAATTCCCCGTCCTACGCTGTGGCTCAGCGCCGCGGCGTCCTGTGCATGCCTTGTTCTTCGCGGCGCCTTTGCTTATCTGGCGGCGGCTGCCGTAGCGGTACTGGTTATGCTTCTGCTGCTTGGCAGGAGACGGGTATATCTTGCCCTTTCCCTTATACTGGGGGCGGCGGTACTGCTGATGTACGCGGACGGTCTGTGGCAGAATATTTTCGGGTATATTTACGATAACATATATGCGGCATTTTCAACGTCAAACGGGATTTTTCACGGCGGGCTGACCCTGCCGGAGGGATGGCTGTGGGGCGGAGGCACCGTGCCTGCGGGCGCAGACTTCTATCTTCAGCTTCTGGCTATGCTGGGTATTCCCGGATGTGCGGTGTTTGCGGCTTTTCTGCTTGTGACACTGCGCGAGGTGGCGTGGCTTATGTGGAGAACCGTGTCGACGGGCGCGTCTCACGGAGAGCTTCGGCGCTTCGGCGCTATCCGCAGCGCCGCCGACACAAGGGTTGGCGCGGGGGCTCCCGCGTGTGCGGCATTTTCCCTTCTTTTGTGCGGTATATTCTGCAATATATGGCAAAGCGACGCCGCGTTCATGCTGCTTTGGGTGCTGTGCGGCTCCTGCGCCGCTTATGTGAGAAACGCCGATTTTGAAATGTCAAAAGCGGAGAACGCAGCGGCTGCCGCCGACAGCGCGGAGCGCTCGTTCTGCGATATGGGCGCATAGCCTGCGGCGTACCGAATAAACTGAAAAGTGCTAATGACCGTAACTTGCGGTTGAAAAGGACGGATCAAAGTGAAAACAAAGAAAAGAAGCTTTAATATAATCGACGCGGTGATGATAGTTGCCGTTGTCGCACTTACGGCGGCTTTGGTATACGGTATCGTATCGGGACTGGGAGTCGGAAACGACTATGTGCGCATTAAATATGTGCTTGAGGTCGGCGAAATACGCAGCGAGTTCTGCCAGAAAGCGGCAGAGGGGGATGCTGTGCGCAGCGCTGACGGCGGCGAGCAGATAGGCAAGGTATCCGCCGTTTCTTCGGTGCCCGCTCAGTATACCGGAACGGACTCCTCCGGCGCCCCCGTGCTGTCGGATATTGACGGATACAGCACTTTGTATGTTACCGTTGAAGCACGTGCAAAGCAGGTCAGCACCGGGTACACCGTGGGCGGCACGCTGATAAATACCGGAAACAGCTTGGATGTGCGGCTGCCGTCTCTGTGCTTTGAAGCAAAATGTATAAGCGTTGAAGTGATAAAGGATTAGTCCCGCTCATGCGCATTGACGCAAGGAGCAACAGGGAAAGGAGCTTTATTAAATGGAACTTGATCTTACTACCGTAATATTTTTCGCGGTGGCTGTAATATGTGCAGCACTTGTATCGTATACTATGACCCCGCCCGTCAGACTGCTTGCCTTTCGAATAGGGGCTATCGATATACCCACGGACTCGCGCCGTATGCACAAAAAGCCCACCCCCCGTATCGGAGGACTTGCGATTTTTGCAGGCTTTATGGTGGCGACCCTTGTGTTCTGCGACCCCTCCTCGGAGCTTTACGCCCTTTGGATAGGCGGCGCGGTGCTGGTGATACTGGGCATCATTGACGACATTTTCCGCCTGCCGGCATGGATAAAGCTGCTTGTTCAGCTTTGTGTGGCGGGCATTGCGGTGTGCTTTGGCGTGCTTATCGACCATATCACCCTGTTCGGCCTTATGATAAAGTTCGGATATTTTTCCGTTCCCATTACTATACTTTGGATAGTAGGTCTGTCAAACGCCATCAATCTTATTGACGGACTTGACGGTCTTGCCTGCGGCGTTTCCGCCATAACCGCAGTGTCTGTTTTTGCGGTTATGCTTATAACGGGAGACTATACGTCGGCGCTGCTTACCGCCATACTTATCGGCGCCTGCTTCGGATTTTTGCCTTACAACAAAAATCCCGCCCGCATTTTTATGGGCGACACGGGCTCCCTGTTCCTCGGCTACACCTTGTCGGTCATATCCGTACAGGGACTGTTCAAGCTGCACACGGTGCTCTCATTCTTAGTGCCCCTTTCCATTTTTGCTCTGCCCATTCTCGACACTCTTGTTGCTATCATCAGGAGAATTTGTCACGGTCAGAGTCCCTTCCATCCCGACAGGGGACACCTGCATCACAGGCTGGTGGATATGGGCTTTACCCACAAGGAAGCTGTGCGCCTGCTTTACGCCATAAGCGCGCTTTTGGGACTTGTGGCGGTGGTTTACACCGACGCCATGTTCCAGGAATCCCGCATGAAGGTGTGGAAGACACTGATAATGCTGGGTGTGGCTGCCGTTATTATCATATTCATATATATCTGTATGAAGAAGCCCAGCACCCGAATCCTCTCAGGCCTTGCGGAGCATGTCAGCGAGATTCGCCTTGAGGAAGAGAAGCAGGAGAGGGCTGAAAAAGAAGCCGAAGAGGCTGCTCAGGAAAAAGAAAAGAAAGAAGAAAAAGAAGAAAAGAAAGCCGAAAAGGAAAAGGAGTCCGATAATGAAAACAACGGCTAAGGGCGCAAAGCATTTTGCGGCGATCGATGCTCTCATTATCATTCTGCTTATGCTGTGCGTTGCGGGTATAATCGTGCGCACCGCTATGGGTTCGGGAGGACTTTTTGCCACTCAGGACAGAGGCAGTTATCTGGTATCCTATATGGTCACGGGAATTCGCGGCGAGTACAGCGACTGCTTTTCGGAGGGCAAGGAGTTCTACTTTGAGAACGGGGAAGCCTTCGGTACGCTTACAGACGGTGCCGTGTTTACACCCGCCCGACTGTACGGTGAGGATGCCGACGGGAAATATGTTCCCTCATATGCAGCAGACGGCAGAGTGGATGTCAGAGGCACCGCGCTGTGCGAGGGCAAAATGACCGATGAGGGCTTTATGCTGGGCGGCAGTATTTATACTGCGGCAAATTCCCGTTTTACCGTAAGCTCCGGTGATATTACAGTGGATATTGTTATTACCGATATTGCCAAGGCTCAGTGAGCGAGGCTCGCTTTTTTCGCCGAATACGGCGTATGAAGTGATTGACGGCTGAAATATTTCAGAAAGGCATAAGTTATGAGAAATCTGAAAAGCTTTGGAATTACTTTGGCGGTATCTCTCGTTATTCTTGCCGTTGCCGCGCTTTTTGCCTGCGGCTTTGTGGCGGACACGGTGTGCGGTATCTTTTCCGACGGAGGCAAGGATCTCGATCAGATACTGAGTCCCGGGGAAACTACCGGCGCCTCTGAAAAAGACGAGCGCTTTACGAAAGAGCTTAACGGAGAGTCCTTTACCTGGCTTTGGGTGGTTTCCGACTACCGTCCCGACACCTTTGACAATTATTATCCTTCAAAATCCTCGCAGATAAAGGATATGAAGGATTTCGGCATCCTGGGAGCGGATTACCGCTTTGTGGAGGCTACAAGCATCGTGCTTATTCATGCGGATGTCGATAAGAGAGACTATATCATAATGACCATACCCGCCATGACGCAGGTGGACACCCCCGCGGGACAGACTACTCTCGGCAGAGTTTATAATTATTACGGCATTGAGGGGCTTTGCGAAAAGGTAAGCTCCATGACGGGACTTAATATTGAGGATTATTCGGTGATTCATTCCACGGATCTGTACAAGGTTGCAAATGCCGTGGGCAGCGTGCCCATGACAATGCCCGTGGATATATACACCGACGGCAAAAGCTATGTTTCCGCGCCGGAGAAAAACGATGATACCACCGACTCCGACGCAGCGGATGATAAAAAGCAGGACAAGGATACCTCGGACTCAGATGACACCGACGGGGAAGAAGAGGTAAAGCTTGAAATAGAGCTTGAAAAAGCAAGCTCCGTAAAGCTTGCCAAAAAGCTTCAGGCGGCACTTCTGTATTACGATCCCTCCGACGGTATAGACGATGAAATGAAGATCCTGCAAAGCTTTGCAAACGGAGTATTTCAGAATATAAGCTCCTTTTCCGACAGCGAGCTTCAGGGCGCTCTCGACAGCCTGTCCGGCGCTTTTGTGTCAAACAGTGTGACGGGCGAGGACGCGGTGCTGTGCGGTGAGACTGTCCGCGCCTACACATGGCTTGAAATAAAGACCGTTACCTATCCCGGCAAGCTTGTGGGTCAGCGCGGAGACAACGCGGCGTACTACAATCCGGACATCAGCGACGGTATGGAGTATTTTTACGATTATCGCTGAAAAAACAGAATAGTAAATAAATTCCGAAAGGACACTGATATAATGGCAAGAATGAAAAACACGGACAAGACAATGGACAAGATCGTTGCGCTTTGCAAAAACAGAGGCTTCGTATATCCCGGAAGCGAGATATACGGCGGTCTTGCAAATACTTGGGACTACGGTCCTCTGGGCGTTGAACTGAAGAACAATATAAAAAGAGCATGGTGGAAAAAATTCGTTCAGGAAAACCGCTACAATGTGGGACTTGATTCCGCTATACTGATGAACCCTCAGACCTGGGTGGCGTCGGGACATCTGGGAGGCTTCTCCGACCCGCTGATGGACTGCCGCGAGTGTAAAGAGCGTTTCCGTGCGGACAAGCTTATCGAGGACTGGTGCGCTGAGGAGGGCTATGAGCTTGATAAGCCTATCGATGCCTTTACCCAGGAGGAAATGAAGAATTTTATCGAGGAGCACAACATTCCCTGCCCCTCCTGCGGAAAGCATAACTTTACCGACATCCGTCAGTTCAATCTGATGTTCAAGACCTTCCAGGGCGTTACCGAGGACGCAAAGAACACTGTGTATCTGCGCCCCGAAACCGCCCAGGGCATTTTCGTGGATTTTGCCAGCGTACAGCGCACTACCAGAAAAAAGGTGCCTTTCGGTATCGGTCAGATAGGCAAGTCCTTCAGAAACGAGATCACTCCCGGTAACTTTATTTTCCGTGTGCGCGAGTTTGAGCAGATGGAGCTTGAGTTCTTCTGCAAGCCGGGCACCGACCTTGAATGGTTCACTTACTGGAGAGGCTTCTGCCGCGACTGGCTGCTGTCTCTGGGTATGACTGAGGAAAATCTCCGCCTCAGAGACCATGACCCCGAGGAGCTTTGCTTCTATTCAAAAGCTACTACCGACTTTGAATTCCTGTTCCCCTTCGGCTGGGGCGAGCTGTGGGGCGTTGCCGACCGCACCGACTATGACCTTACCCAGCATCAGAACACCTCGGGCAAGGATATTTCCTATTTCGATCAGGAGGCGGGCGAGCATTATATTCCTTATGTTATCGAGCCTTCTCTGGGCGTGGAGCGCTCCTTCCTTGCGTTCCTTTGCGACGCTTACGACGAGGAAGTTGTGGACGCTCAGAAGAACGATGTGCGCGTAGTGCTGCACCTGCATCCCGCTCTTGCTCCCGTCAAGGCTGCGGTACTGCCTCTTTCCAAGAAGCTGTCGGACAAGGCGGGCGAGGTATATGCCGAGCTGTGCAAGCATTTCAATGTTGACTTCGATGACGCGGGCTCAATCGGCAAGCGTTACCGCCGTCAGGACGAGATAGGCACGCCTTTCTGCATTACTTACGATTTCGATACCGAAACCGACGGATGTGTGACCGTGCGTGAGCGCGACTCAATGGAGCAGGTGAGAATACCCGTTTCCGAGCTGCGCGCATATCTTGAGGATAAGCTGGAATTCTGAGAGAGCTTCGGCAGTATAAAAAGAGAGGATCAAGCATATGGAATTTATAATATCCAAGGGAGAGACCGTCGCAAAATGCACCACCCGCGGAGGCGAGCTCATTTCCTTTGTAAAAGACAAAACGGAGTATGTGTGGTACGGCAGGCCCGAATACTGGAGCGGTCAGGCTCCCTGCCTTTTCCCCGTGGTTTGCCGGGCAAAGGAAGACAGAATAATAGCAGACGGCGTGTCATACCCCATGAAAAAGCACGGTATAGCGCGCAAGGTGGAATTTACTCCCGTGGAGGTCAGACCGGACGGCGTCGTTATGCGGCTTTGCGACAGCGAGGAGACCCGCCGCTCTTATCCTTATGCTTTTCAGCTTGATATAATCCATTCCGTTACGGAAACAGGCTTTCGCACGGAATATAAAGTAACAAACACAGACACCTGTCCCATTACCTTCTGCATCGGAGGGCACCCCGGCTTTAACTGCCCTATGCTACCCGGGGAGAGCTTTGAGGATTACAGCCTTGTTTTTGACAATGCCGAGGGCGCGTCGGTTCACAACACGGAGCAGGAGGGAGGCTATATGTCCCCAGATATGCCCGAGCTTGATGTTATTAAGAACAACGAACTTGCGCTTAATTACAAGGACTTTGAGCTTGACGCCATTGTTGTTGAAAATCTGCCGGTCAGAAAAGTGAATCTTGTAAACAGAAATACCGGGCACGGAATACGCTTTGAGTTTGATTCCTTTGACGCTATAGGCTTCTGGACTCCCGTAGAGGGCGGTGCGCCGTTTATCTGCCTTGAGCCATGGAACGGACTTCCCGGCTCCACGGCGGAGACCCCGGAGCTTGAGAACAAAAAGTACGCTAAAACCATTGAGGCCGGTGAGAGCTTTGTTACAGCCTACACCGTGACCGTTATCTGACCGGCGTGAATCTGTGTAATCAGTCCTATGTGCGGGAGCTTTTGGCAAAATACGGCCTTGCTCCCCGCAAGGCTTTCGGACAGAATTTTCTCATAAATCCCGATGTGCCCGCCCGCATTGCCGGAAGTGCCGCCTGCGGCTTCGACTGCGGTTGGGGAGGCGGAGAGGCGGCGCCTGCGGGCGTGTGCGCTTTGGAGATAGGACCCGGCGTGGGAGCAATGACGCGGGAACTGTCTCAGCTTTTTGAGCGGGTGGCGGCGGTTGAAATAGACCGTGGCCTTATTCCGCTTCTTTCCGAGACTTTGGAGGGATGCGACAATGTCCGCGTTGTTAATGAGGACTTTATGAAGCTTTCCCTTCGGGAATTCCTTTCGGAAAATTTCGGCTCCGCTCCCGTGCGTATCTGCGCCAATTTGCCTTATTATATTACCACGCCCATTCTTATGTCGGTGCTTGAAGCATACAGACCCGGCGAGACGCCTCAGGTGGAGTCTGTCACCGTGCTCGTTCAGTCAGAGGTGGCGGACAGGCTCTGCGCCGAGGCGGGCAGCGCGGATTACGGTGCCATAACCGCTTCCGTCGCCCTGTGCGGGCGTGCGGTAAAGCTGTTTTCCGTTCCCGCGGGCAATTTTTATCCCGCTCCCAAGGTCACCAGCGCCGTGGTGCAGATACAGCTGTACAGGGGCGGTGTAAGAGAAGCTTTTCCGGGGCTTCCCGAGGAAGACGGGGAACTTGACGCTTTTATTGCTGCGGTGAAAAAGGCTGTTTCCCTTGCTTTTGCGCAGAGAAGAAAAACTCTGGCAAACGCTCTCTCCCCCATGTTTCCAAAGGACGCTCTGACTGCGTCTCTCGAAGCCTTGGGGTACCGCGCCGATGTGCGCGGCGAGAAGCTGTCGGCGGCGGATTATATTGCGATTTGCAAAGCTATGAGAGGCAAGTAATATGAGAAGTGAAGAAGAAATGTCACTGGACATTCTGATATACGAAAAGAAATACAATGCGCGACAGCGTCTCGCAGTATTTGAAAAGAAGCAGAAACGCTGCCGCATAATATGTGCGGCAGCGTCTGTTGTTTCGTTCATTGCGGCGGCGAAATTTATGCTTTGGGCGTATGACAGCGAAAGGGTTGCTTTGCTTTGCACTCTATTTGCATCGTGGGTGTTGCTTTGCGCGGCGGTATACGCCGTCGCCGGAAGCGTAAGCTGCCGTTCCGTCAGGCGCTTTTTCCTCTGGTCGTCTCTTGCTTCAAGCTTTAAGAGCGCGGAGCAATTTATGCATAAGACGGAAGAGCGCTTTGCGGAGGGAACGGTTTACGGCGACGATGTGCGCAAGGCGGAGGAGAAGCTTGTAAGTCTGTCGGACCGCATAAACTCTCTGGGCTCCTGCGACGGAAAAGCAGAGTGACGAAAATGATTTACAGGAAGTATATCAATAAAGCATTTATGCTGATGAAGTGTTACATTATCAGCCTTATTTCGGTATTCGTTCTTTTTGCCGCAGTGACATTTTTGTTTGACAGCAGTAAAAATTTGCAGATTATCATAAATATAATCGGCGGATGTGCTCTTGCGGCGATCGTTATTATGATAATAATGTGTTCGCGAACTTTCGGAAAATGCGCCTGCCCGTATTGCAGGGCGGGAAAAGTTTTCAGGTGCGTCGAATATGAAAAAGCACTGAGAAAAAGCAGGAACGCAAACAGCTTTCAGTGCCCGAAGTGCAGGAATTTGATTTCGATTATATAACTGAGTATAGCAAGGAGGTAACAGGTGCTTTTGGTTATTGCTGTACTGCTGAATCTGTTTTTTAAGAATTTTAACTTTGATGCGGTTCGGTATTCTTTGACTGCTGTTGTGCTGGGTATTATAGTAATCGCAATAATTGTGATGATTATTGCTGCGGTATCTTCTCCCAAAAAGACGGATTTGCCCGGAACAACATATGAGCCGCCGGAAAGATTTTTCGGGCGGCTCGGGGAAGAAAAAGCTGCAGAGATAATAGACGGCCTGCTTAAAGAGGGCGATTATCACTTAACCAATGTTGAGATTTCTTTTGATGAAATGTCTGCGGAGTTTGACAATATAATAGTCAACAAATACGGAGTTTTTATCATTGAGGTTAAAAATTACAACGGAACGATTGTGGGCGGAGAAGACGATTACGAGTGGAAAAAATACCATACGTCAGAAGCCGGAAATACTTATGTTAAGTCCGTAAAGAATCCCATAAGACAGGTTAGGCGGCAGGCGGGCATACTTGCAGAATATCTGAAATATTACGGTGTAAGAGTATGGGTTAGCGGCTATGCATTTTTGCTGCACGGAAACAGTCCTATTGAAAATGAATATATTCTTTCAAATAAAAACGATATAGACAAGGCAATCCACACGCCCGGCAAAAACAGACTTAAACCCCATACTGTCGAATCCATCGTTGAATTGCTTTCATAACCGCAAAAATCCCCGTGTCTCATTTGAAGCACGGGGATTTTTTGTTTTTCTGAAAACCACCTGCAAAGCAGGCGGTTCAAAAGAGACTTTTGCCGTTGAGCAATCCTGCTGTTAGCAGCGGCTTACAGCCGCCATTATGAGCGCGGGTTTGCCGCCGGTCATGATGGCAGGCGAATATGAGAGCGCAATAGATATATAAGTATCCGTTTTACGATCTTGCTCATTTTGTTTTACTTTTTCATTTGAAATTCTTTCTGCCTGTCGGACTTTTAAGCGTTTTGAAGCAGGATACTATATTACTGCTTATGATAATCAATATTTGCAAGCCTTGCCTGCCTGCACAGATCTTTTGTCTGCAGCTTATACTGTTTTCCGTCTTTTATAAAATGTGTGCCGCACTGTCTGAATTCAAAGTTCACATTTTTTCTTATGCATTGCTCACGAACACTTAAAACCCAATCGTAATTAAGCGGGCGGGCATTATTATCCGACTCTCCTCCCACAACCACCGATTCGATATCACCGAGATACCTTTCAATATCGATTTTTTCAAGTAACGGCTGTGCCGTAATACATTTGTGTTTAATCGGCAATGACTGAAATAAGGAGAGTTTTTTATCTGCATTTTTTTGATTTTCAACCGTGCAGCATACAACTGCATTGTTATATCCGTCACCCCAATCATTCGGAATACATTCCGTAAATCTCTCAATACGCTTGGTGAGAAAAAGGAATGTGCAGTCGGAGCGTTCTTTTATCATTGCCCAACACTCTTTGCGCCAACCGTCCGCTTCTTCAATCAAAAAGTCCGTAGAAAAGCAGGTATATACTATTCCGGATTTCATTTTATAATTGCCGTTCTTCAGCCGCTCAATCGGTTTACGGAAGTCCTTAGTTTTTACAATATCGTTTGTATCAATGCCGCGCTTTGCATCCCCTTTGTGAATATAACAGTGCAGACACCCGTCACTGCATTTTTTACATCCTCTCCACGGATTCCACATAGCCATAATAAACTCCCCTAAATACCGAACTGTCGGTTTTTTGCTCAAAGCAGCAAAATATAAAATCGGACGTCTGCTGCCGATTCCGTTATTGCCGGAAATTAAAAGAGCAACAGCTCATTTTCAAAAGCATTCCTGATGCCGCCCAAGGCTTCGTAATTGCCCGGAAGTATTACATCACCTCGTTCAGCTTCTCGGTAATACACCCTTTACTCTCATAGTATTTCAGCATTTCGCCGATCTTTCTTTTATCGTAGCTGATGATGCAGTCGGACAGAACATGAACTGTGTAACCTGCTTTGGCCATGTTGTAGCAAGTGGATTTTACACAGGCTGCGGCATCAGCACCGGCAATGTAGAATTCACCGATTTCATTTTCGTTTATAAAATCGGCAAAGCTTTCGCTTGTCAATGCATTTCCTTTGGTTTTTGTGAAAATGTTTTCCGATACGATTTTCATATCCGAAACCAATTCGGCACCGTGCGTACCGGGCTTAAAGGTCCTTGTGCCGGCAGATAGGTTGTTATGCTTAATGTAAACCACGTGCATATCATGGGCAATTGCCCAATCAACGGCTTTGTTAATATTATCAATGATTTCCTTGTAGTTTTTTGTAATATCATTTTGAATGTCGATAACGACCAATGCTTTGTTTTTCATAATTATGACTGTGCCTTTCGTTGATTTGTGGCGGTTTTAGAAAACCCTGAGGCTTTGTATCTTGCCGCCGCCGTTTTTGGCGGCAAGGCACAAATAGGGTTTGAAACAGCTTGCGTGCGATTGCGCTTGCTTTGCTTTCAAACTTCTTACTCCGTAAATCTTGCTTTTCTGCACATATTGTACCATAAAATGCTGTTTTTTTCAATGTTCTCTAACCGACGAAAAATCCCTCCGCCGGTTGTCGGCAGAGGGATTTGTTTCGGATTACAATACCGCGTAGGTAATGCCGGTCAGTGCCGCCTCAGAGAAATCATTTCTGAGACTCCTTGATAGCAGCCTGTGCTGCTATCAGCAAAAGAGGGAAAACCAATAACTATTTCTTCTGCTCCAAAAGAGTTATTGTTTTCAACATATCTATTCTAATGAGGAAATCAAACACTTCGTTTTTGGCATCACAATATGGAGGCAGATGTAAGTTTATATCATAATGCAACAAGTATGGTGCATCATAATCAACAACTCCTAACGACAGTCTTATCTCTTTTGAATTGGGGTCAATATCTTTAATGACATCACCAATTTTTTCATATGTTTGAATTTCGGTGGCCGTCTGTTCTTGCTCGGTCATTTTCAGGACAGAAATGCCTTGGTATTTTTTGTAGATATTATAGATTGTCAAAAACTCCCCCCAAGTTATCGCGTGGTCGCAAACGACTTTTGTTAAACCGACCCCATACATACCCTTTGAATATACTTTGGAGTAAATATTGATATATAACCAATCAATTTCCTCGTGGCTTTTTGCCTTGCCCCAGCAAACAAACCCTTCGTCTTCAAGAAACTTGTGAATTGGCGTTTTACTCCAATTCCCCTTAATGCTCTCATCTTTTATAAGAAAACAAGAAGCACCCGCTCCAATTTCTCTTTCGTTCATTTTTCTCACCTCTTGAACACATTATAACACACCTTGTGTCCAATAAAAAGGACTTTGCACAAAAATCCGCCCGATTTCTCGGGCGGATAGTTTTGTTTTATAAAGTCAGCAATTACTTGCTTTCTTTGATAGCAACCTGTGTAGCGTGGAAGAAAAGAAGGAATCAACCACTCGATTGCCGAAATCTTTCATCGCTTGCTTACTTGCAATATTATACCATCAAAATGCTCATTTTTCAATACGTTGAGCAAAAGAAAGCTCCTGCCCAAAATGAGCAGGAGCCTCTATTTACGCATATAATCTGACTTCAAAGTCCTTCCAGCGATGTACTCGTTTGCGAGTGTCAATGGAATACATATATTTCAGCGCATCATCTTTAGTCATTGTAAACTCAGAAATAAGAAGTTTTTGACTTGTAGGAGTTTCTTCTTTTTCGAGAAACTCAATTACCGATTCGACCTCGTCTGTCATTCCTTCTTCTTCACCGATTTCGCATCTTGTATTTGCAGTCGGGATTCGTAGATGCCATTCAAAACTGTCTTTGTGAACAACTATCTTCTCGATGAATGCCTCAAGTATTTGATCCGGGATTTCTGTAGAGCTTTCAAAATCAACATACGCTTCCAGTTCTTTTTTCAGCGCTTCCAATAGAGAGTCATAATCTCTCTCCTCGACTTCGGAATTATCTTGTTGCAATGACATAAGATATTTTTTGATTTCCGCTATCCTGTCATTTATATCTCCAGTTTTAGCAAGAAAAACCTCTTTTGATATTTCTCCATCTGCTCGCATTTCAATGTAATTGTCCAGTTTCTTTTCCCATTTCTCAAGTTCTTTGTTCTGTGCCTCAATTATTGTTGCAATATCCGGTTCATCTTCCGAATCCGCAATGTGCTTCTCCAACATTTCATAGGCCAAAGATAATACCTTATCAGCATCGGCAATGTAATTCTTAAAAATATGGACAGCCATCATCTTTAACTTCCAGTCTGGGATCATCGGTGTATCACAACTATTGGCTGTTTTAATGCCATGATTCTTTTTTTGTTGAACTGTCCCATGATTTGTTTGACTGTAGCAAAGGTAGCCAGCGTTTACCGCACCGTTTTTTCTATTCCACACGTGGCAATTTAGTTTTTTTCCACACTCACAGACAAGCAATCTGCTCCAAACCGATTTACTGGGGGCATGACCGCGAGGCTTCTTTTGATTATGTTGCAAACTTTTCATAGACCCTCGCTTTTCATTTAGAATATCTTGAACGCGCTGGAACTCTTCTTCGGATACTATGGGTTGATGGCGACCTTTCACATAGGTATATTCCACCTCGCCGGAGTTTTTAATTTTCTTCTGTTCGAGGAAGTCCGGTGTATACTCCTTGTGGTACTTCATAATGCCGCAGTAAAAAGAATTATTGAGAATGTTTGATATTACGGAATAAAACCATTTTTCCTTTCCCATAGCAGTCAGCCGCCCCTGGCGTTCCAGTTCGTATTTGATTTTTGCAAAGCCGTACCCATTAAGGTACATATCGAAGATCATTCTTACGGTCTTGGCTTGTTCCTCGTTTATCACCATTTCCTTTCCAACTCGGTCATACCCAAGAATATTGCCATTGCCGTAGAATACTCCGTTTTCCATTGACGTTTGCTGACCGGCTTTGACACGCACCGATGTTTTTCTGCTCTCGTCCTGTGCAAGCGTAGCCATAATAGTCAGCCTTAATTCACCATCTCCATCAAACGTCCTAATATTGTCGTTAATGAAGAAAACTTCGACTCCGACTGACTTCAGCATTCTCGTGTACTGGAGAGTATCAACGGTATTTCTTGCGAATCTCGAAACTTCTCTTGTAATAATCAGATCGAACTTGTGCTTTTTTGCATCTCTCATCATTCTCATAAAGTGAGGACGTTTTTCTGCTGAAGTACCGGTGATACCTTCATCAATATAGGGCTCGCCAACCAAGGTCCACTCTTTATGTGCTGCAAGAATAGGCTTGTACCAGTCAATTTGGTTTCCCAACGCTGATAATTGCGCCTCGTGTTCTGTAGAGACGCGAGCATATATTGCAACACGTTTCTTTTCAAACTCCCTTTTCAAATCGTACATCATGCCGACACCTCATTTTTATCTTTCTTTTTTTCATTGCTACATCTGAATTTTGAAGTATCAACGCAATCAGAGTATTCGTCTAAGATGTTGCGAAGAGTATTCGCCGGAATTTGTCCATCATGGAATAATTGCTCAACCATCTTTATAGCCGCGAAGGTGATTGCGTCGTTTTTCCCTTTAATTTTAGTCATGATCTCGACCTCCATCAAAGGTGCAAACGCCATGATTATCCTTATTTGACACATTTGACTTTCTCTTGCGAATGATATAATCGTATCCCTGCCGTACATTACAGTAAGTGCAAGTGTCTTTTTCTATTTGGAAACGATCAACTCTTATCAACTTATAGGTATTTGTTTCATAAAAAGCGTTTGCGCATACAGGACAAAGACACATTTCAAGATCATCGTTTTTCTTGATTGGAAGAAGTCCTAAGCTTTTCTTCAATGCAGTTTCCACCACGGCTATGGACTCGTCAGAAATATGTCCCCAATAGCTATGAAGTCTTGACTTGTCAATGGTTCTGATTTGTTCGAGCAGAACGTATGAGTCCTTTTCAAGTTCACCTATTTTTTCAATCAGTACATGAGTCTGCATCTCAAGACGCTTTGGCCTGGATGTCATCGGAGCCACGATAACCGTAGGGCTATACATATTTCCCATATCATTTTGAATAATCAATACCGGACGATAACCACCTTGTTCTGAGCCTACAACTGGATTGAGATCCGCACAGTAAATATCGCCTCTTACAATTTCTCTTATGTTTTTCATCATATAAACCTCGTTTTCATAATATTCGAGGAAATATCTCCTCAAGGGATAGAGCACGAAAACGCGAATTTTATGAATGAAATCCATATTTTTTTAATTTTTCTCTAATTCTCTTTATCCGATAGCTTATAGTCGACTGGTCTATTTCGAGAAATTCGGCTGCTTCTTCTTGAGTCATACCATTAATGAGCAAATCAATAGTTTCAATCTCATACAGTTTTAATTTGCGTATTGCTCGAACTAACGACTCATTTTCAATTTCTTCTAACCAACCATATTTCCCGGATACCGAGATGTGCGGCTCTACGCATAACGTATTCATATTACTTTCAAGTAACGGGTTGCGAGCTTCTTGTTCAAAATCGTCATTAACAAAATCAAGAGATATTATTCTCCGGTAGAAAGCAAGATCTCTATCAAACTGCTTCTTGTCAAAGTCATACATCTCATCTGCTTCTGCTTCTGTCATTCCTGCTGCAAGATATTCTTTTCTTAACTTTTTCTGTTCCTTTTCAAATTTCAGATATTCATGTCCAAAATTAACTGCCATTTTGTAATCTCCTTTGAATTTTTGAATTTGGTTGAAATCTAAAATTCGGAGATTACGGGTATCTGCCAACATAACAGAGCCATTTGCTGCACATAAAAAAGTCCTTTCCGCCTTGTTTGGGTCCGAAGGACACAAAACGCTGACGGGAAGGACCATTAATGCTGCCTAAAAAAGGGTGCAGTTAATAGAGGGTACCCATACTACTTTTTCAAATAGGTTGAATCAGCGTATTTGTATCCTTGGCCCTTGTACTTCAGGCTGCGAATATTTATTTGTGGTGTCGGAGGCAAAAGAAAAAGCCACCGACAAGGTTGACCTATAGATAGATCTATAGTGTCTTCCTTGCCGGTGGCCTCTCACGTTTATCTGGTTAAACTACCGGTGAATGTTCGGGCTCATTGCCCACGATCAAGTGACCTGGAATCGGATTTAGTGTAGCCCTGTTTCAGCTCGACCGTTCCGTCGTGATGTCGTTGATTAAATTGTGTTGCTGTTTTTATGCGAAAACAGTGTATCCGTTCTTGTGAAGCCACATAAGGGCTTTTGATACGAGCTCATCCGGGGCATTGTTAATCCCGCAAATTGCTTTATAAACCGAAGCCCAGAACAAATCATCAGGGACTTCTTCAGTTTCCGGTTGCCCATATTTTTTCATGTACGCTTCAATCTTGCCACGATCCAAGCTGAATAGCGCCTCATTGCGCTCCTTTACGAATTCTTCAAGCATCGTCATCTTAATATCTCCTCATCACTAACAATTAGTGTTCTCTTAATGATAAATCAGTATGTTCCATTCCTGTCGGAGCATAGATGTCAATTACATCATGTCTCCGGCCTACAACCGTGCGAACCATTTCGGCTCCGCACTTACTACATCTTACTCTTATCTGGTTTTTCTTGTTTTTCAGCCCCGCAACTTCATTCTTACAGTTCGGGCAATACCAGGAGTAAATGGTCCAATCCTCCAGCATCGCCTTGCTCCTTTTCTTATTTTCGCGGTAAAGGAACGAGAACCTGACAGTCTTTCATTTGGTAAACAGGAATACGCCTTGATTTGACATATTTCAAAACCTGAACGACATTATGACACTTCTCGCACTCCATCCAGCCATCGGTTTCATCCAAGTCAAGCTTTTCATTCATAGTGCCGCAGATCGGGCACTCAACATCTGTAGCGTTCAAAACAACACATCTCCAATCGGTCTAAGATATTTGTTTTATAGGGCCTTTATTACGTGTCTGGCTACGCCTTGTACTTGAAAGCCTTTCACCTTTATGACCTTATCGGGATAGCGTGCTTCATTTTCATATTCAAGAATAAAGCACTCTTCGTCTTCGTCAAAGCCGCGGAATCTTTTCAGAGTGTTCTGATTGTCTTCATCCAGCGCAACGACTATATCCCCTTCGAGAGCAGGGCAATTACGCTCAATGACAAGCAGATCATCTTCGTCGATACCGGCATCGACCATGGAATCGCCTTTGGCTCGGAGTATGTAAAAATCTCCTTTGCCAAACATAGAAACAGGAAGGCTGACATATTCTTCGATAGCTTCTTCCTCTTCTTCCGGAGAACCACAACGAATGGAGCCTACTAACGGGGCGGACACATAGGCAGTCTTCATTTTGGCGCTCTGGGGAGCAGACATGATACCTCTATCGTAATCAATCAAACCTCGTTCACTCAAAACCTGAATATAACGATGGGTGGTCGAGCGTGCCACACCGACACCTGCTGCGACCTCGTTAATGGTCGGGGAAGAGTGATGCTCCTGATAATACTTGTTTACGAATTTCAGGACCTTGTCGAGAGTTTCTTGATTGTATGGTCTCATGATCAACACCTCTGTTTCTTTAATGGGATTTCAAATCCCACTATCATTATTATACTCA